>NZ_JBEOPL010000002.1:0-337324 GCF_040310065.1 Shewanella sp. TB7-MNA-CIBAN-0143
TTCATGCAGAATCTCCCTGCGTATATATTACGAGAAAATTCTACTTTTGAAATCTACTATTTTTAGGGGGGATTACCGGGCAAGTATTGCTATCGATGGAAAAACGCTTCGGGGCTCATACAATCGTCAAGACAGAGCCAGTACCATACACATGATTAGTGCTTATGCTTCATCAAACAAATTAGTACTTGGCCAACTTAAAACAGAACAAAAAAGCAATGAGATAACTGCCATTCCTGAGTTGATAAAGATGTTAGATATCAAAGGGGCTTTAGTGACTATCGATGCTATGGCTTGTCAAACAAAAATAGCCAAAACCATTGTGGAACAAGGCGGTGACTATCTGCTAGCCGTTAAAAGTAATCAGGGAAAACTGCGCGAAGCGATAGTAAAAACCTTCTCTTTCCTGCGAGCCAACAATACAGATAAATCCGCAATCAAACACGATCATGGGCAAACAGAGTGTCGTCAGTGTTATGTTATTGACAGTACAAACTTAGCTGGTGACTTTTCAAAGTGGAAAGGGCTAAAAATATCGTTATGGTTGAAAGTTGTCGCCTTGAAAAAGGAAAACCAATCGAGCTTGAGTACCGTTATTACATCAGCGCTAAGGAGCTAAGTGTCGAACAAGCTGCGATAGCCGTTCGAGAACATTGAGGCATAGAATCAATGCACTGGGTGCTTGATGTCAGTATGGGGGAGTATGCATGTCAAATATACAACGCTCACGGGGTCAAAAATCTGTCATGCCTGCGCCATATTAGTTTGAATATGTTACGAGCAGAGTCGACGAAGATAAGCATTGTTGGAAAACAAAAACGATGCATGATGAATCCATAGATGCTTGAGGCGGTATTAAAGGCTTGTTTTAATGCATAGATTAAAATTAAGCACTCATGCGGTAGCCCTGACTTTTACCCCGATAAAGATTATCAATCCATACGACATTAATTAGAAAGTCCTTATAAACTGATCGGCCAGCCACGCCACCAATGATATCTCCATCATTATTTCGTGCAACAATTGTAAGGGCTTACGAAGTTTCATAACCTAAGTTTTCAACATTAAATTGACGTAAGCCAGCAGTCAGCATCGCCACTATCTCGTTATCTTCATGATGAATGATGTCGATGTTTGTATATTCTTTCAAAATTAATATCTCTTCAAATGGTTTATCCATATTAAGATAATACGGATTAACTGGGCGACATGATGGTCATTAAATGAACAATGCAATGGGTTATGATTAAACGCCCATAGGGTTAAACACAAATACTTCGAACAGAATCATAATTTATTGCCCATACTAGCTTCCAATTGATAACCTTACGCTCAATAGAATACACCTATTTACAACCCAGTTTTCCTGATGTACTGCCATAATAAATTTCAAAACCATCTCTTGTTCTTCTAATAACAGATATGTTACCTAATAAATGAGTGAGCCTGATATTCGTGGTTGCCATATCTAAAACGTCAATAAAATGATGAGCATCTTGCTCTGTAAAATCAATTACTTATTCGATTTACTCTAAGAGAGTTTCATCATAATGACTCTTTTCAAATAAGCAGTTTGTTACAAAGGTTATGACTGGTAAACGTTTCAATTTATATCATCTTTATTGAAAGCATTTATCACAATATTTAGAGTAAATATTGTTCGATTTCAGTGCAATGCTGCTCGGCATTGTACCGCTGTAAAACTAATCTAAACTGCAAAACCAAAAGCCATACTCTCAACATGCTGATTTATAAAATAAAAAAATAATAACCACACTTGGCATAAATCTTCCTTTCATATTGTGTGTCAGTGAAATGTGCAAAACGCAGGTTACATCAGCGTTAACCAACGTCGTTTCTTGCAACAACATCGCCCAGTTCTGTCCCAAATAGTACGATAAGCAGCGTCACACGCGGTATTAATAAACTAAAACACGCTTTAATACCTGGGCAAATTCGGAGTTCATTACAATCAATCTTGGTGATTAGCTGTGTGAATTGGTGACGTATCACACACAAAACCTATTGGAGTGACATGTTAAACGCGTTAATCCCACTTTCAGCATTACTCATATCTAATGCATTCTTAATTCTTGGCCATGGTTTATTACTGACTCTGCTCCCCATTGCGGCGAGTGAATCTGGTTTTAGCGATACTCAAGTCGCTTTAACCGGATCGGGGTACTTTTTAGGATTTGTTTCCGGCTGTTTAGCCACACCCTATATGTTAAAACGAGTTGGGCATATTCGTAGCTTTGCTGTATTGGCAACATGTTACTCGGTGGTCATCTTACTATTTCCTTTATTATCCGAGTTTTATAGTTGGATGTTGTTAAGGTTTTTAATCGGGGTGATGATTTCTGGTTTATACATGATCATTGAAAGCTGGCTAAACGGCACGTCAACAGCGAATAATAGAGGAACAATACTGTCTATTTATACCACACTAAATTTAATCATGGTGATGTGTGGCCAACAACTGTTCAATTTAGGCAGCGAGCACGAATCGATGCTATTCGGTCTAGCCGCTATATTTATCTCTATCGCAATCATTCCGGTGTCACTGACACGTTCATCAGCACCTGCGGTGGTAAAACACGTTAAGTTGAATATGGCAAAGGTATGGCGGCACTCTCACGTTGCACTGATTGGAGCCGTGGTTGCCGGTTTTGTCACAGGTGCATTTTGGGCATTAGCCCCTATTTACGCTAAAGATAATGGTTTTGACAGTATTCAACTCGGTGCATTTTTATCTGCTACCGTCCTTGGCGGAGCTTGTTTTCAAGTACCACTAGGTAAGTTATCCGATAGGTTTGATAGGCGCAGTGTTTTGATGTTTACTGCCTTAGGTGGCTCCTTGGTGTCATTACTCTTCGTCACTCTTCCTTACGTAGTCACTACTTTTGGCGGTTGGCCAGCAGCAATATCAGCCTTTTTTTGGGGAGGGACATGTATGACGCTATACGCAATATGCTTAGCCCATGCTAATGACAACGCCACCTCTGAAGATTTTGTTGAAATAAGCAGTGCCATGCTTATCACTCTTGGGTTATCGTCGGCTATTGGTGCGCCTATGGCTTCACTTGCGATGGGATTATTTGGCGCCAAGGGTTTATATGCCTTTACCAGTTCATGTTTGGCGATTTTCTTCGTGATAGTATTATTAAGACGCCGCAGCCATATTGCCCCCTCAACACTTGCAACAAAAGAAAGTTTTCGTGCCGTCACCGATATGGCAAGCCCAACAGCATATGAAATGGACCCCAGAACTGAGATAGATCCACAAGCGGAAGCACTGCAACGATAAGTAATAACAAGGGACAACCGTTACCGCTAGTATTGAGCACTCTTTAAGTACTGTGATTTAACAACAAAAAATGCAGCCAATATAGGCTGCATTTTTATCGTTCAGAGTTCGCTTACACGCGTTGTGATTAGCCTAAATCCATCATCATGCTACGGCTATGCACCAAAGCTTGAAACGCTTGTAGTTGCTTTTTAGGTAATACAGTAGCTTCTGCAATATTGGCTTTCATTGCGTCGATAGGACGACCATTTACAATAAACTCATAATGTAAGTGAGGACCTGTTGAAGCACCAGTATTACCCGACAATCCAATCGGTTGACCACGAGTGACACGTTGGCCTCTTTTAACTAAGAACTTCGATAAATGCAGGTAGCGTGTGCTGACCTTATTGTCGTGTTGAATCACAATATAGTTGCCTGCATAAGGATGTTTAGTCACCATAGTGACTATGCCATCTCCCGGAGCTACGACTTGTGTACCTATTGGGGTAGCAAAATCAGTGCCGTTATGTGGACGAATACGACCAGTAATTGGGTGTTTACGATTAGGGTTAAAGCGCGAACTTAAACGAACTTTTCGGTTAAGCGGAATACGTTGAAAAGCAGGCGTTAAACTTTGACCTTCAATGTCGTAATAATTGCCATCGACATTTTGAAACGCGGTAATGTCGCGACGGCCGGTATTAATACGAATGCCTTCAATCGATGTTGTGCCTGTTGGTTCACCTTCAACAAATTGGTCGTTAACCAAAACCGAAAAAGTATCACCTGCGCGCAACTCACGAGAAAAGTTTAACTTCGTTTTTAACAGAGTTTCAACTTTTTGAATTTCAGCGGCACTTAAACCAGCGTTTTTAGCCGATACATAAAAAGAGCCGTTAATTTCTCCGCCAACGATGCGATTTTGCCAAATGCCATCGATGTTAATGTCATTAACACCGTAAGTTCCGTCTTTAAAACGGGAGAATACCACTTGGTGAGCAGGGCTAAAGTACAGTTCTAGCTTATCAAGCTCGCCATTAGCGTTGTCCCAAAATTGGATTCGGTTACCCGGCAGAAGTGTATCTAGTGCTAAGACTTCTAAATCAGCCTCAAGTACTTTATACATGGTTCGTTGGTCGATACCGGCTAATTCAAATAAATGACTTAAGGTATCACCACTTTCAATCACGCGATTTAAAATCGGTGAAATAGGCTTTACCAGCTTCAAAGCGCTATCTTGTTGAGCTATGTGTGGCAATAACGAATCGATATCGATTGCCACTGGAATACGTTGTGATGAAAACTCTTGTTGTGTTGGCCATAATAAAGCCGCCCCGACAACAAATACACTCGCTAGCAAGACTTTCTTGTGCAAGTTTGGCAAGTTCAATTGACTTACCGCTGGCCTTTGGAAGCCCATAATTTTACTCATTAGCAATGTCTAATCCACCCTAAAAGATGACGCTTTATATTTTTTATTTTTCTTTTACTGCAAATTGTTATTGCGATATTGGGCATAAATTCAGTTAACTCTATGCCTTCATGTCGTTTTTTATGGTGAATATGACCCAATATTTGATACTACGGCATCCGGTATAAACAGCTAAAAATACGGACTTTTGCACTCAAATTGCATATCAACGCTCTTTTATATCAAAAAATAATCATTTTACAAATATAAAATGATATTTAATTAATAATTAATTTGAACTCGATTACAGTAATCATGGGAGTTTGAGGCAGATCAAGACCCACTTACAGCAAACTCACCCTGCAATTTACTGATACCAAGACCGTTCATTTTAGTCACTTTTATCTGTACGTCGATCCGCTCTTTCATGGCTTCAATATGGCTAATGACACCAATCATTTTGCCCGAAGCATTTAAATTATCTAATGCGTCTAAAGCGGTATCTAACGTTTGACTATCCAACGTACCAAAGCCTTCATCTAAAAACAGTGAGTCAATGCTCGTTTTATGACTAACAAGGTCAGATAATGCGAGTGCAAGGGCTAGGCTCACTAAAAAGCTTTCACCGCCCGACAAGGTTCTGGTGTCTCGTACTGCATCACCTTGCCAGGTATCGAGTACTTGTAGCTCTAACGCATCGGACTCTTTGCGTTCAAGTAAGTAACGACCTTGCAAACGTTCCAGCTGTCTGTTCGCCAATGCCACTAAATGGTCTAAAGTAAGCCCTTGAGCAAACTTACGGAACTTATCGCCCTTTTGTGAGCCAATTAACGAATGCAGATACGCAAGATCGTCGTAATCTTGTTGCATTTGAGCTTGTTCCGCGAGCAGTTGCTGTTGCCCTGCCCGCTTATTGGTATCTTGCTCCAACTCATGGCTTAAGCGCCACAGTGTTTGCTTGTCTTGTTGGTGCTTAGCTTCCATCGTTTGATGTTGCAGCATTATATCGCTGTGTTGAGCAATATCGTATCCGTGTTGCTCTGCCAGCTGCGCTAAATCCGTTTGTTTTGTTAAGGCTTGCTCAACTAACGTATTGGCTTTGACAATGTCGTTATCAAGTTGCAGTTTTAATTGCTGTAAGGTGTGACGCTCTTGTGGCGTCAATAAGGCTTGTTCAAATGATTGTTGATCTGCAAATGGACTTGATTGTAATGCCACTTGCCATTTTTCCTGCAACTGTTGTGACTCTTGATTCGCCTTGGTGACTTGCTGCGTTGTCGATTGCAGCTGCGCTTGTAAGCCAGCAAAATGTTTATCCGCCGTTTGCAATTGTTGTTGAATTGAGACAAATACCTGCTGAGCTTGATCTACTGCGTGTTGGCTAAGCAGCTTTTCATCTTCAACCACTTTCTCTGCAAACACGACTTTACGCTTTGCGAGTACCGAATCGAGTTGCTCGTTAAGCGTAACCACTTGCTCAGTTACTTCCGCTAGCTTGGTTGCTATTTCAGAGGTGTCTAGATTGTTTGCGGTGAGTTTTTCTGCGGTGACACTGAGCTGCTGTTGGTTATCGATAGCCTGCTGCTGCGCTTCAATCCAACGTTCAAGTTGTTGTTGTAAGTGATGAAGCCAAGCGTCGGCATTATCTAGTGTCGGCGGCGTTAACCCTGTGGCAATAATGTGTGCATCCAGTGCGCTGCTAAGTTGCTGTAGTTGCTTGTTAACAGATTCAATTTGCTGCTGCTGACTCACTAAACCTTGGGATAAATTATCAAGCTGTTGTTGCAATAATCCATGCTGATTAACCAACACTGCCAACGCTTGTTCTGCTTGGGTAGCATTGTGCTGATGTTGATGTAAGGTTTTTTGGCATTGGTTAAGCTGACTTATCGTTTGGGCAAGTTGCTGCTGTTTGGCTTCTGACTGGGCAATATAATCAGTTAGCTTATGTTGTTGCTGCTCATGTAATTCAAGCGTTACCGCAAGCGCCTGAGTGTGTTGTTGCCACTGTTGCTCAGTTAATTGTAATTCAGTTTGCGCTAGGCTCAATTGCTTGAGCGAATTGTCATAGTTAACTTGCAACGCCGTTTGTTGATTTTTAAGCTGCTCACCTTGCTGTTTAATCGCATCAAGTTCAATTTGTAGTTGCTGCATTCTTTGCTCGGTAACAGACACATTCAATGCTTCATAACGCTCAACTAACGGGTGCTCTGTCGAACCACACAATGCACAAGGCTCACCAGCTTTAAGCTTGGCACGCTCTAAGGTTAAATTGGCTATTTGCTGTTCTTGCTGCAATATGGTTTGCAGATCTTTTACTTGCTGATTTTTTTCACTCCACTGGGTTCTTACCTGCGAAAGTGAATGCGCTAAAGCCTGTAAATCAGTGTTAAATTGCACCGATTGACTGCTTAATTGCTGGCATTGTTGCTGCTGACGCACATAGTGACTAAATAGCTGGGTTAACTGATAACGCCCAGCTTGCTGCTCGACCAGTTGTTGGTAGACATGATTAATCTGACTTTCGTCTTGGCCAGCCAATAATGCCGTTATTGCTTGCTGGCTGTCGGCTTGTTGAGCCAACGCTTGGGTGACCGTCGTTTTGGCCAGTTCTATTTGTGGCGAAAGCTCAGATAACGTTGTTTGAGTTTGCTCGATATTATGTTGTTGCTGAACTCGTTGAGTGTCAAGTTGGCTCAACTGCTGGTTTAATTGCAACACTTGGCTGTATTGTGTCTGCCAAGCCGCAAACTTTTTGGCCACTTCTTGGCCTTGTGGCAAACTATCAAGTTGTTGCTGTATGTCTTGCTTTGCCGACGTGAGTTGCTGTTGCAACGCCATCAACTGTTGCTGTTGCTCAATCGTTTTGTGTTGTTGCTCAGCCGTTTGCTGATGGCTTAATCTGACCTGAGACAACTGATAGTTCAATTGGCTAATGTGTTGGTCTAACGGCAACACCTGTTTGTCGATAAGCGTAAGCAAATCTTTGTGTGCTTGATTGGTTTTATCAACGCCTTGCTCAGCTTGCGTTTGCTTGTGGGTGTGCTGTTGCAGTGTTTGTTCAGCTACACCAACCTGTTCCGTTAACTGTTCAATCTGTTCCGATAATACTCGGGTGCTTAACTGGGCTTTTTGTTGCTGTTCAAATAGAGGCTGGATTTGCTGTGCTGGCTCACTATGTTCAAGTCGAGTTAGTTCATCGCTATGTTGCTGTACGCGAGACAGTGCTAGTTGCTGTTGAGCCTGAACGTTAACTAATGTCTGCTGCGATTGCTCAGTATTGTCCGCCCAGGTAATAAATTGGCTTAATTGAGCTAATTGCTGTTGATCGATCACAAGCGCCTGATTGAGTTGTTCAATCTGTAGTTGCTGCGCCACAACTTGTTGTTGATCAAATAACTCAACACTGCCAAGCTTAGCTTCAAGCACTTTTAGGTTAGTTTTGGCATCAGAAAAATGCTGATGCACTCGCGCTGAAATTAAGCTGTAAATTTCAGTACCCGTTAGCTCTTCCAATAGTTCTGCGCGCTCATTGGCTTCGGCATTTAAAAAAGCGGCAAACTGGCCTTGTGACAACATCATCGACTTAGTGAAACGAGCAAAGTCGAGTCCGGTGATTTCTTCAATTAATTCGGTTTTACGTTTTATCTGACTGGCAAGGATTTTACCGTCACTGAGTTTAGCCAATTCGACTTGCGCATCTTGTAAATTGCCATCGGCTTTGTCGCGCGAACGACGCTGACTCCAAAACGCTCGGTAAGCGACACCTTTAACTTCAAATTCAACTTCAGCTAAACATTCTGCAGTGCCACGAGTCATTAACTCGTTGGTGGTTTTAGAAATATTACTTAACCGCGGTGTACGATGGTAAAGCGCCAAACAAATCGCATCGAGAATGGTGGTTTTACCTGAGCCTGTAGGACCTGTAATAGCAAATAAACCGTTTTCAGCAAATGGCGATTGGGTGAAGTCGATTTTCCACTCATTTTTAAGTGAGTTAATATTTTTAAAGCGAAGGCTTAGAATTTTCATTATTGCTCACCCTCGGTTGCACTTTTTGTAGCAACGGCTTCTGTCGACGTTTCTTGTAACACATGGCTCGCAGCCGTTTCTTGACTGTTTCGCTCAGACTCCACTTCGACATACACTTGGTTAAAGCGTTGCTTTATTCGTCCTAACTGTGCCTGTTGCGATTCACTCTCAAACTCTTCTTGCGACAAACGTCGCCCAAATACCTCGTCGACGCTGAGCTCAGATAAGGTTTCATTATCGAGCTGCTTAATGTGTTGCTGTCGTTGACTACGGGCACGCTTTAACTGCAATACTTCAACCGCTTTGTCTTGAGTCATGTCGGCAATGCGCGATTGCAAATCAGACAAATAATCTTGTTGTGACACCTCAATGCTCAACCAAGTCGTTTTTGCGGATTCTGCTTGCAAAGCAAATGCGCTTATCTGCTTCTCAATGCTATCTAAGTCGCCTTTTAACACCTGCATCGGCTGGAAAACTGGCACCATTAATGCTGTGATTTGAGATAATTTGGCATCACTAAATTCGACCAAAAACACCGATTTATTAGTGGCATTATCTGCCGCGAGTTCATCAAAACTTAACGCTATCGGTGAACCGCTGTAACGAATATGTTCAGATTTCGCCACCACTTGGGGGCGATGAATATGACCTAATGCAATGTAGTCTGCGGCAGGAAACAGCGCTGCATTAAAGGCATCTAAACTGCCAATATAGATATCACGCACGGATTCTGAAGTACTTGCACCCACTGTGGTTAAATGACCTGTCGCAATAATGGGTACTGGCGTAGTAAATGTATTATTGAGTTGTTCAGCTTGCTCAAAACAGCGCTGATACAACTCGCTAATGGCATCACCCAATTTACGTTGTTTATCAATTGATGACTCACCTGATTCACTTAGCACCACATCACGCGGGCGTAAAAAGGGTAAACCACATAAAATAGCACCCACTTCACCTTGGCGATTTTTGAGGGTAAATACATGCTCTTCAACATGCTCGAATGCACCTGGAATAACCACAGTATTTAGGCAAGCAAGGAGATTTTTAGATTCATTCAACGTCGACACAGAGTCGTGATTACCGCCCAATAAAATTAGCTGGCAACCTGTTTGTTGAATTTGAACAATAAATTGATTGTATAGCGTACGGGCATAACTTGGCGGTGTGCCAGTATCGAAAATATCGCCCGCGACAATAAGCGCATCAACTTGGTGGATGTTGATTTGCTCAAGTAACCACTGCATAAAGGCCTGGTGCTCAGCTGCGCGACTTTTACCATAAAAATATTGGCCAAGATGCCAATCTGATGTGTGAATAATGCGCATAACATCCCTTCAATAAAAACAAACACGTACACCACATAATGCTGGCGTTAATAAACCCAAATTATCGCTACTATGATCACATGTACCGCGATCACATGTACTGCTATCACATATATTGCGACCACAATAATTTGCCGCTCATGCCCAATGACATCACTACCACCAAAGGTTTAATGATTTTAACGCCTTTGGTCACCACTAAACGTGAACCTAACGTAGCACCAATTGCTTGGCCTACCAGCATAATTAATCCCAATACCACTGCGACTTGACCACCGATTAAAAAGAAAATTAACGACGCAATGTTAGTGGCAAAATTGAGTAGCTTTGCATGCGCGGTTGCCTTGGCCAAACCAAAACCAGCCAATGACACAAATGCTAAAGCAAAGAAACTTCCAGTACCGGGGCCAAAGAAACCATCATATAAACCAACGCCCAATGCGGCAGTAAAGGCAAATACACTTGGGGTGAGGACTTGTTGGCGATCTTGTTCACTTATTTTTTTAGAGAATAAAAAATAACAACCAATGGCTAGAATTAAAAATGGCAGCACGACCTCCAATAATTTAGCGTCGATCATTTGTACTAATATTGTGCCAATTGATGCACCAATAAAAGCGCATATCAACGACAGTTTGATACTGCGTAAATCAACCATCCCTTTACGTACAAAATATAAGCTCGCAAAAAAGCTGCCACCGCACGCTTGCAGTTTATTAGTACCCAATGCTGCTGCTGGAGGTAACCCTGCCCACATTAATGCGGGAATGGTCAGTAAGCCTCCGCCGCCAGCAATCGAGTCGATAAACCCCGCAACCAGAGCAACAAAAAATAAAATAACCGCGAGTTGGAGCGTGAGTTCAAGCATGGAGAGTCTCGTTATTAGGAATAGCGTGAAGTCGGCAGACATAATATAAGGCGTTATTAGACAATCTTTATCGTCAAAATACAAAGCGTTCTGTGTAATTTATTCAGCTTTACCCAACTAATTTCAGCTTGGGCTAATAAACACTGACCAAATAACGTATTACCCATTAATAAGCTTATATTGACTTAAACATCAGATTTGAAAATCGATATGAGAAATGAACTACAACCGCTTTGCTGTTCACTTAGGCATTGTTATAGTAGTCGGCCAAGTAAATATTGAGCTGAAGGTTTTATTATGATTGTTATTACCGGCGCAAGTAGCGGCTTAGGTGCTGCACTAACACAACTGTATGCTGCAGAAAATCAACCGTTATTGGTGACAGGTCGCAGTGAGCAAAAATTAGCAGGTGTAATGGCTGGCCTAACTCAACCAGAGCAAGCTAACGTACAAACTCACACAGCAGACTTGTGTGTGGCCGAAGATGTCAGTGCATTATTTTCGCGTTTATCAGCGCCGCCAAGCAAGGTTATTCATTGTGCAGGCAGTGGTTATTTTGGCCCTATCGAACAACAAGCACCTGAAGCGATTAATCAGTTAATCCACAACAATCTCACTTCAAGCATTCTAGTGCTGCGTGAACTTATTAGTCGCTATCGTGATCACAACGTTACTGTAGTAGTCGTGATGTCGACCGCAGCGCAAGCAGGCAAAGCAAATGAGTCGACTTACTGTGCCGTAAAATGGGCCATAAAGGGATTGGTAGAATCGTTACGATTAGAATTGAAAGGCAGCCCGATGAAATTGATTGCGGTATATCCAGGAGGAATGGCAACGGACTTTTGGCAAACCAGTGGCAAAGACATTAATACATCAAGCTTTATGACGGCAACAGAAGCCGCCACCATGCTCAAGCAAGCCTTAATAGCGACAGAACATGGATATGTCTCTGATATCACCATTAACCGAGGTTAATATTCCATAAATTAGTTAACCTAAAATAGAACGAACAGTTTATTATCTCATCCTAGTTGTTTGTGATTTTCTTGAGTTCGTTTTTTCCTTGAGTTTGAATTTATTTGGATAAAAACGGTTTGGTTGACCAGTACCAGCAATATATCCACCCAGCAGGGGCAAAAATGAGATTTAACACAAGAGCGTAAAAACCCACCAAGGGTAAATTTGTGGTTTTCCCCTTGGCAAATCTTAAGGTGAAGAACACCACAACTAAGGTTAAAACGAAAATAATTTGGCCAATCAATGTGCCATTTAACGCCATGATTACACCCTTTAACCATCAAACCCGTTATGCTGAAATAGCAACGACGCTAAGCTGATGATACATCTCATATTAGATTATTGATAAGGCTACTACAATGTGTAAAAAAATCATCGTAATACTGATATCGTTTAGCTTTATTCTATCTTTGTCCGCCTGTGCTGAATTAAAACAGACTGGCAAAGAAATCGGTCACACCACAAAAAAAGTGACCACAGCTATCGGTCACGGGACACGCGATACCGTTAAAGCTATTGGACATGAAACCAAAGAAGTCATTAATGAGATAAAAGAAGACTAAACCACGTCGCTTTGTATAATCAAAAAGCCGTTAATGCTGGGCATTAACGGCTTTTGTTCAATTGAATAATTCAATCTATAGTGAAGACTATGTTAGTTGCTAGCAATGTTAGTGCTTACAATGCTCAGTGTGAACATGGTCATCATCTGCAAATTCATTATCGCTGGCTTGGTTTTGCATCACGCCCCAACCATCAGAAATACCGTCAAACTCTTTGGCAAAGTTATTTAACTCAGTTTCTTTAGCCACAAGCGTTGCGTATTCAGGTACCATTTGTAGGCAAACAATCACTTCCCACTTGGTGCTTTCTTCATCAAAGTTAAGCTCAAGCTCACCTTGGAGGTCTTTTTGGCTTAATGCTTCTAAGGCTGACTCGGCATCACGTTGATCGTCAAACACCAAGAAGAAATCGACTTCTATTGATTGAGTAAGGTCAATACCGGCATCTGCCATTGCAGCCAACATTTGGCCATTATCATCTTCTGGGAATTGCATTTATCAATCCTTACTGTGCAGGAACAATTTCAATTGTCGCGCCATTGAACGAAACGACATCGCCAACAACACACTTTTTACGTTTACGAGTATCAACTTCACCGTTGACGGTAACTTGACCTTCGGTAATGACATGCTTTGCTTCGCCACCACCGTTCACTAGACCGAGTACTTTGAGTACTTTGTACAGTTCTACGAATTCATCACCTTGAAGTAATGCAAACGCTTGAGTTTGAGTCGTCACAATAATCGCCTTTTAATCAAAATATTCTGGCTATTATAGCCTATGCCAGTTTAGCAAGCATCAAGCATTTTGAATGGATTATTAAACGCATATGTAAACCCTAACTGATGACAGATTAACTGCCCATCGATAGTTTTATTGGGTTGTTGTTGTTGATTAAATTCTGGCGCACTTAACCCAAGATGTTCAGCGGCAGCAACATAAAACTCACCACGAGTAGGATGAGCGTTTGCAGCAAGATTATAAATAGCTAAAGTATCGTTGCGAGAAAGAATTAAGCTAACAGCAGCAACACAGTCATCTAAATGCACCAGATTAACCGCAACATTGGCGCCACTGACATCCGTTTTTCCGGCAAAAAAACGTCCGGGATGTCGCTTAGGTCCAACCAAGCCTGAAAATCGTACAATACAGCTATTTTTCATAGCTGAAAACATCGCTTCTGCTTGTAATAATGTACCACTGGTATCATTAAAAGCAGCAGCATCTTGTTCGGTTACAGTTTGATCTAGCGAAGGATAAACCCCAGTCGTACTGATGAAAATAATTTTTTGATATTGGCGTTCACCCATCAAGTTTATTAACTGAGTTAAATAGCCAAGATAATCAGTTTCGCCTCGTCTAAGTCCCGGTGGTATGTTAATCACGATAGCGTC
The DNA here is from genome assembly GCF_040310065.1 of Shewanella sp. TB7-MNA-CIBAN-0143. Classification (NCBI taxonomy): domain Bacteria; kingdom Pseudomonadati; phylum Pseudomonadota; class Gammaproteobacteria; order Alteromonadales; family Shewanellaceae; genus Shewanella; species Shewanella sp. TB7-MNA-CIBAN-0143. The sequence goes on from NZ_JBEOPL010000002.1 coordinate 13,904, forward strand.
TGCATCGAATAAAGACGAGTTTTTTGCTTGGTTAGCCACATTTGCCAAATCTAACTGATAAGCATCAATACCGGCTTGCTGTAATTGGACTAAATCCTCAGGGTGACGTTTTGAAGCCTTTACCTTAAAACCTTGCTTAACTAATTGTGTCGCGAGCGGCAAACCGAACCAACCACATCCGATAATAGTAACTGTATTCATGTATTCTCGATATTACGACGTTAAATTTTAATGATTGAAGTTATTGAAGTAAAAACTAATTGGACTATTGGCTTGCAATGTTTTAATGGCACCCTCAGATAATTCGTCTAATTTCATCACTTCTTGAACTTGAACATCTTCGTTAATTAAAAAACGAAAACTAGGTTCCCCCCCACTGAGGTTACATGACCACACATGTGGCTGTTTTACATCGGCAGTTGTCATCATCACCTTAGCGATGCTTTCGTCGGTTAAGCGCACTATAGTGCCTGGAGGATAAATACCTAATATTTTAACTAAAACCGAAATTAAATTATCACTGTGTTTACTGCTGTGAGTTTTAAATAAAATACCCAGTGCAACTTGTGGCGTCTGGTATTGATGTAACAGGGTTTCATAGTCATTAGCTAATGACACTATTTGGGTGGTGGGTAAAATTTTAGCTTCGGTCAGATTATTAGGAAAACCGCTACCATCAATAAACTCATGATGATGCAACACTATGTCTAACATGGCTTCAGGAAATAATCCGGTGCGGTTAAGCATCTCGTGGCCAAAGTTAGGGTGCATTTTTAAAAAGTTAATTTCATGGTCAGTTAACTCACCACGTTTTTTACGCCGGATTGCCTCTGGGACTTTTAACTTACCAATGTCATGAAACAAGCTGCCTAATGCAATGTCACGAACATCTTTTTTAGACAGTGATAATGTGTGAGCAATCATCATAGAGATCACCGCAACTGAAATACCATGTTGAGTAACACTAACATCTGTTTCGCCACTGCCCACGAGCGTTAAATGAGGGGTTTCACTTTCATACAAATGATCGACTAAATCTTCAACTAAGGTGGCCGCTTCACGATAAGCACCTTCAGGATCACTGACTATTTTACCAAAAACGGTTCGACTATCGTTAACCGATTTTACAAAGCGCTGTTGGCTAACTCGCATACTTTTTTTAGCCAAAGGTCGATAATCAATTTCTTGTGCAACAACCTCTTCTGGTGGCTCAATTTCAACGGGCTCATCAACTTTAGGCAGCAAATCATGGCCATCAATCACGTAAACAAATGACACATCGAGACCTTTGATCATCTCGATTTGCACTTGTTGTTCAAGCTTTACTTTACTGCGAAAAAAAGGATGGCTTGTCCATGACAAAGGCAGCTTAACGGTTAACCCGATAACCATTTGCGAAACAGGTATTTGTGTTAATTCTGTTTTAGCCAAAGTACTGATCCTTTTTCACATTAGCCAAGTTATGGCCGAGATGATAATTTCATTTCTACGCTAACATTTTTGAAATAGAGCTATGTGTATCAAAGTCATACATTTTAATGTTTTTGGAAACCAATAAATAATAGTGCATTTATACCAAGTCGTACATTATTTCGTATCAGGCTTAATCTCATCATCAGATATGGTTTCGACTTGCACAGTACTATCATCAGGGGTCCAGTCGGTAAAATAGTAATATAGCCGCTTTGATTTGAAGACATAAATAACTGACCAAAACAGAAAAAGCGCATCAATCGAATAGCCAATTTTAAACAAATAGTCATCGTGCATCATACGTTGGAACAAAAATAGTCCATCAATAATGAGTAATCCCCACAAAAACCAAGCACTACGTCTAAACAAAGGTATTAATATCGGCCAGCTGCGTTTACGCTCGGCAATAATAAGTCCATAAATCAGTATCGCCCCGACACCAGCAATTAGCGCCGATACAAAATCGCTTTTTTCAGGATAAAATAACCTTACTAAACCAGCACGGTCATTAAACTGGGTTAAGGATGCAATAAAAATACACCAGCCACGGGCTAAAAAGACCAAAATCAAATACAAAAATAATGGCGGTTTTATATGACCACGATCATCTAACCAAGTAATATTACTAAAATTCACAATAAACTCTTATCGGCATGCACCAGCATAAATAAAGCAATACTAGTTTTCATGTTAGTTAGCCGCATTTAATAAATCCATCAGAGCTTGTTCATCTATCACCTTAACGCCCAATTCTTCAGCTTTTGCTAATTTAGAACCCGCTGCTTCACCAGCAACAAGGCAATCAGTATTTTTCGAAACACTGCCAGCCACTTTGGCGCCCAAAGCCTGTAATTGGGCTTTGGCATCGTTACGATTAAGTTGAGTTAGCGTACCAGTTAACACCCACGTTTGCCCTTTAAGACTAAGCTGCGATTCGTCAGCTTGTTCAATAACAGGCCAAGTAATGCCGGCTTCAAGCAATTGCTCTATTACTTCAATGTTATGTGGCTGTGCAAAAAATTGTCGAATGTGTTTTGCTACAATGTCACCAACATCAGCGACTTCGAGCAGTTGTTCAACGCTAGCAGTTCGAATACGCTCAAATTCGGCAAAGTGTTGGGCTAAATTAGCGGCGGTAGCTTCGCCGACTTCGCGGATCCCAAGACTATATAAAAAACGCGCTAATGTAGTGGCTTTAGCGTGTTTAATCGCCGCGACAATATTTGTGGCTGACTTCATCGCCATGCGATCTAACATCGTGATGCTAGAAGCGGTAAGGGAAAACAAGTCTGCTGGCGTTTTGACTAGTTCTTTATCAATTAATTGCTCAACGATTTTATCGCCCATGCCATCAATATTTAATGCTTTACGGGATGCAAAATGTTTAATCGCCTCTTTACGTTGCGCTTCACAAAAAAGTCCACCACTACAACGCGCTACAGCTTCACCTTCTAAACGCTCAACAATGCTTTGGCACACAGGACAATGCAGTGGAAAGATAATATCTTGTGCATCATCAGGGCGCTTTTCTGGCACGATAGCAACAATTTGCGGGATAACGTCACCTGCGCGGCGAATAATCACTGTATCGCCTATTTTCACCCCAAGACGGGCAATTTCATCAGCATTGTGCAAGGTCGCATTCGACACAGTCACGCCACCGACAAATATCGGTTTGAGGCGAGCGACAGGGGTAACAGCACCCGTTCGGCCAACCTGAAAGTCAACAGACTCTAACAAGGTCATTTCTTCCTGGGCTGGAAATTTATAGGCTATGGCCCATCGAGGAGCTTTAGCCACAAAACCAAGTGTTTGTTGCTTGGCAATGTCATTAACCTTTATGACGACGCCGTCAATTTCATATTCAAGCGCACTTCGTCTGGCCATAATATCGGCGTAATATGCATAGACTTTTTCTAATAAATCAGTCACTTTCACTTCACTACTAACGGGAATACCCCATTGTTGCAGCTGTGTTAGTTGGCCATAGTGGCTTGTTTGCATCGGTTGTGACTCGCCTTCGACTACACCTAATGCATAAGCATAAAACCCAAGAGCCCTTGAAGCGGTAATTTTACTGTCTAATTGGCGCAAACTGCCGGCAGCTGCGTTGCGAGGATTAACAAAGACTTTGTCACCTTTGCTGATTTGACGCTGGTTTAATGCCTCAAATGCCGCTTTAGGCATAAACACTTCGCCACGTACTTCAACTAAATCTGGAAATCCTTCACCGCGTAACTTAAGAGGAATTGAACGAATAGTACGCACATTAGCGGTAATATCTTCGCCGACACTGCCATCACCTCGCGTTGCGGCGCGTTCAAGAACGCCAAAACGATAAGTAATACTCACGGCCAATCCGTCTAGTTTTGGTTCGCAAACATAATCGACGCTATCGACTTTATCAGTTATACGCTTATTAAATGCTGCAAAATCGGCTTGTTCAAACGCATTGTCGAGACTTAACATCGGTTTAAGGTGGGTAATTTGAGCAAATTTTTGTAATGCTATACCACCGACGCGTTGTGTCGGTGAATCTACCGATTTAAATTGCGGATAGTCACGTTCTAACTCAGTTAAGCGCTTAATTAATCTGTCGTATTCAGCATCGGGTATTGACGGAGCATCATCAACGTAATAACGAATATTATGTTGGTTAATGGTGTGAGTAAGTTGATCCATTTCAGTTTGAATAGCGTGCATTGTGGCATCCGTCATACAGGTTGTAACCGTGATTTGCTTGATAAAGTGTAAAGGTATAAAACAATTAAGGCCGCTGCTGCGGCCTTAATAAAAACATCAACCTACGCCGCATTGAGTCGTCGTAAATAATCTTTTTTGGTTGCATCTGACCAAGGTTGGCGTTGTCCATCCAATAATTCAGCACCAAGATCCTCGGCAATTTGATAAGCCGAGTTCAGCATAATGGTGAAGTTCATCAATGGATCGCCATAGCCAGGTAAGGTCATAAACAACACCACACCTTGGGTGACAAATTGTTCCATATTATCCGGGTCAAATATCCCAGGCTTTAACATGTTAGCGAGTGAAAATAGCACTTTGCCAGTACCAGCATTGTCGATGTGGCGATGAAAAATATCCATATCACCAAATTTGAAATTGAGCGACAACAAACTTGGCAATAATTCTGCGCCTTGGATTTGCTCGCCTGCTTTAGCAACAATGTGCAGTACTAATACATCGGTCGGCTCTACAGGTTCATTTACTGGAGCATCTGCAACCTCAGATTTAACCTCTACTTCAGCTTTAACCGCTACTTCAGGGCTAACATCCACTTTTGGCACCGCGGCTTGTACCGTTGGCTTAGTGGGTTCTGGTCTGGCGGCGACAGGTTTACCTGTGTAGCTTTCTAACTTGGCGGTACTGGTTGAAGTATTGAATATCTTTTTAGGGGTATTCATTGACGTACTTGCCGTAGGAGCAGGTTTAACATCGTCTTCAACAAATAAGCTTTGTTGCGCAGGCTGTACTACTTTAGGTTGAATATGTTCTGGCTCAGTTTGGTGCGGACCAGGCTGACGCAGTGAGTCTTGTAAAGGCGTATCGGTGAGCTTAGTTGCACCTGAGTGTGGTTTTTGACTTAAATTGGTCTTTAATACAGGCTTAATGACTACATCTTCAACCTCACCGGGTTTACGTACACGCACTTTGCCAATACCATCGGCGTCAAAACCTTCAGAGTCTCGACGTTTAGCTTGGTCTTTATAAAATCCTGCCATCGGACTTTGTTTCATAGATTTAGGTTGTTGTTTGCGAATCGACCAAAAACCGTGCACTAACACCGCAATAATTGCGATCGCGCCTAATACGAACAACACCAGTTGTAGATCTTTCATTAGATTCCCTGTCTTGCAAATTTATACCGCGTCTGCCATGGCGACGGCGGCTTCAATGTCCACTGCGACTATTCTTGAAACGCCAGGTTCATGCATAGTAACGCCAATAAGTTGATCAGCCATTTCCATTGTTATTTTATTATGACTGATATAAATAAATTGCACACTTTGTGACATTTCTTTCAGTAACCGACAAAAACGTTCGACGTTGGCGTCATCCAAAGGTGCATCTACTTCATCTAGCATACAAAAAGGTGCTGGATTCAGTCTAAAAATGGCAAAGACTAATGATAAAGCGGTTAACGCTTTTTCTCCACCACTAAGTAAATGTATGGTGCTATTCTTCTTACCTGGCGGTTGCGCCATAATAGTAACACCCGTTTCAAGCAGGTCATCACCGGTTAATGCCAAATAAGCCCTTCCCCCACCAAAAACTTTAGGAAATAGCAGCCCTAAATCATGGTTTACCGTTTCGAATGTGGATTTAAAACGGCTTCGGGTTTCTTTATCTATCTTACGGATAGCGTCTTCTAAAATCGCTAATCCTTTATTTAGGTCGTCATCTTGACTGTCTAAATAAGCTTTTCGTTCTCGTTGCGATTCAAATTCTTCAATGGCTGCAAGGTTGATAGCACCTAAACGTATAATGTTCTGTTTTACTTTTTCAAGCTGTTGCGACCAAACATCAACAGATGCATGTTCAGGTATGTCGGCAATGACCTGTTGTAGCTGAATTTGCTGTTCTTGCAGCAATTGCAGCTGCCCATTAGCCTGCCCTTTTAAGCCCTCACGACGTAACTTTAACGTGCTTATCTTTTGAGTCAAGTCTTGTAACACTACAAGCTGTTGTTTTTGCATCAATACTAAACGGTCTAAACTGGTTTGAAGCTCTGCTTGTTGAGACCGATTTTGCTGTAATTGCTGCTGTAATGCTTTTTGCTGCTCGAGTGCTTGCGCCAGTTGTATTGATAATTGACTTAAATCATGTTGACCTTGTTGTTGCTGATTGTCGAGCAACATTTGTTGTAACTGAGTCAATTGACTCACTAATTCTGTCTGTTTTTCATGTTGTTGCTTTAATTTTTGTTCACTCAATGCTTGCTGGGTAGCATGTTGTTGCACTTGTGCTTGCAGCTGTTTAACGCTATTTGCAGCATCGGTGCGAGTAACTTTGGTTTCACGCAATTTAGCTTGGCTTGTTTGCCAAGCTTGTTGAGCAACATCGTGTTGGTTCATTGCTTGCAACAATACATCTTCTTGCGTTAGCACTTGTTCTTCAAGGGCATCGACATGCATTTGTTTATCACCAATTTGCTGTTCAAGCTTGGCGATTGATTGGCTGCATTGCTGTTGCTTATCGCGTTTCTCAACGGCTTGTTGAGTTAAAGTCGTCACCAAAGAGTGCAGTTTTGTCTGCTCTATTTGCAACTGATGACAAGCCTGTTGGCATTGATTCAGCTCTACCTGAGTGGTCGCGGCCCGTTGAGTTAACGATGTCAGAGATTGTTGAGACAATAGCTGTTGTTGCTCAAGTTCTATTAATTGCTGGCTTAAGCTTGCTCGCTCTTGGCTCAGTACAATAGCGGATTGCCCTGCCTGAGTATGATTGAGCACAAAACCATTGCCTATCAAGTAACCTTCTTGAGTGGCAATATATTGCTCAGGAAGCAATGTTGGTAATAACTCTTTTGCTTCACTGAGACTGGACGCCCACACAACATGTTGTAACCATGGCGTTAAATTAACTGGGGTTGTTAAAGCCGGATAGGTCACTTGATGCTGTGCCTCAAAACCCACTGTAGGCGGAGAAACGCTCAATGAAGATGTTTGCCCCAACCCTAGAACAGGTAATTGACTTAAGCCTTGTAACACTTTATCGACCGCTTTCTCCCAGCCAGGCACAACCGCAATAACTTGCCATAATTGTTGGCCATCGTCTTGAGTATGATCGGCCAGCAACTCATCAATAAATTGCAATCGAGAATGATAACGAGTGACAGTTTGCTTTAGGGTTTGATAAGCATCACTCGCTTCAGTGACGGCTTGTTGCTGCTCAAGTAAGGAAAGCTCAAGTTGACTGTACTGCAGCTGTTTATCATTTAGTTGTTGTTCAACATTAGCTAATTCTGCCGTGCTGTTTTGCAACTGCTGTTGGTTGTCTTGCTGAGCTAAAACAGCTAACTCTGTTTGTAATTGAGCTAAGTACTGTTCGTTTTGAACCAAACTTTGCTGTTGATGGCTGAGCGTCGATTGGCTCAGTGCCAACTGCATTTTATGAGTCGCTAAGATTTCAGCATATTGGGTTACTTGTTGCTGCTGATCATCACACGCTTCTTCGATAGCAAAAACTTGCTCATCGATTTGCTCAAGCACAATACTCGCCTGTTCATAAGCGGGTTGGTGAGTATCCAATTGCGCAACCAATTGCTGATGAGTATCGGTCATGCTGACAATATTATCGTCAGCTTGTTTGATTTGCTGTTGTAATACTTGAATTTGTTGCTGTAACTGAGAGTCTTGCTGTTGCTGATGAGCAAGCTGTTGTTCAAGCTTGGTCATGGTATTACCGGCTTGGTAATATTGCTCTACTAGCTTATGTTCAGCATCACTGAGCTCAGCCAATTGCTGTTTCAGCTGAATAACACTGGTGTCGCCCTGCTGTGCGGTTTTGGCTAACGCTTCAGATTTAAGCTCACCTTCGGCCGTTTCGGCATCAAGTCTGTCTGTTTGCTGCAACAATTGCTGATAGCGAATCACTAATAGTTGGCTATGCAACTCTCGTTCGCTATTTTTTAATTCGCGGTACTGCAGAGCAGCTTTTGCTTGTTGCGATAATTTGTCTAATTGAGCACCGAGTTCAACTCGAATATCGTTTAAACGTTCGAGGTTTTCACGGGTATGACGAATACGGTTTTCGGTTTCACGGCGACGTTCTTTATAACGCGAAATGCCTGCAGCTTCTTCAATAAACACTCTTAATTCTTGAGGTTTAGATTCGATTAAGCGTGAAATAGTACCTTGCTCGATAATGGCATAACTACGCGGCCCAAGACCCGTACCCATGAATAAGTCGGTTATGTCTTTTCGACGACATTTTTGACCATTAAGGAAATAACTTGATTCACTGTCGCGGTTAACTTGTCGCTTTACCGAGATTTCTTGATAACTGGCATATTGTCCAGTGAGCCTTCCCTGAATGTTCTCGAATACCAGTTCGACACCCGCAACAGAAATGGGTTTGCGTGCCGATGAGCCGTTAAAAATAACGTCGGTCATCGAATCACCGCGCAAATGCTTTGCTGAACTTTCGCCCAGCACCCAGCGCACGGCATCGATCACATTGGATTTACCGCAGCCGTTAGGGCCAATAATCGCTGATAAGGCGTTATCAAATGGGATTTTAGTTGGGTCTACAAACGACTTAAATCCAGCAAGTTTTATTTGTTTTAATCTCATGTTGCCAGTTCAGGTACGCATTAAAAGGAAAAAGCAGCTCACTTTAGCAATTGAGCAGCTTTTTGTAACGATTTTTATCCTTTTGACACCGTTTATCACTTGTTTTATTGTGCTTGGCTCGTCAAAATCAACAATATAAGTCACAAAATAGGCAGTCTCAATGGTTACCAATTCAATAATCGCCAAGAAAAGTGGTGTGAATTATTTTATCCAAGGGTTTCAATTAATTAAACAACCGGGTTTGCGCTCATTTGTCTTTATACCGCTGATGATCAATTTAGTCTTATTCGCCTCAGCGATGTATTTTGCACTAGGACAATTAACAGCATTATTTACCTGGATGGATGGACAACTCCCAGAATATCTAAGCTGGTTGAATTTTTTATTATGGCCATTAGCCGTACTAACAATGCTAGTGGTAATGTCATTTTTATTCAGTTCCGTAATGAACTGGATTGCAGCGCCGTTTAATGGTTTGTTGGCCGAAAAAGTCGAGCAGCATCTCACCGGAAAAAGCTTAAACACCGGCGGTTCAGTCGATATGATCAAAGATTTGCCGCGGATTTTTGGTCGAGAATGGATTAAGCTAAAATACTATTTACCACGAGCATTACTGTTTTTAGTGTTATTTTGGTTGCCGATTATCGGCCAAACTGCTGCGCCCATTTTATGGTTTTTATTCACCGCGTGGATGATGGCAATTCAGTATTGCGACTATCCATTTGATAATCATAAAGTGCCTTTTGACGATATGAAGTTCGCTCTCAAAAATACTAAGGGTTCGAGTTTTAGCTTCGGTGCTACCGTGACAGTGTTTTCAATGATACCGATTGTAAACTTCATCGTTATGCCGGTAGCCATTTGTGGTGCAACCGCTATGTGGGTCGATAAATATCGTGACGCTTACAAAAATAGCAGTATTGCCCCAGATTAATCTGTAGAGAATTAATGCTTAGATACATGGATGCTCCAACAGTAGACCAGCTTAGATTACAGCGCCTCAAGACAAGCCCGATAGCGACTATCGGGCTTTTTTATTACATTCACGCAAGCTAATTTAACATTCAGTAACAATTTAGTGATGATTTTAGTACAAGTCGGACCTACGTTTTAAGGACTTTTTTGCGACAATAAGACAAATAACGAAAAATAAAAATAGAGTAAAAGTGATCAACGACTTAATGCCAACTAGCAGCTTACCCCCAATCAACCGATTAACCCGCACCTGTGACGTTATATTCACGTTAGCATTGGTAATATTAAGCAGTTTATTATCTTTTGCTGCGTTTGCGGGGTCGAGCCAGCAATTTCATCTCGACATCCCGACCATCAATGAAGATATTGAGCTTGATGGCGACTTTAACGAGCCTGCATGGCAACATGCTACCGAGGTAATACTGCGTTATGAAACCTCTCCTGGAGAGAATACCGCTGCACCAGTGACAACCACAGCTAAAGTCTATGCGTCGAACACCAGCCTATATTTCGCGTTTACTGCCCACGATCCTAATCCGGACAATATTAGGGCAAATCTACGTGATCGAGACAAATCCTGGGGCGATGACATGGTGGGTATTAAACTGGATACCTTCAATAATGCTCGTTTAGCCTACCAATTTTTTATTAACCCTTATGGCGTCCAAAGTGACTCCATAGAAAATGAACTCACAGGCCAAGAAAGTGATGCGTGGGACGGGATTTGGTATAGCAAAGGTAAACTGACCAAAAACGGTTTCCAAGTTGAGGTACAACTCCCTTTAAGACTGTTTAATTTTGATGACAGTAATCCAATTCAAACTTGGGGCATTGAGCTTATTCGCTTTTATCCTCGCAATGAAACCCATCGCTTATCCACTCATAAAATCGACCGTAACGTGTCATGTCAGTTATGCCAATTAGGTATCGCATCGGGTTTAGCCGGCGCAACTCAAGGTAAAGACTTACAACTCACGCCCTCTATTGTGGCAAATCAAAGCCAGCAACGAGACGTGACACAAGCCCAACCTTGGAGCGATGACAGTAATGTCGATATTGGATTAGATTTACGTTGGGGGATCACACCGACTACCTTACTTAACGCCACCATTAACCCAGACTTCTCACAAGTGGAAGCCGATGCGGGTCAGCTAGATGTTAACAACACATTTGCACTCTTCTTTCCGGAAAAGCGCGCTTTTTTCTTGGACAACAAAGATTACTTTGATACCCAATTAGATTTACTGCACACCCGCAATATTAGTTCGCCCGATTATGGGGTAAAGCTGACCAGCAAAACCGATAACCATACCGTTGCAATATTGGCGGCCAATGACACTCAAACCCAGTTTTTAGTCCCTGGTAATTTAAGTTCTGATGTGGCGATATTGGATCAGCAAAGTCATAATATGGCGGCTCGCTATCGATTTGACCCTAGCAGAGAGTTTTCAATTGGTGGCTTAGTGACGTTAAAGCAAGCAGATGATTATCATAACTATGTTGCCAGTATTGATATAAAGTACCAACCAACGAAACAAGATACTTTCACTGCGCAATATGCGCATTCACAAACAGCTTATCCGGACGATTTATTCACTAAATTTTGCAATACGGATGATTGTTTACAGCAATCTGAACAATGCGAATTTGGTGATTGTAATATTAACGAACGCGTTTTACGTACCAATAAAGACGATAATTTTAACGACAACATGTACGCGGTTAGTTATCAACACGAACGCCGTAATTGGTATGCCAGTACTCACTACGAATCTACAGGTGATGATTTCCGTGCCGATCTTGGCTTTATCGACAAAATTGATGTCGCAAAATTTGTTGCTGGCGGTGGCTACATCTGGTATCCAGACAATCATTTTTTCAGCAAAATTAACCTCGGAGGCGATTGGGACATTACTCATAATCAAAACAACGAACGACTCGAGCAAGAAACAGAAATGTATATCGAGTTTGACGGCGGGCTTCAAAGTTTTATCGCCACAGGGATAGTGCAACGACAACGAGTGGGCAGACGCCACAACCCGAGCATTATTGATATAGAGAATAACACTAGTGAATTTAGTGAAACCTTAGGTTGGTTTTACACCAACTTCACTCCTATTGGATCGCTGAAATTAGAACTAGATGTTAACTATGGTGATGACATTGATTTCGCTAATGACAGGCCTGCAACTATCACTATGTTGAATCCGGGCATCGAATGGAAATTAACCGAATCATTAGTGCTTGATATATCACACCGCTACCAGACATTAGACGTCGATGATGGTCGTTTATTTACCGCTAATCTCAGTGATATGCGCCTCAATTGGCAGCTGACGCTAAACAGTTTTATCCGCTTAAGCAGTGTGTATACTCGCATAGAGCGCGACCCTGACTTATATCGTTACCAACGTCCAAATACACTGTATCAAGATATGGGTAATGAATTGCTCTATGGCTATAAACTTAATCCCCAAAGCGTGTTTTATCTCGGTTATTCAGACGCATTTATTGCTAATGATGACATCGACTCGTTAACCCAAGACGAAAAAACCTATTTCATGAAACTCAGTTACGCTTGGCTGCTTTAGGCATAACCAATAGGTTTACAATTAACCTTGTCGGGACAGCCATAGAGGCAAAAAAGCCGTTGATACTCAAGTATCAACGGCCTTATATTAGCTAACTCATCAGATGAAGTAACTTACTGAGAAACAACCTTATTGCGACCTGCATTTTTAGCTTTATACAGCAACTCATCGGCACGTTGCAGTGCATGGTCTAATGTTTCATTACTCAAGGTAGACACGCCGCAACTAAATGAAACAGACAAATCCCCTGCCGAGGTCATTATCGGGTTGCTTTCACATTGTTCCCGAAATTTATTCACTAGTAGGCTAGCTTTAATGGCATCTAAACCTTTAAAAGCAACAACAAACTCTTCTCCACCAAAACGCGCTACAGTAAAGTTAGCTCCAAAGGCGTTTTCTAAGCGTTGCACAAATTCAATTAACACTTCATCGCCGACATCATGGCCATAGGTATCATTGATTTTTTTAAAAAAATCAATGTCTAATAGTGCCACTGACAGCAGTTTCTGTTCCGAATCATTTTGTTGGTATTGACCAAAAAAATAACGCCGAGTGTAGGCTTTAGTTAAATAATCACGATTGGCTTTACGCCACAAATTACGCATCATATCGAGTGAATCAAGGGTGTTAAGCACTCGACAATGAAACTCTTCATGCACAAACGGTTTTTGTAAAAAATCATTAGCGCCGTTTTTAATAAACTTTGCCGACAAACTTTCATCATTGTCATTAGACAAACCAATGATAGCGATATCTTCACGGTTAAACTGCTCACGTACCCGCAAAACAAGTTCAACACCATCAACCTTTGGCATGTTGTAATCAGTAATAAGCAACTGAATATCAGGCTGCGCCTCTAATACGGCTAATGCTTCTTCACCATCATTGGCTTCAATAACTTTGAACAAATGCTGTTCAAGCAGCATTTTTACAAACTTACGACTCACCAGCGAATCATCTGCAACCAATACTTTAACGTCTTGATTGCGATAAAGCCTGTCAATTAACTTGACCACATACTGATAGCTGTGACGTTTATCTTTTGGGATATAATCAACGATGCTGAGTTTCAAGATTTCTCGACGTTGAGCAGCATCTAGATTACTAGTCAGCACGATACAAGGAGTCGAATACGATGCCACTAACTTGACAATATCGCCGTCAGAAGCATCGGGTAAATTTAAATCTGCAACCACTACAAAATATTGATTTTTTTCTAAAAAAACCAATGCACTCGACATATCAGGTGCGATATCCACATGGTATCCAAGATCCTGAACAATCATGTGTTTTAATATTTTCGATACCGTGGTGCTATCTTCTACAATCAACACTCGCAATATGGTCACCTTTATTATTGTCTCGTACTCGAGCTATCTAACACTTTTCAAGTACGATACTACCGATAGAGTAGCCTGCACCAAATGAGCACAACAAGCCTAAATCACCTGTTTTAAAATCTTGGTTAAATTTATGAAAAGCAATAACCGATCCCGCAGAAGCGGTATTGGCATACTCATCTAATACAATAGGCGCTTGAGTTGGTTCAACATTATCACCAAGAAGCTTCTTCACTACAAACAAATTCATGTTTATATTGGCTTGATGAAGCCATAAGCGCTTAAATTCTTCAGGCTTTATTTGTTCATCGGTAAATTGTGCGTCCAAATGCTGGTAAATCATCGGCAGTAGTTCTTTAAACACTTTACGACCTTGCTGATGAAACAGCTTATCCGCCGTGGTTGCATTTTCAGGGTCGCAGCGATTAACAAAGCCAAAGTTACTGCGAATATTACTAGAATATTCGGTTACACAGCGCGTAGACAACACGTTAAAGGCAAGTTTTGATGTAGATAACTCTTCGCGTTCAACCACGACTGCAGTAGCAACATCACCAAAAATAAAATGGCTATCGCGATCGCGAAAGTTGATTTGCGGCGAGGTTAACTCAGGATTAATGACCAACACTCTATTAGCTGTGCCGCCACGAATAGCGTTAACGGCATTCACAATTGCAAACGTAGCCGATGAACATGCCACTAACATGTCATAGGCAAAGCCCTTGGTGCCCATAGCTTGTTGGATTTCAATGGCAATAGCTGGGTAAGCTCGTTGGGTATAAGCACACGCCACAATAACCAAATCGATATCTTCAGCCGTTAAGTTTGCTTGTTGTAATGCTTGGTTCGCAGCTTCAATACCCATCTCGGCTTGCATAGACAAAGACTCAGAAGGTCTATCTGCAATTAATGGCATCATAATATTGGTATCAAGAATACCGTCTTTTACCATGACATAACGGCTTTTAATCCCAGAGGCTTTTTCGATAAACTCACTTGACGAATATGCCAACGCTAGCGTGGTCCCAGCCTCAATTTCGGCCGAATGCTGTTGATTAAACTGGTCAACATAACTATTGTAGCTATTAACTAATTCGTCGTTAGAGACACTGTAAGGTGGTGTATATAAACCACTGCCTGAAATCACAACTTTATTCATTTTACTCTACCATTTTTAGTGAATGAGTTAGCGAAAGTTCATTGAGCGCCAAATACATCGATATGGATCACTGAAGGTTTTAACATCGCTTATCGACGACCTTACTGATCAATTGCGTGGCACGACAGAGAAACATTTTGCTGATTAACGCTATTCTAGTATTTTATGATTTAATCTCGTCATACTAAATTAAATTTGTTTGATGGTCAGACCATTGAGTGATGACAATTGACTCCAAAAGCCTAATATAGCAGCATCTATAGGGTTTTTAGAATAAAAATAAACCCCTTAATAACTAAAAAGCATAAAGAAGAACAAACTTTCACTTCTAAATCCTGCTGAGCAGATTATGATTAGACGATGCAACCATAGGAGCAAATAATCCATGAGCAAAATTTTCGAAGATAATTCATATACTTTAGGCAACACACCGTTAGTTCGTTTAAACCGCGTTAGCAACGGTAAGGTGTTAGCAAAAATAGAAGCACGTAACCCAAGCTTTAGTGTTAAGTGTCGTATTGGCGCCAACATGATTTGGGATGCTGAAAAGAAAGGTATACTCACCAAAGATATCGAGTTAATTGAACCTACATCAGGTAACACCGGTATTGCACTTGCTTATGTTGCTGCAGCACGTGGTTATAAATTAACCTTAACTATGCCAAATACCATGAGCTTAGAGCGTCGTAAGCTACTGAAAGCATTAGGTGCAAACTTAGTGCTCACAGAAGGCGCTAAAGGTATGAAAGGTGCCATTGATAAGGCTGAAGAAATTCGCCAATCTGCGCCTGAAAAATACCTAGTGCTTGGCCAATTTGATAATCCTGCTAACCCTGAAATACACGAAAAAACCACTGGTCCAGAAATCTGGAATGATACCGATGGTGAAGTTGATGTATTTGTGGCCGGTGTTGGTACTGGCGGAACCTTAACAGGTGTAAGCCGTTATTTAAAAGCACAAGGCAAAACCATTACCTCTGTTGCTGTTGAGCCAGTTGATTCTCCGGTTATTGCGCAAGCATTAGCAGGCCAGCCAATTCAGCCAGGTCCACACAAAATCCAAGGTATTGGCGCAGGTTTCATCCCAGGCAACCTAGATTTATCTATTATTGACCGCGTTGAAGCGGTAACCAACGAAGAGTCTATTGAAATGGCTCGTCGTTTAATGAAAGAAGAAGGTATCTTAGTCGGTATTTCTTCTGGTGCCGCGGTTGTGGCTGCAAATCGTATTGCTGCATTACCAGAGTTTGCTGATAAAACTATTGTGGTTATATTGCCTTCAGCTGCTGAACGTTATTTATCAACGGCGTTATTTGCAGGTGAGTTTAGCGATAGCGAAAACGTACAGTAATAGATTGCTTGAATAGACTCTACATTTGTCTATTATAAAAACCAGCTTCGGCTGGTTTTTTGTTTCATCTCCATAATAAAGCCTAAACGTTGCTCAACTAAAAAGCATCATGCTCATCGCATATATTGCTAACTCCTTGTCTAATTTCGATAAATATTTATTTATTTGTACTAAAAACTAAACCTCAGTTGCAAAGTTGATATAAGTCGCTTGCCTATGCAACAGCCTTCCGTTTTACTTATTGAAGTAAACACTAGTAAACATCAATTTTATTGATACTTAAATGATTCATAAAACGGAGCTATTACGCTGATATGAAATACTCGCTTAAACAAATTACCGTTTTTGATGCTGTGGCCAGTCTTGAAAGTGTTAGCGCAGCTGCCAGAAAGCTATCGATGACCCAATCAGCGGTGAGTATGTCACTTTCTCAGCTAGAGAATTTACTAGACCGTCCGCTGTTTATTAGACAAGGCAACCGACTAACCCTAAGCCATTGGGGCAATTGGTTAAGGCCCAAAGCACGCCAATTACTTCAAGATGCACAACAAATTCAATTTGGCTTACACGAACAACACATAATTAGTGGTCAATTTAAGTTATGTTCGAGCCAAACTGCAGCAGAATATTTATTGCCAAACTTAATCAGCAAAATTGATAATGATTTTCCAGAATTAAGGATTGATCTTGAGGTTGAAAACACCGAACACGTTGTTGAAGGATTAATTAACTACGACTATGACCTTGGTATTATTGAGGGGCGTAACGACGATAGCCGCTTACATCAAGAAAAGTGGATTGATGATCATCTTGTGGTAGTTGCCGCGCCGCACCACCCTTATGCCAATGCTGAAAAAATTAGTTTAGCGCAATTGGAACAAGCAAAATGGGTGCTTAGAGAGCAAGGTGCTGGTACTAGACGCATTTTTGAAGGAGCTATCCACGGTGTGCTTGAAAAACTCAATGTGTGGAAAGAATACGAACATGTACTGCTGTTAAAGGCATTGGTCAGAAATGGGTCTTACTTAAGCTGCCTGCCCCATATTACCGTAGAGCAAGATGTTGCTGAAGGTAAGCTGGTTATTATTGATACACCACAGCTTAACCTACAGCGTCAATTGTCTTTTGTATGGCGCAATGATGCGGGTGATAATCCGCTTCGTGATTGCGTCCTAAATGAAGCAAGACGCATGAGTAAAACGCTTTAATGGTATTTGATAACGCCTTTACTTAACCACTAGATGGCTTGTGAAAGGCGTTATCGATTGAGTTGACTATCCCATCACCGAACAAATTTTAGTAGCTATCTGTTCTCGAGTAATAACTCCAAGCAATATTCCCTCATTTACAACAGGAAAACTACTCGGTTTATTCGCAGAAGCATGTCTTAAACGTTCTTCATAACTCATAAAGCGGCTACCGGTATACATTCCGCTAGCGGTAACAGGAAACAACTTCTCTCTGTCGACAACCATTAACTCAACAAGATCGGCAATTTTATCGTTGCCAGATACGGTCATCACTTGCGTCTGCATTAAATCAGCAACATGACTGTTAATGTGTTTGTTATATTCTTCTGACCATAAGCATCTTAATAAATCTTGTTGAGATACAAATCCTAATAAGCGATTTTGTTTGTCGACAACTGGTGCTCCTCGTTCTTGCGCAGCAGTGAGTTGCATCAGTCCTTCATGAATAGAGAGTTCTGGTGATAATGTAAAAGGTGTCGCTTGCATTAATTCACTGACAGTAAGATTAATAATTGATTTAGGCATAGCAGTTCTCCCATTCGTTTTTAGCGAAGGTGTAAGGTTAGATTCATGGTGGATTTGGGTTAATACTGAATGTGATTTGGAAAAATCTGTGGTCGATTGACTGACCATTGGTCGACTTGATATTGGTACGTTAGGTATTGGCTTATCTGAATTAGGCTGGTTAGAAGCAGACATATTTGACATAGCCTGGTTTGACATATGCGCGTCAATCGCCGGAATACATTCAGCTAATGCCAACGTGGCTAATGCCATAGGCGCTGTATGATTAGCATTAGAGTGCTTTAATCGTTCGATCATTAAATAAGCAAGACCGACAAATAACGCACCGCCGACGATGTTGCCTAACGTGACAGGAATAAGATTATTAAACAGAAAATGCATTATTGTGATATCAGCAAACTGGCTTGCGGGTACACCAATAGCGTTAAAGAAATCCACCGATGCAAATTGCTGCAACATGATCCCCAGCGGCACCATAAACAAGTTAGCGATACTGTGTTCAAAACCACTGCTGACAAACATGGCAACGGGTAGCATCAGTAAGAAGGCTTTGGTTAGTACGTCTTTACTGGAAAACGTCATCCAGACACCTAGGCACACCAAAACATTACATAATATGCCCAAAATAAATGCTTGGCTCCAATCATGATGTATTTTGTGTTGCGCAATATTTAATGCATTCAAGCCCCATTGACCATCATTGAGCAGGTGCATTTTAGCCCCTAAAATCAACAACAACATCAACATAGCGCCAATGAAATTGCCAACATAGACCCGAGTCCAACACATCAATAAATCTCTAGTAGTAACCCGTTTTTGAGCCCATGCAACACTGCTTAAGACTGTGCTGGTAAAAAGTTCTCCCCCACAAATAACCACTAGAATTAACCCTAAGCTAAACGCTAAACCACCAATAAAGCGCACTTGCCCCCAAGGACCAATTGTTCCAGTCGTTACCGTAATATAAAAAACAAAAGCCAACGCAATAAAAGCACCGGCAAAAATAGCTAAACCGAATGACTCAAGGTGCGACTTAATGACTTTAGATTGCCCGTATTGTTCAGCTTGCTGGCACATGTTGATAACTGCACTATTCGCAGCGTCTTGTGTGTAAGCACTCTGTATCGGCACTGTTGAAGTTTTTGTTGTTAAAGCAGTCATAAACTACATTCCAAATAAACTAATGGTTATTCTTTGGCTGCAGCATAAATATTGTAGGAACAGTGAGACATGTATTATCACTCTACTATTCATGGCGGCCTTCTTGTCGAAACATAAGACTACCTTTGAAATAATCAGAATAAAATCTGATAATAATGATGGCAACCATCAATAATATTGATTCACAATTCGTAATACCAACATCTGAAAAAATAGAATGATACCGATGGTAAAGTTGATGGAAGAGTTGATGGAAGAGTTGATGGATTGATCACTGATACTGGTATTGGTATTTTTATTGGTACTGATACTGATATTGATGTGAATGTAGATGTCAGCACTGATGTGCAGTAACGGTTATTCGTAGTTATCTCGCGATGCAATGTAAACCATTATGTTTGCGGCTGTTGAGTCTGTTAAATCAGTATCGTGTCAGCTTTTATACACTTAATCCGCAGTTACCCCAAAGTAATGTCGCAGGTTCATCGTTGTAATCATAGACCTAACTATTATTGACTGAGCTAAAACGGTAACCCGTGCAAAGTCTATCTATACTGCTCACCGTTAATGAAGAGAAAGATATCATAATGGGTATTTACTCTGTTTCCGCTATTACGATAGATAATCATATGCCTACATTTGCCAATAAAAAACGGCAGTAGCCATAATTTATGTTGCAGCGTTCTATCTACATGAGGCTTTATCATCGATGTTATTTGCTGATTTATTTTGTGATTATAAAAACCTACGGTAGTGAATCAGGATTTTATTAGCCATTACAAATGATGGATAGTGTTCAATATTAATGGTGCTTATGGATAGTACTTATGAAT
The DNA here is from genome assembly GCF_040310065.1 of Shewanella sp. TB7-MNA-CIBAN-0143. Classification (NCBI taxonomy): domain Bacteria; kingdom Pseudomonadati; phylum Pseudomonadota; class Gammaproteobacteria; order Alteromonadales; family Shewanellaceae; genus Shewanella; species Shewanella sp. TB7-MNA-CIBAN-0143. The sequence goes on from NZ_JBEOPL010000002.1 coordinate 33,875, forward strand.
AGCGCTTATTGATAAAGTATCTGCAATGTTTCTTACTAGTCTTTTTTGTTTATAAAAAACTCATCTATGACAATCATCTATGACAATCAACTATGACAATCAACTATGACAATCAACATCATGCTAAACATAATAACGAAGCGCATAAAAAATCACTTAAAAATCATTAATATTCAAATAATGAATAATAATCTATTATCAACGAAGGTCAAAACCTAGATTTTTTTACGTAAAAACCACATTAATTAAACTCATGAAAAAAAATTATAATATGTTAAATCGGTAATTTACCTAAAAAAAACGCTAGGTTATAATTTTTCATATAAAAATTAAAAATAATTTATGAACATTTTTTTAACAAATTAAATTTCGACAGCCACAAGCAATACAACAAAGCAATAAATTAAAAACCATTTGTTAACAACATAAGTCACTTAAAACAACACTGTAATCTTGATACTTACATTATTACAACTTATTGGCGCTTATGATATCGAATCGTTAATCAAAATGAGTTTAATTGTATATACCCAGCTAATTACCAACCTGATGGCCTGATATTGTTTTTTTATTTAGGTGTGCTTATATCGATAGCTGTGTAACTTTGTTTCATTTTTATATTAAAAATGATCTGAATGATTACACCATAATAAAAAAACATTTTAGGGAGTTAAAATATGCAAGTTAATTCGCATTTAGCCAAAGCTATTCGCTTTGCGCTAATCAGTGGTGTCGCTGTTTCTGCAGCAACCACATTCAATACCTTTGCAGCAGAAGATCAAGCTAATCCAGCATCAACTGTTGAAAGAATATCGGTAACAGGCTCACGTATTATTCGTGAAGGTGCTGTTGCACCAACGCCGGTTACAGTAATTACTGGCGACGAGTTATTATCAACTGGTGTAACAAATATTGGTGAAGCGCTAAACCAATTACCTGCACTAGGTAACACCTACTCACTTGCCAACTCAGGCCGCTTTATTGGTACTTCGGGTCTTAACTTGCTCGATTTAAGAAGCATGGGTACCGCCAGAACACTCGTGTTAGTGGACGGTAAACGCCATGTATCAAGTTCTGCAGGTACTTCTTCAGTCGACGTCAATACCATTCCAAGTGTATGGATCGATAGAGTAGAAGTGATTACCGGCGGTGCATCTGCAATTTACGGTGCTGATGCGGTAACCGGTGTTGTAAACTTCATTTTAAAGAAAGATATTAATGGCTTAGATGTATCAGCAACCAAAGGTTGGGCTGACGATAGTGGCCACAATAAAGACCGTTTCTCATTATCTTATGGTTCTGATTTTGCCCAAGGTGATGGTAATGTTGCCTTTGCGGTTGAATACAGCGCTCAAGAGCAATTAAGAGCATTTGATCGCGATCAGACTTCAACTGCTTTTTCGAGCCTAGCAAATAAAAACCGCACTGAAGATAACAATGACCCATCAGATCCAGACAAAATATGGACTCCTAACGCCGGTCACTACACGATTAGTAATGCCGGTACCTTCAATTTAGATGGTTGGAAAAGCTTTAATCCTGATGGCTCATTAAGCGATGTTTATAGCGGTCAAAATGTTGATGGTATTCGTTGTGCAAATTGTGATGTCACTAACTTAAACCAGTTTGTCGAATTACAACCAGAATTCGAACGTTACAATATTAACTTTAAAGCAAACTACCAGCTTAACGATAATCATAACGTTTATTTTGAAGCTAAATACGTTAACAGCCAATCAACAGATGAAGGCCAACCGGCATTTTTCTTTGGTAACCCGGTCAACGATATCAAAATTGATAACGCTTTTATCAATCCTGAACTGGTTGCTTTAATGAAAGCAAACAAGGATAGCGACGGTAATTCAGCGCCATTAGATACACTTAATATTCGTCGTTTTATGACGGACTTGGGTGCGCGCATTGAAGATGATACTCGCGAAACTCAACGTTATGTTATCGGTCTTGAAGGTATAGTATTCCAAGATTGGGATTACGATGCCTATGCTATTTATGGTCAAACTGATTTAGAGCGCGTTAATAAAAATAACTTAATCTATGACAATTACACCAACGCCCTTGATTCTGTATTAGAAAACGGGATTGCAGTATGTCGTGATCAGTCAGCTAGAGATGCAGGCTGTGTGCCAGTCAACATTTTTGGTTTTGGCGCGCCAAGTCAAGATGCTATTAACTATATTAATACCGCTTCAACTGGTACATCGATTATTAAGCAAACCGTATTAGGTGGCTCACTAACTAACTCTAGTTTATTTGAATTACCTGCCGGTTATGCAGGCTTCTCTACTGGTGTTGAATACCGTAAAGAAGAAAGTGAGATATTTGAACCTTCAAATGCAGCAGGTACTTTCTTCAATGCATTGGGCGAAGATAAAGGCGATTTTGATGTAAGCGAAATTTTTGCTGAAATCACGCTTCCTTTGCTAGCCGATTTACCAATGGTACGTCAGCTAGACTTAGATCTTGCAATACGTTTTGCTGATTACAGCACCATTGGTAATGCAACAACATGGAAAACGGGCTTAAGCTGGGAAGTTGATGATCAGATCCGCGTTCGTACTACATACTCAGAAGCTATTCGTGCACCTAACATCAGTGAGCTTTATGGTGCTGCAAGCCAAACATTCTTCTCTGTAGATGACTCTTGTCGTGCTAAAAACTTAAATGATCTAGCTGATCCAACTCAACGCCAGGCTAACTGTGCGGCGCTAGGGATCCCTGCTGGTTTTGACGCTGACTACGACGATAAAACCCTTGAAGGATTAAGTGGTGGTAATCGCGAGCTAAAAGCAGAAGAATCGAAAAGTTTCACGTTAGGAATTGTTTATCAACCTGATTTTATTGATGGATTATCGATCACTACCGATTATTGGAATATCGAGATCGAGAATGCAATCAGTGCTGTTGGTGCTCAAGATATTATCGACCGTTGTGTTGATTCTCCATCTGGTGTGAATAACGAATACTGTAGTTTGATTACTCGTGATTCAACTAGCCACGAAATTACTCAAATTAGACAGTTCTCGTTAAACATTGCATCTCTTGAAGCTGCTGGTATCGACTTTGATATTGGTTATAACTTTGAAGCCTTTAGTGGTGATGTACGCACTAACCTTATTGCGACTCGTCTATTAAAACGTAAAGACTTTTCATTCCAGGATGAACCAGATACGTTTGAAGAACTTGCAGGCACGGCAGGCTATGCTGAATGGCAAGCAAACTGGAGCCTAAGTTACTCAATCGATAGCTGGGATGTTAGCTGGAGAACGCGCTATGTTGAGGGTGTAAGCCTTTATACTGATAAGGAATTAGCCCTAAACGCGAATCCTAATAGCAACATGGAATTTGACGATTACTTTATCAACGACATGGCAGTTGCATACAACTTCGATTCAGGTATTCGTTTGAAGTTTGGTATCGATAACGTGTTTAACCGTGAACTACCATACGGTTATACAGGTACTGATACTACAAGCTCAGCTTATGACAACGTAGGTCGCTTCTTCCATACTACAGCCTCTTATAAGTTCTAAACTATTCGTTATAAGCGATAGGTTTATTGATAAAACGGCATCTTCGGATGCCGTTTTTTTATCCATTCATGTTTATCAATTTCATGCTTCTCAAATACTGACATTATCAACCACCAAAGCCAATCTTACTTTCCTTCACCCATAATAAGCATTTATACATTAACGACTGCCATAATGACTAAAACTTCAGCCAGCACTCGACCAATTTATTTTGTAACCACCATGGTAGCTACTGCAGCGGTCATTTCTCTATAATTCTTAATAATCCCGTCGACAAGTCTTAAATATAATTGAATAATAATTATACCCAGTATCAATTATATTGATGTGACACAATATTCTGAAATGAGTATTGCTTACGAGGTGAGTTATTAGGCAAATTTACTGATCTAATTTTGCTGTTAACTTGTTATCCAGCTCTCACTTCTAGTAAACAAAACATCAACTTTCTTGATACCAAGTGATGCAATCTCAACGCTATGCTAAAATCCACAAGGTAAATTGGTCTTACCAAAAAAGATCGTAATAAGGACATCACTGTAATGCTTCCCTAATAAAGGCATCGCAGCTGAGCAAAGTGATAAGAGCCATTGCGGCTCACCGGCAAGCTGCTCTTACGGACATAGCCATCACTTCAAAGGAACACACTCAAACTTCATCATTTGATGGATTAACCTGTTCTTTTCGGAGAATGAGAAATTATGTCAGACACAGTCAGCAATTCAGATACACAAGCTCAAGAAGCAAGCTACAGCGAGCTTCACCGTCCTGCTAGCGAGTTTGACACTCGCGATGCCTATCTAGAAAATGAACTCAAGATAATGAAGCCCAAACGTTGGGGACTCAACCTTCCTGGACGTGATTTTCGTTTTGAATGGGAAGACTTAGTCCCAGCCATCGCAGGAACCATTGGTATTACTGTGATGTATTCTGCAGTAATGGCAGCTTGGGCTGCAGGTTTAAGTGAAAAATGGGATCACGTCAATCTTGGGGCAGAATTTGCTATCCAGATTGTCCGTGTAGAAATGCTCATCCCAGCTTTACTCTTCTGTATTATTAGCTCTGGTTTTATTAATCCAAGAGCAAACCTTGGCGGCAACCATGGACCAATGATCCCGTTAATTGGTACCATCGCGCTCGCTGGTGCTCATCCATTAGCGTTAGCAATCCTCATTGGTATATTTGGCTTGATTTTAAGTTATTTCAAAGGCGGATCGAAACTGGTTAACCTCACCAGTAGCGGTGTGGCCGGCGGTTTATTGGTGTTCTTAGGATTTATGGGAGCTAAAAGTCAGATAGGTTCGTTATTTGACTGGGCAGGAGGACTGCAAGCCAAGCACAGTCTTGACTATTCACTCGGTTATGTTGCATTTACCATCTTGTTAATCAATGTCATTATTTATGCAGCATTAGCCAAATACGGTAAACGCTGGTTAGCGATTCCATTGTGTTCTATTGCAGCAGTTGCTCTGGCATTTGGCCTAGGCGCAGGCTTAGATTTACAATTTACTACCGCTCCAGGCATCCCAAATCTCAATCCAGTTTATTGGTGGGGTTCAACTGAACATGGTTGGCAGTTAGGCTTACCAAATGCAGCTCATTTTATTGCATCATTACCATTCGCAATTCTGGCTGTTGCCATGTGGTCACCAGACTTTCTTGGTCATCGTATTTTCCAAGAATTAAATTATCCAAAAGGCGCTGAAAAAGTACTGATGGATGTTGATGACACGATGACAACTTGCTCAGTAAGACAGATCGTTGGTACTGCAGTCGGTGGCGGTAATATTACCTCATCGTGGGGAACTTACATGATCCCAGCGGCTATTGCCAAACGCCCTATTCCAGCTGGCGCTATCCTACTCGGTAGCTTGTGTATTATTGTGGCTATCATTGGTTATCCTATGGATATCACGGTGTGGCGCCCTGTTATGTCGATTGCGCTTTTAGTTGGCGTATTCCTGCCGTTATTAGAGGCAGGTTTACAGATGGTTAAAGACACGACGAGTAGCCAAGCCGCAGGTATCTGTATTTTCGCTGCATTTGTTGCCAACCCAGTATTAGCTTGGGCGTTAACCATGTTACTTGATAATAATGGCTTAATTGGTGATAAAGAGCGTCCTAAAACCTTGTCATTTGCAGACCGTATCGTTATCCCAAGCCTAGCCTTTGTGATTTGTTTGGCGGCGATGTTAGCAGTAGGCATGATCGAAGGGATTCCAGCGTTGCTATAATCTAGTCATGTTCGGTAATACCATCAATATAAAAGCGAGATCGGCAATGGTTTCGCTTTTTATTTGCCAAAAATTGCCGCGGGCTACTCCAAGTTATAAACAGATATGTTAGCCAGTTAACACTTTTGATAATCCGTTAGCGAAAGCTGCCGATATCGTCATTATGCTGTGCTATTATTAACCCATGGATAATTGGTCTTACCAATTAGTTCATTAACAGAAACAATATCGATTAGCGTCATTACACAAGCCAGGCGGAACATTTCTGCCATCAATGTCGCAGAAGATGTAAACGGCTCAGTCTAGCGAATCTACCTAGACGACAGAATGTAAACACTCAACGGATACCAACACTTTGTGTTAATTGTGATGACATCCGTAGAAAATCAACCAGAGGGTTAAGTAAATGACAGATAAAACCGAACTATTTGCCAACGCGTGGGAAGGTTTCGTAGCTGGCGATTGGAAAACTGAAGTTAACGTACGTGAGTTTATCCAACAAAATTACACACCATATGAGGGTGATGAATCATTCTTAGCAGGTGCAACAGATGCAACATTAACTTTGTGGGACAAAGTAATGGAAGGCATCAAGCAAGAGAACCAAACTCATGCTCCAGTCGATTTCGACACTGAAATGGTTTCAACCATTACCTCTCATGATGCTGGCTATATCAATAAAGACCTTGAAACTATCGTTGGTTTACAAACTGAAGCGCCATTAAAACGTGCCATGCTGCCCAACGGTGGTATTCGTATGGTTGAAGGTTCATGTAAAGCTTATGGCCGTGAACTTAACAGCGATGTGAATTACGTTTACTCTGAGTTACGCAAAACCCATAACCAAGGCGTGTTTGATGTTTATACCCCAGAAATTATGGCTTGCCGTAAATCAGGTATATTAACAGGTTTACCTGATGCCTATGGTCGTGGTCGTATTATTGGTGACTACCGCCGTATTGCTTTGTACGGTATCGATTACCTAATGAAAGATAAGTTTGCCCAATTCAGCTCACTGCAAGCGCAGTTTGAAGCTGGTGAAGACTTATCAAGTGTGATCCAATTACGTGAAGAGATTTCTGAGCAACATCGTGCTTTAGGCCAAATGAAAGTGATGGCAGCTAAATACGGTTGTGATATTTCTGTACCCGCCAAAAATGCTAAAGAAGCCATTCAATGGACTTACTTTGGTTACCTTGCTGCAGTAAAAAGCCAAAATGGCGCAGCAATGTCACTGGGTCGTACCTCAACGTTCATTGATGCTTATATTGAACGTGACATTAAAAATGGTGTTCTTACTGAACAGCAAGCACAAGAAATGGTTGACCATTTCGTGATGAAACTACGTATGGTTCGTTTCCTGCGTACACCTGAATACGATGAACTATTCTCAGGCGATCCAATCTGGGCAACTGAATCTATCGCAGGTATGGGTCTTGATGGTCGCACATTGGTGACTAAATCAAGCTTCCGTTTCTTGCATACCTTGTACAACATGGGCCCAAGCCCAGAGCCAAACATTACCGTGTTATGGTCTACAAGATTGCCACAAGGTTTTAAAAGTTACTGTGCCAAAGTATCAATTGACACTAGCTCAATTCAATACGAAAACGATGACTTAATGCGCCCAGACTTTGAGTCAGACGATTACGCCATTGCTTGTTGTGTTAGCCCAATGATTTTGGGTAAGCATATGCAGTTCTTCGGTGCTCGCGCTAACTTAGCCAAAACCATGTTATATGCCATTAACGGTGGTGTTGACGAAAAGCTTAAAACCCAAATTGCACCAAAAGCGGACCCAATCACTGCTGATGTACTTGAGTTTGATGATGTTATGTCACGTCTTGATGGCTTAATGGACTGGCTTGCAACGCAGTATGTGTCTGCGCTTAACGCGATTCACTTTATGCATGACAAATACTCTTACGAGTCTGCGTTAATGGCATTACATGACCGCGATGTGCGCCGTACAATGGCGTGTGGTATTGCAGGTTTGTCAATTGCTGCCGATTCATTGTCAGCGATTAAGTTTGCTCAAGTTAAGCCTATTCGCGATGAAAATGGTATTGCGGTTGATTTTGACATTCAAGGTGACTATCCAAAATTTGGTAACAATGATGCTCGTGTCGATGACATTGCTTGCGATTTAGTTGAACGTTTTATGGCGAAAATTCGCACTAAAAAAATGTATCGTAATGCCATTCCAACACAATCAATCTTAACCATCACTTCAAACGTGGTTTATGGTAAGAAAACCGGTAACACTCCTGACGGTCGTCGTTCAGGCGCTCCGTTTGCGCCTGGTGCTAACCCAATGCATGGTCGTGATGAAAATGGTGCAATTGCTTCATTAACATCAGTGGCTAAACTGCCTTTTGCCCACGCACAAGATGGTGTTTCTTATACTTTCTCTATCGTGCCAAATGCATTAGGTAAAGATGATACGGGTCGTCGTACTAACTTAGCGTCATTGATGGATGGCTACTTCCTAAGCAAGCCTAACCGTGAAGGTGGTCAACACTTAAACGTTAACGTGATGAACCGTGAAATGTTAGAAGATGCGATTGTTAATCCGGATAAATATCCACAATTAACTATTCGTGTATCGGGTTATGCCGTTCGCTTTAATGCGCTCACCCCTGAGCAGCAGCAAGACGTGATTACTCGTACATTTACTAAAAGTATGTAGTCTCTGCTAAAATTGGCTGTATCGATGTGTAACATCTTATCGATACAGCCTTTTTTATACCCATTTTAAGGAACAACAATGACGTTAGGTCGCATACATTCAGTGGAATCATTCGGAACCGTTGACGGTCCAGGAATTCGCTACATCGCTTTTATGCAAGGTTGCCTTATGCGCTGCCAATATTGTCATAATCGTGATACATGGGATCTAGATGGCGGCAAGGAAGTTTCTGTTGATGAAATAATGAGCCAAGTCATTTCATATCAACCCTTTTTAGACGCCAGCGGTGGTGGCATTACAGCCAGTGGTGGTGAAGCAATTTTACAAGCTCAATTTGTCAGCGAACTGTTTAAAGCCTGCAAAAGTCAGGGTATACACACTTGCTTAGACACCAACGGCTTTGTGCGTAAATACGAACCCGTAATAGATGAGTTGCTCGACAATACCGACTTAGTGTTACTGGATATAAAACAAATGGACGATGCCAAACACATCGAACTGACTAAAGTCAGTAACCATCGAACACTACAGTTTGCGCAATATCTTACCAAACGAAATATTAAAACCTGGATCCGTTATGTGGTTGTCGCTGGATTTACTGAAGATGTCGAATCAGCCATCGCATTAGCTGAGTTCATTAAACCGATGAGCAATGTTGAAAAAGTTGAATTATTGCCTTATCACCCGCTAGGGGAACATAAATGGCAAGCTTTTGGCGAAACGTATACTTTGGCAGATATTTCACCGCCAAGTACAGAAATCATGCAGAGAATTCAGCAGGTGTTTGTTGACCGAGGTATTAACGCTACATTTTAGTCACAATAACAATAAACAGATGTAAATTAGCACCGGCTTATACATAAGATGAATTATAATTCGTCCCAGTAACTTTGATCTAAACGTTCAAAAGCCAGTTTCAAAATGGTGGCCATATCAGAATAACAGGCTTTTGCGCCTAAAGGTTGGCAATAGATACCCATCTCAGTCAATGCTGAGCTGAGTTGGTTGCCCCAATCAAATAATGATAACGGTAACGGATGGCTCGCTCGCCAACCTAACCATAATAAGCCTTGTAGTGGCAAGCTGATAAAAAAGAGCAACATCGTTAATGCTTGCGGTAAATAATCCCAGCCAAATATATACAGCTGGCTAGCCGCAACGATTAATGCCAACACAGGCATTGCAATAATCGCTAATTGAGTCGCTTTGACGACACGGTACTCAGGGAAATAAAACCCAAGTTGCCTAACCATTGGCCAGGTCTTCATATAACGTTGACCATCGCCAAGTAATTTAACCAAATTCATGTTCAATATACGGCTACCTTTACAGCTTAGGACATGAGTATAACGATAACATAATACAGTGTCATGCCCAAAATGCACTGGAGAATTTATGCCTATACTGATTTAAATTTCAGTCGTAAATCACGGTAAGAACACCGAAGTGTGGCGTTTATGAATGAATAATCATAAACCTTAATCAAAATGGAATTTTACTATTTTATTTAGTTTCATTGACTTAAAAGGCGTTAACATGTCAGACAAATTAGTACTCGTGCTCAACTGCGGTAGCTCATCATTAAAATTTGCCATCATTGATGCTCAATCAGGCGATGATAAAGTTTCTGGATTAGCTGAATGTTTTGGTTTAGAAGATTCACGCATTAAGTGGAAATCTGATGGCAGCAAGAATGAAGCCAAATTAGGTGCCTTTACTGCGCATCGCGAAGCGGTAGAATTCATCGTTAATAACATTTTAGCAGACCATCCAGAACTTGCGGCACAAATTAAAGCCGTTGGTCATCGTATCGTCCATGGTGGTGAAAAGTTTACTCGCTCGGTTATTGTTACACCGGATGTCATTCAGGGTATTGAAGATTGTGCGTCATTAGCGCCTCTACATAATCCTGCGCATTTAATTGGTATTCGTGCCGCGCTCGCTTCATTCCCAGATTTGCCACAAGTTGCAGTATTTGACACCGCATTTCATCAAACCATGCCCGAAAAGGCATATATTTATGCCCTACCCTACAAATTGTATCGTGAACATAGTATTCGCCGTTATGGCATGCATGGTACTAGCAACATCTATATTTGTCGTGAAGCAGCCAAAGTATTAGGCAAAGAGACTAAAGACACCAATATTATTTGTGCACATTTAGGTAATGGTGCATCGGTAACGGCCATTAAAGGTGGCAAAAGTGTCGACACGTCAATGGGCTTAACTCCGCTTGAAGGTTTAGTTATGGGTACACGTTGCGGCGATTTAGACCCATCAATTATTTTCCATTTAGTTAAACAACTTGGCTATACCCTTGATGAAGTCAATAACCTACTGAATAAGCAAAGTGGTTTATTGGGTATTTCAGAACTTACCAACGATTGTCGTGGGATTGAAGAAGGTTATCAAGACGGTCACAAAGGTGCCACACTAGCCTTAGATATCTTCTGCTATCGTTTAGCCAAATATATCGCCTCTTACACTGTGCCATTAGGGCGTTTAGACGCCATTATATTTACTGGCGGTATTGGCGAAAACTCAGACCTTATTCGCGAGAAAGTCCTTAATTTATTGGCAATATTTAACTTCAAAGTCGATGATAATTTGAATAAAGCGGCTCGTTTTGGCCAGCAAGGCATCATTACCCAAGTAGGTAGCCCTATTGCTATGGTCATACCAACAAATGAAGAGTGGGTTATTGCCGAAGATGCTATTAAGCTGATCACAGCTAAATAAGCAGCTTATTCGGTCTTATATTCGGTTAATTAACATGAACAATACGCACACAAGAGGTCGTCATGTCTCGTAATATTATGCTTATTCCAATCGGTATTGGAGTGGGATTAACATCACTAAGCTTAGGTATGGTTCGTGCACTTGAACGCAAAGGCGTTAAAGTGCAATTTTTTAAACCTATTGCGCAAATTCGATCCGGTGATACTGGTCCAGAACGTTCAACCACTATTTTAAGCACGTCTCCAACTGTTAATCCGTTGGAACCTTATTCAATGGTCCATGCTGAAGCGTTAATCCGTTCAGAACAAACTGATGTCCTACTAGAACAGATTATTGCCCGCGCAGCAGAATGCGCCAGTAATACTGAAATCCTAGTGGTTGAAGGCTTAGTACCAACACGTAGCCATCCATTTGCTGATGACATTAACTATGAAATTGCCAAAGCATTAGACGCCGATGTTATTTTCATCGCAACCCCTGGAAACGATACGCCTAATGGATTAATGAATCGATTAGAAATCGCCTTTAACTCTTGGGGTGGACAGAAAAACAAACGTTTAATTGGCGCTATCATCAATAAAATTGGTGCTCCCGTTGACAACGAAGGTCGCACTCGTCCTGATTTATCTGAAGTATTTGATGATAAAAATATGAACGCGGTTGATAGCTCGGGAATGTTCCAACTTCCGGGTAAAAGTCCGCTGCGTATATTAGGCAGTGTGCCATACAATTTAGAGCTAATTGCCCCGCGTGCATCTGATTTAGCTAAGCACTTAAATGCCAAAATCATTAATGCTGGTGAAATGCATACTCGTCGTATGCGCCGTGTAACATTTTGTGCCCGTAGCCTGCCTAACATGGTTACTCACATCAAAACAAATTCATTGTTAGTGACTTCTGGCGATCGCTCCGACGTGATCGTGTCTGCATGTTTAGCAGCCATGAACGGCGTTAAAATTGGCGCGTTGTTGCTTACTGGGGGCTACCCGCCAGAACCAGAAATCATGAAGTTATGTGAACAAGCTTTTGAAACAGGCTTGCCAGTATTTTTAATTGATTCAAATACATGGCAGACCTCGCTCAATATTCAACGTTTTGATCATGAAGTGCCTGTGGATGATGCGGTGCGCGTTGAAAAAGTGCAAGAATACGTGGCCAGCCATATCGACCAAACCTGGATTGAAAGTGTTACCCAGGATTCTCCACGTGAACACCGTCTATCTCCTCCGGCATTCCGTTACAAGTTAACCGAACTAGCCCGTGCAGCCCGTAAAACTATCGTGCTTCCTGAAGGTGAAGAGCCTAGAACCGTTAAAGCTGCATCTATCTGTGCAGAACGTGGTATTGCTCGTTGCGTGTTAATCGGTAACCGCGAAGAGATCTTACGCGTTGCATCGCAACAAGATGTTATTTTAGGTGAAGGCATCGAAATCATTGAGCCAGAAACTGTGCGTGAAAAATACGTTGAGCCTATGCTCGAATTACGTCGCAGCAAAGGATTAACAGAAGTTGTTGCCCGTGAACAACTGGAAGATAACATGGTGCTTGGTACCATGATGCTGGCACAAGATGAAGTTGATGGAATTGTGTCTGGTGCTATTCATACTACGGCACACACTATTCGCCCACCATTGCAGTTGATCAAAACGGCACCGGGTTCTAGCTTAGTGTCATCGATTTTCTTCATGCTGATGCCAGATCAAGTATTAGTGTATGGTGATTGCGCGATTAACCCAGATCCAAGTCCTGAACAGCTAGCCGATATTGCGATTCAGTCAGCTGAATCAGCTAAAGCCTTTGGTATTGAGCCTCGCGTTGCGATGATCAGTTACTCAACGGGGACTTCTGGCACCGGTTCAGATGTGGATAAAGTACGTGAAGCCACACGAATCGCTAAAGAAAAACGTCCGGACTTGATTATCGATGGTCCATTGCAATACGATGCAGCAGTCATGCCTAACGTAGCGCTCTCTAAAGCACCTGACAGCCCTGTCGCAGGTAAAGCAACCGTATTTGTGTTCCCAGATTTAAACACGGGTAACACCACATACAAGGCGGTACAGCGTAGTGCTGATTTAATCAGCATCGGGCCAATGCTTCAAGGTATGCGTAAACCGGTTAACGATTTATCACGCGGCGCATTAGTCGATGATATTGTCTACACCATTGCGTTAACGGCGATTCAAGCAGCACAGAATAGTGAGAAAAAATAACGTCAGGCACTTCAGTGTAATATCGTTGTGAATTTACAATAAATGACCATTAAAAAAGCACTGATATTTATCGGTGCTTTTTTTGTGTCTGATGTCTTAGATTTTTTGTTTGATTGCCTGTTTGCCTGTTTGTCTGTTTGCCTGTTTGCCTGTTTGCCTGTTTGCCTGTTTGCCTGTTTGCAAAAGCATGTCCCTATGCGGTTCATGATACAAAAAATAATTAAGTCATTTATGGCACAAACAAAAACGCTACCCAATTGGGTAGCGTTTATAAAGAGCGTTATGTATCAATCAATACTAAAAATTATTTCTTAGCTTTTTTCTTAGTTGATTCACTAACCCATTTACCGCCGATAAACTTAGAAGACCAACCGGTAGCTTTGCCGTCAACTTCAGTAGCAACATACTGCTCTTTTGTTTTACGACTAAATTTAACCGAGGCTTTATTGCCTTCATCATCTTCGACTGGCGCATCGGCAAGATACGCATATTTAGGCCATAACAAATCGCGATACTGCACTAACTCTTCCACTAACGGCGCACGTGTTTCACGCGATTTAGGGAAAGTACTGGCGGCTAAAAATATACCAGCAGCACCATCGCGAAGCACAAAGTGAGCATCCGATTTAGTACATTTTAATTCAGGTAGGAAGATAGGATCTTCTTTTGGTGGCGCCGCTTCACCGCTTCTCAGCAACTTACGGGTGTTTTTACACTCGCTATTGGTGCAACCAAAATACTTACCAAATCGACCATTTTTAAGTTCCATATTATTGCCGCAACGATCGCACTCAATAATGGGACCTTCATAGCCTTTAATCTTAAATTGTCCGGCTTCAACTTCGTAACCATCACATGACGGGTTATTACCACAAACATGTAATTTACGTGTTTCGTCAATGAGATAACTGTCCATCGCGGTACCACACTTACCACAACGATGTTTAGCACGTAACGCTTCCGTTTCGCCATCTTCATTGTCGCTTACCGCTTCTTCACCTGGGGTTAAGTTAAGCGTGGTCTTACAACGTTCTTTAGGGGGTAACGCATAACCAGAACAACCTAAGAACACCCCTGTTGAACCAGTACGAATACCCATTGGACGGCCACAGGTTGGACACTTAATGTCGTCTGTTAATACCATCTCATTAGGGCGCATACCGCCTTCATCGGGATCTAACTCGGCCAACAATAACTGCTTGGTAAAGTCGCCATAAAAACCGTCTAATACTTTTTTCCAGTCCAGCTTACCTTGAGCAACATCATCTAATGTTTGCTCCATGCTGGCGGTAAAGTCGTAGCTCATTAATTCTTTAAAACTGCCGACTAAGCGTTCGCTGACAATCTCACCCATTTTTTCAGCAAAGAAACGGCGGTTATCAACTTTAACGTAACCACGATCCTGAATGGTTGAAATAATCGTCGCATACGTTGAAGGACGACCAATACCACGCTTCTCAAGCTCTTTAACCAAAGACGCTTCACTGTAACGCGGTGCAGGCTTGGTAAAGTGTTGCTTAGGAGATAAGGTTTCAAGCACTAACTTGTCACCTTTTGCAACGACTGGTAGCGTCTTATCTTCTTCGTTTTTCTTACTCACTTGTGGCTGAACACGAGTCCAACCATCAAAACGTAAGGTACGGCCACTGGCTTTTAATTCGTAATCACCCGCGGTTACCGTTAAACGTGTTGCATCATATTGAGCAGGTGTCATTTGACATGACACAAATTGACGCCAGATAAGCTCATACAAGCGCTGAGCGTCTCTTTCCATATCGGTTAACGAAGCGGACTGCACAGCCACGTTCGACGGTCTAATAGCTTCATGCGCCTCTTGAGCGCCCTCTTTGCTACCATAACGAATAGGTTCTGCCGGTAAATACTTGTCACCGAACTCGGTACCAATCATTTCACGTAAGTTTTCAACCGCTTCTTTACTCAAATTGGTTGAATCGGTACGCATATACGTAATGTGGCCAGCTTCGTACAAACGCTGCGCCATCATCATGGTTTTCTTAACACCAAAACTAAGACGAGTACTGGCAGCTTGCTGCAATGTCGACGTAATATAAGGTGCCGAAGGTTTGCTTGAGGTTGCTTTATCTTCACGCGCAGTGACAACATACTTTGCATCACGCAACGCATCGACAGCGACTTTAGCTTGCGCTTCATTAATCGGTTCAAATGCAGCAGATTGATACTTCATCACCTGCATTTTCAAGCTAGCGGCGGTAGGTGTATTTAACTCAGCATGGATATCCCAAAACTCTTCTGGAACAAACGCTTTAATTTCACTTTCACGCTCTACAACTAAGCGCACTGCTACCGACTGAACACGCCCAGCAGATAAACCACGAGCGACTTTTTTCCATAATAATGGTGATACCATAAAGCCAACAACACGGTCTAAAAAGCGACGAGCTTGCTGGGCATTAACCATATTGGTATCAAGTACCGACGGTTTACTAAACGCATCTTGAATCGCTGTTTTAGTAATTTCGTTGAACACAACTCGCTGATACCGTGAAGGATCACCACCAATAATTTCCTGTAAATGCCAGGCAATGGCTTCCCCTTCACGGTCCAAATC
The DNA here is from genome assembly GCF_040310065.1 of Shewanella sp. TB7-MNA-CIBAN-0143. Classification (NCBI taxonomy): domain Bacteria; kingdom Pseudomonadati; phylum Pseudomonadota; class Gammaproteobacteria; order Alteromonadales; family Shewanellaceae; genus Shewanella; species Shewanella sp. TB7-MNA-CIBAN-0143. The sequence goes on from NZ_JBEOPL010000002.1 coordinate 49,891, forward strand.
CGTTGCGAGATATATTTGGTCAGCAGTTTCTGCTAACGCTTTTAATTCTTTAACAACTTTTTCTTTACCAGGCAGAATTTGATACTTAGCCGCCCAGTCTTTATCTGGGTTAACACCCATTCGCGCCACAAGCGCTTGTTTGTCTCTGATCAGCTTGTATTTAGCTTTTTCTTCAGGAGATAATTTCTTAACTTCTGCTGCGGTTTTAGTCACAGTTGTACCGTCAGAAGTAGACGAAGTTGGTAAGTCACGAATATGACCTACACTCGACTTCACAATGAAGTCTTTACCAAGATATTTATTAATTGTCTTGGCTTTGGCCGGCGATTCGACAATAACTAGCGATTTACCCATAGTTTTATTTGCGCCAAAAAGTCTCGAAAAAAAGAAAATTGATTCCATATATAGAGGGTTGAGACAATAGTTTCAAGTTAATCCCTCTTTTACATGGCTAGTAAGTCATTTTTTAATCAGAATTGAATCAAAAATAAAAAATGTAAAAAATAATATGCGTTTTTTAAACGTAATTTTTCACTTAATGATACTTGCGAGCACCTTCAGTGCATTTTTAGTCATTTATACACATTTGTACAAATTAACCACACCTTGTTAACCCTTATAGCTTCAGTATACTGGGGTTAAATTAGCGTTAACTGACATGAACAATCACGTTCCTTTTTTATAAGTAACACAAATGAGTGTAACTACAATAATAATTATTCACTAAAATTCTCAAGGATCACGAATGAAGCATTTTGAAGCGAACTTTGATGGCTTGGTTGGACCAACCCATAACTATGCCGGATTATCATTTGGTAATGTGGCCTCATTTAGTAATGCGGCCCAGACATCAAATCCTAAAGCGGCAGCTAAACAAGGTTTGCAAAAAGCCAAGTCATTAGCAGATTTGGGGATGGTGCAAGGGGTATTGGCCCCACAGGAGCGCCCAGACCTATACACATTGCGTCGAATTGGTTTTTCTGGGTCTGACGCTGAGGTTTTACAAAAAGCTGCTCAGCAGGCTCCTGCGCTACTTAATGCTTGTTGCAGTGCATCAAGTATGTGGACAGCTAACGCGGCTACAGTGTCACCCAGTGCAGACACCTGTGACGGTAAAGTTCACTTCACCCCAGCTAATTTAGTTGATAAATTACACCGCAGTATTGAACCTGTCACCACGGGCAATATTTTGCAGGCGACATTTAATAACGACCGCTATTTTAAGCATCATCAACATTTGCCAGAACACGCAAGCTTTGGTGATGAAGGAGCAGCTAATCATACTCGCCTATGTTCTGAATACGGTCATGCTGGCGTTGAATTATTTGTCTATGGTCAAACAGCAACTAACCCTAACGCCCCTAAACCAACAAAATATCCAGCTCGCCAAACATTGGAAGCATCTCAAGCAGTAGCGCGGTTGCACCAACTTGAAGATGAAAGCTGCGTGTTTATGCAGCAAAATCCAGATGTGATTGATCAAGGTGTATTCCACAATGACGTTATTTCAGTGGGTAACAAAAATGTGTTGTTCTACCACGAACAAGCGTTTTTAAATACCGAAGCAAAGTTCGATGAAATTCGCCGTAAAATGAACTCTGACATGCATTTTGTCAAAGTCACCACAGAGCAAGTATCCATTGATAATGCCGTTCGTAGTTACTTATTTAATACCCAAATCATCACCCTACCTTCAGGTGAAATGGCCATTATTGCGCCAACAAATTGCCAGGAAAACCCTGCGGTATTTGCTTACTTAAATGAACTTGTTACCTTAGGCACGCCGATCAAACAAGTGCGCTATTATGATGTTAAGCAAAGTATGCAAAACGGTGGTGGTCCAGCTTGTTTACGTTTACGAGTCGCGATGAACGAACAAGAAGTCGCTGCAGTTAATCAAAACACATTAATGAATGACGGTTTATTTACGCGCTTAAATGCCTGGGTTGATAGACATTATCGTGACCAACTCACGGTAAGCGATCTAGCAGATCCACAATTAATTATTGAATCACGCACCGCGTTAGATGAACTCACACAAATATTAAAGTTAGGCAGCGTGTATCAGTTCCAAAGATAACGTTAACGGGTCGAATAAATAATTGAATAACATACTTTAAAAGCCAACAGCATCCGCTGTTGGCTTTTTGTTTTACATTGCTAAACCGAATCAATAAAAAAGGCGCTAAGTGCGCCTTTTTAACGATTGAAACTGTTACCCAGTCGATTATAGGATTGTTACACCAATGGATACCACTGGAGTAACCAGACCATTTGGCGACTCAACTTCAACGAGGAATACACCAGAGTTTGGTTCATCTTCGCCTTTAATGGTTGTAGTAAACTGACGACCACCATTGTAATTAGTACTTGGCCATGTATATTCGCTTGAACTCACCACCGAGCCCGCTGATGTGGTAAATCTTACGATCGAACCGGCTGGCATTTGTTGGTTATGTAAGTCAGAGATAGTAAATGTTGCAGAAGCAGCACCTTTGCCCACGATGATCATGTCACTAGCACCAGAGTGTGTTCCTGTGCTATCAACAACCACTATATTGGCAGGATTAGTAGCATACGCTGCACTACCAGACATCACTAAGGTTAAGCTTCTGCGGACAAACAATGACTTTGAATCACTTACGCCATCAGCACATGCACTGTGTACAGGGTCTGAACAAAGCACACCATTATATTTACCGTCTTTGACATCAAATGTACCGTTGGAGTTAAAATCGATTAACTCTTCCAATGTGCCACCAGCTTGGCCACCGGTTTGCTGCGGATTAAATAAACCGTCTTCATTGTAGTCGTTATAAGCATCATTTAAATCAAATGGTTGACCAGTGACATCTGTCCCAGTAAGAAACGTATTTGCTTCTGATGCATCAAAGCGACCATTACCATTTAAATCCGGGAAAGACTCTTCACCAATAGCAGTTGCGGTAACCGTTGCACGGCCACCATATTTTTGGTCATAAAAATTGCCATAAACAATATTGGCATTAAGACAAGTGATATCTTCGGAACCATCGCTTAGGTTGTAACATTTTAAGCTAGCTTGAGGGTTTTTCACTTGTACGCCTAACCCATCAAAAAGAACAACACCTTCAGGTCTTGGTAACTGGCTTATCCAAGATACCGAACATGCACCATCTACGGTTTGACATGCATCTTCAATAGAACCACCTTCAGTGGTAAAAGATACCGTTGTGCCATCGGGTACAGGGTTGTTAAACGCATCGGCCATACGAGCGGTAACCTTAACAACAGTACCATCTACATCCCAACCTTCTGCATTAAACAGTTCAGCGGATAAAGAAAAACTGTCTTGATCAGGAATACCCGTAGACACAATTAACTGGCTAGACTGACTCGATACTGCTGGAACTGCACCATTGTCTACCGTTGCAGTCACTCGTAAAGAAGTCGCGACTGTACCTGTGGTTACTACCGTTTGCACAATACCACTATTATCTGTAGTAGCTTGCAGGGGATCAATTTTAACCCCACCTACAGTAGTATTTAGTGCAAATTTAACATTTTGGTTAGCAACCACATTGCCATTTTTATCCAAAACTTTAAATTTAACCACTGATGATTCAGTACCACCAGTACCTAGAATACTTATGTTTTCAGGAATCGCTGATACAAACACAATACTGCCAACATCAGCCTGCAGTATATTGATGGTACCAACTGCAGATAAACTGATGCCACCGGCATTGGCTGTGACATTAATTTGATCTTCACCAACACAGCCCTCGGCACGATACGTTGAGGTTGCGACGCCATTACTTGACGACACAGGCGAGCTAATCACTGCTTGCGCAGGGCTTTTGGTCGCACAAGTAGATGAAAAGTTTACATCCACAGGTTGTGTAAAGGCATTACCTAAATCATCTTGAATAGACACGGTTACCGTTGCCGTTCCACCCGCAGATAAATCAGTAGCACTAATAGCTGCGACACCTTCAACAAATGGTGTACCACTGCCCATCACGACGTTGGTTGCTCCAACAACAACAATAGTTGAACCGGTTTCATTGGTTGATAATGTCGCAGTTGCTTCACCAGCACCTAACGAACTGCCAGCATAAATATCAACGGTAGCTTTACCTTGTGCATTAGTTACTGCAGTTTTAACGGGTAAATCACCAATTGGGCTATCAAATGTAACAATTGAAGACTTTGTAATACCAGTGACTGTCGCAGTTAATTTACCTGGTGATAAAGTGCTAATCGATTGAACAGCGTTACCAGCGGCATCAGTTAACACCAATGACACTTGAGCCCCACCACCTGCAACACCGCCATCACCCGTCATAGTGACAAATAATGATGCACTTTCACCAGACGTGGTAGTCGCGGTTACTGTTGCTCCGGTATTAATCTCAGCCGTGTTGAGTTGGATAGTGGCGACACCGCTTGAATTGGTGACAACTTCACCGGTACTTGGCGCAAATGTACCGTAATCATCATTATTAAGCGTAAATGAAACAAGCGTACTGACAGCGGCACCCGTTGAGTCTTTTACGGTTGCAGTAATAACTGCAGGTTCTGCAACAGAAACTTGAGTGTTGTCGATACTTAACGAAATAGATATGGTTGGGTCTGGTGTAGTCCCACCTCCGGTTCCATCATCGGTTATACTGCCACCGCCGCCACATGCGACGAGAAAAAAAGAACATAAAAGCGCAAAATAAACTTTATATGCTGACCTCATTGTCAGGCTCCCTGTTACATTAAAATAAACTTAAGAATTATTATAGTTACTTATACATTAACAATACGCAAACATCTTATAACTTTAGCATAACTCTACTATTTTATTCGCTATTTATTGGCGAAAACTTTCACTTTTATGCCATTTCCTAAGTTGCCGATACCTGCTAATCTTTAGCGCATTAATAAAGACATAAAATAATATGATGAGAAGGAACACTCTGTGAGTAATCAATACAAGCTCGGACTCACGAGCAAAATTTTAATTGGCATGGCATTAGGCATTATATTTGGCCTAGCATTGAGAAACTTTTTTCCTGGTAGTCAATTTATTCAAGAGTACATTACCGATGGATTCTTACATGTCATTGGTACTATCTTCATCTCAAGCTTAAAAATGCTTGTCGTACCTTTGGTATTTATCTCATTAGTATGCGGTACTTGCTCCCTTAGCGATCCATCTAAACTGGGACGTCTTGGTGGCAAGACCATATCCTTCTATTTATTCACTACCGCTATTGCGCTCACTATTGCGATTCTAGCAGCCGTGTTAATCCATCCAGGTAATGCAAGTTTGGCCGGTAACGTATTAGAATACTCGGCAAAAGACGCGCCTAGCCTGTCTGAAGTCATTATTAATATTGTACCGACAAACCCTATGCAAGCCATGAGTGAAGGCAATATGTTGCAGATTATCCTATTTGCAGTTGTTTTTGGCTTTGCCATCTCACATATTGGTGAAAGAGGTACGCGTATAGCGTCATTTTTTAACGATTTAAATGATGTGATTATGCGTGTGGTTACCTTAATTATGCAGCTAGCACCTTATGGTGTGTTTGCACTGATGGCGACCCTCAGCTTAACGTTGGGCTTAGAAACCTTCGGTAGTGTTGTCAAATACTTCCTCCTCGTGGTTGCCGTTTTATTTATCCAAGGCTTAGTGGTTTACCCTACTCTATTAAAATTGTTCTCGGGACTCAGCCCGTTGATGTTTTTACGTAAAATCCGCGACGTACAGCTGTTTGCTTTTAGTACTGCAAGCTCTAATGCAACATTGCCGGTAACCATTGAAACCGCAGAGCACAGAATGGGCGTCGACAACAAAATCGCGTCATTCACCTTACCACTTGGTGCCACTCTCAACATGGATGGCACCGCCATTATGCAGGGTGTTGCAACGGTATTTATTGCCCAAGTATTTGGTATTGAACTGAGCATCATGGATTACGCGACTGTAGTGGTAACGGCAACATTGGCATCTATCGGTACTGCGGGTGTGCCTGGTGTCGGCCTTATTATGCTGGCAATGGTGTTAAACCAAGTAGGCTTACCGGTTGAAGGTATTGCCTTAATTATTGGTGTAGACAGAATGCTAGACATGATCCGCACTGCGGTAAACGTCACTGGTGATGCAGTGGCTACGGTGATCATTGCCAAATCAGAAGGCGAATTTAATGAAGAAGTCTTCAACGATTCGCAAGCAGGTAAAGCAGCCAAAAGTTTTGAAGAACAAGTGCTTAACGCCAAAAAATAACACTTAAGTTCACCTTATATAAAAAAGCGCTAATTTAGCGCTTTTTTATTATCTTTTTCCTACATAAATGTGCCATTATCATCAACTTACATTGAAATAAGCTCTCATAGATATCAACAAATGGATATCAACAAAATCTAGCCAGCTTTAACTTATAAAAAACGGAATAAATATGGACATGACTTTATTGGCGGGTTTAGCGGTTATTCACATTGTGGCATTAATGAGCCCAGGACCTGACTTTGCCATTATCGTTAAAATGGCTACGCAGCAAACACGCTTAACCGCACTTTATTGTGCCTTCGGCATTGCTGTCGCTATCTTAATTCACACCTTTTTGTCGTTGATGGGCATCAGTGTGATGATACAACAGTCTCATGTTGCCTTTATGACCGTACAACTAATTGGCAGTAGCTATTTAGCATGGATGGGATATGGGGCGCTCAAGTCAGCTATCACCAGTATGATTAGCAAACGTCGTAATTCAGATATTTCATCAACGCAACCTAATGTGGCAAAAGCGGCGCTGATATCGTCATTAAAGGGATTTAAAGTTGGACTATATACCAACCTACTGAATCCTAAAGCGCTGATCTTTTTTATTACTTTATTTTCCGTATTAATTACGCCGCAAGTCAATTACTCAACTAAAATTGCCGCCACGGTATTATTATTTGTGTTGTCATTGGTGTGGTTTAGCTTACTCGCACTGATCTTGTCTAAACCTCGGGTACAACAAAAATTGCTCGCGGCCAATACCATTATAGATCTACTCGTTGGGATTATTTTTATTGCCGTTGCAGTCACGATTGCCAATAATATAATTCATCAAATTATCGGTCAGTTTTAAACATGATTAAATTCGATTAAGTAAATAGATGAATAAGCTGACTATTTTTATCAAGCAGTTACCTGTTTGAGCCACGACGCTTACCCGTTTATGGCTTTAAACCAAGAGACTTTATTTAGCAAGCCTGAAACCAAGAGACTTTAGCAAGCCTGTAAACGGCTGCGAGGATAATGCAATAATCGACGTGCTAAATAATCCACCACCACATTCAAACCCGCAGTGAAAAACAACAGCAACAATGCCCCACTAAAGCGAATTTCAGAAAAATTACTGTCGACATAAAAACCCAACGTCATCACCCCAAGCATGCCCAAGATAGCCGTTTCACGGATAATCACTTCAAATCGATAAAACAGCAGTCCCATAAAATGTGGGTATATGGCAGGTAACACTAGATAACTGTACTGATCAATCCTAGGCTTGTATGTCAACGGCACACTAATGCTGTCAGCTTGACGTGACATTAAAAAGACCATCAAGCCGCTATTGTGCAGCGCTAACGCGATAATCGCTGGCAACATCGAGGGCCCTAGTAGCATCATAAACACAAAAGCCAATAAATATTCAGGCAATGAACGTAATATTAAATTCACAGCCCTCATGATTAAAATAACCACTTTTGGCATCATCAAGTGGGTATTAAAAGGCAATAATACCAACGTCAACACATGAGTTAACCCCAAAGCACAAAAAGCCAGTACCAAGGTAGCAACCATCCCGGGAAACACTTGCTGGCTGATTAATGTATAACTCCAGTTAACGAGCTTCGACAGGTTATCTGTGTCAAACCAGCTCAAGAAGGGTTGTCCTTGAAGCATCGGTGGTAAAACATCAACACTAATAAAACGCCAAATAAGTTGCGAGTCGATAACAGGAATGGGAGGTAAGAAGTACACAGCAAGCGGTAAATACAGCCAAAGCATTATCGGTTTAGCCCAAAAACGTATGCTACCAATTAACAACACAAATAAGATTAATAGTGCACCGCCTTGTTGATAATGCCCCTGACGAAAAGCGGATTCTAAATAAAACCCTAATGTCGGCATACCAATAAAGCCCAACACAGCACTACTACGAAGCGCGCATTCAAAACGGTAACGAATATAATCGACAATCTGCGGATACATGTGCATCCATCGACCATATATAAATGCCGACAGTTTATCGGTGCCCTTAGGCAGTGAAAATAAGGTATGCATTGGCGCTTGCTGTAAAATATCAGCAAACACACGGGCAAAAGTAGCAGCATAAGGAAGCGCTATGGCTAAAATACCGGTAATGGCTGAAAGACCAAATATCTGTAAGAATATCAATGCCCAAAATATCTCATGGATAGCACGGATAAATGCACACATTGCCGCCACTACAGGATGTTGATACCACAATGCTAATGGAAATCCCAATAGCAACCCAATCGTAATCCCAAGCAGCGCAAAACTAATGGTTTGCCACAGCGCATCAAGTAAATACTCTGTCGCGAAAAAGTCAGGGTGCACAAAGCCTTGCCACATGCGACCAAGCTCAGACCAAGGATCGAGTGCAATCACCTCGGTATCAGCAAAAAACCAACACACGGAGACCATGAGTAAAAGCAACAGAGTGATTTTCTGCCAATGCCCTACAAAAGAGTAGCGACTGTGAGTAATCATTTTAGGCATTATAAAAACGGGGATAGAATGAAGATAAATCGCTTAGCAGCATCAACATGTTCATATTTATGCCACTGAATGGTTTGGTAAATCGGCTAATGCATAATGCTGTGATAAATGAGCCAGAGATAATTGGCTCGCTTTGTCATCTAGTACTACTTTGCCATCGCTAATGACAATAATACGCTCAAAGTTTGCTAACGCTAGTTCGGCATCATGTAGCACACAAATAACACTCTGATGCGTTTGCTTAATCAAGTTTAGTAATCGTAAGCCCATTAGCGGATCTAATGCAGAAAAGGGCTCGTCGCCCATAAACACTGATTGTTGTTGAAATAACGCTCTGGCTAAGGCCACACGTTGGCGCTGACCACCAGACAACTCATTGACTTTCTGTTGCAAAGGCACGGTCAGTTCTAGTTGCTGGCAAATAGCTGCGATTTGTTGTTGCGGCTTATTAAACGGCAACAACAAATTAGCCAAATTATACCAACGGGAATAACGCGCTAACCCACCAATAAACACATTGTGATATATCGACAGGTTATCAACTAACCCCTGTGCTTGAGAGCACAAACAGGTCTGCTCGGCCAATTGTTGATAAAGGTGATGCAACAGCGTGGTTTTACCCACGCCTGAAGGGCCTAAAATAGCCACATCCTCATTTGCCTTAAATGACAAATTCACTTTAGGTAATATAATTTGCTGGTTATAACCTAAATCAACATCAACCAACGACAACATTAATCGAGCATTCCAATTGTTTTTGCCACGCGCTCAATCGGTTCATAATCACTATTTTTAGCCGGTACAAATGACTCACGTGGGAAGCTGGCTAACAAATCTTTATCCGTCATACCAATTAACGTTTTAGTCAGCTTTTCTTTAAAGCCCGCACCAAACGTTTCATCAACACCCGAATGCACCGTCCATTGATAATCTGGGTAAGTAGGGCTTTCCCAAATGACTTTCACTTTGCTGGTATCAACGTCACCGTTTTCAACTGCTGTGTCCCACACTTTGTAATTAACCGCGCCGACTTGATAAACACCTGCTTCAACTTGGCTGATCGTGCGGCTATGGTCGCCAGAAAAACCAATGCGTTTAAAAATTTGTTCAATTGGCTTACCGGTATTTTTTTCAATAAAATACTGTGGCATCAAACGGCCTGAAGTTGAGTCTTTAGAACCAAAGGTAAAGGTATAATCATTCAATGAAGGAAAATTAGTTGAAGCAGCCATTTCAGTAGATTTATGAGCAATCAAATAACTCTTGAAAAACTGATCTTCAAAACCTTGGGCAATAGCCTCAGAACCTGGCACTAAACGACGCGCTTGCACACCAGATAAACCACCAAACCAAGCAAGTTGTACTTGGTTATTACGAAATGCTGTTACCGCTGCAGAATATGACTTTACCGGAATATATTTCACTTCCACGCCCAACTGCTCGGTTAAATAATCAGCCACTTTATCAAAGCGAGTCCGAAGCTGACTTTCATCTTCATCAGGGATAGCCGTAAAGGTAAACGTTGCACTTAATGCAACTGTCGAAAATAAACTTAAAAAGCTAGCCGATAATAAATGTGTTAATTTCATCTCAATCTTAAAAGTTAGTCTGTCAATAACCCTATTCTAACTTACCTGATAACTGATTACACCGACAAAGCTCATTCCGTGTGAAATGTTAGCAAGAATAATTACTACGATGACCATAATGGTAATAAGTTTTAATATAACCATCATAAAAAGTTTGGTTAATATTTAACCTTACCAACTTGTAGGGTAATATTGGCCAAGCACATTTCACATATAATGACCGCTTAACAAGGATGGATTATGCGCATATTGGTTATTGAAGACGACCCTCTGTTGTCACACCATTTACAGGTGCAGTTATCAGATCAAGGTAATCAAGTGCAAGTGGCATTAACCGCAAAAGAAGGATTTTATCAAGCCACTAATTATCCTATTGATGCTGCTATTATTGATTTAGGTTTACCCGATCAAGATGGAATAAGCCTAATCAAAATGCTGCGCAATGCAGATGTTAAAGCGCCGATTCTAATTTTAACCGCTCGACTAACGTGGCAAGATAAAGTCGAAGGGCTCAATGCTGGTGCAGACGACTACTTAGTTAAACCATTTCAAAAAGAAGAACTCATCGCCAGACTTGATGCCATAGTGCGCCGCAGCAGTGGTTTTGTTCGCTCAACCATCACCAGCGGTGCCTTGCAAATAGATGTCGCGGCGAAACATGTAACGCTAAACCAAACACCATTAGACATCACTGCCTTTGAATACCTTATTCTGGAATACTTGATGCGCCATTGCCATGAGGTTGTCGCTAAACAGCGTTTACTGGATGTGGTCTATGCCGACAAAGAAGGCGATCCCAACACCATTGAAGTGATGGTCAGCCGATTAAGAAAGAAACTTGCTCAAGGTGGAATAGAACAGTCCATCATTACCCTTCGCGGCCAAGGATATAAATTTAACCACCCATGCGACTAATTTTACGACCTAAAAAACGTCTGCTTACCAGGATGTTCTTAACCTCCTTGGGTATTATCGCGTTAGTAGGATTTGGTCTGGCCTGGTTAATTACCTTGCTACATGCCCAAAATCGCTATAACCAAACCACCAGCGCCTTAATAGCTCAACTACCCATCATTGCCGCTGAGTTTCGCGAAAACAATCTAATCCCTATCACCCAGGCCCGTGAAGGTGACGACGTCGACATTCAATACATTATGGCTACCTGCAATAGCAGCTATAACACCTTATGGCGTTCTGACTTCGCTATCAGCTTAAACTTGAATAACATTTGTGAACAATATCTTGATATAAAAGATGATTTCCCTCCGTTCTACCTCAATTTTAATGACCAACAAAGTTACTTTGCTTACTTGCTCAGCATTGACGTTGAAACCGAAATGTATCATCTATTGATTTTAAAAGACGCCACCGCACTGAAAACTGAACTCAGTCAATTTAATCGACTCACTTATATTAGATTGGCAATGGTAATGGCTATTGCACTGTTACTGCTAGTGAGTGCAGCCTACTGGGGAATGCGGCCGTTAACGAAGCTGAAACAAGAGTTGATACAGCTGCAACAAGGACATAAAAAAAGCCTCTCACAAGATTACCCGGTTGAATTACAGGGCATCACCACGGCGTTAAATCAACTTATGGACCAAACAGACCAACGTCAAACTCGCTATCAAAATGCCATGAACGACCTTGCTCACAGCTTAAAAACGCGTCTCGCCGCCAGTATTGCCATCATTGACGATGACTCATTAGATCGTCAGCAACAGCACCAAAAAATCCTTGAACAAATAAATGACATGGATCATTTAGTACAGTATCAACTCAAGCGTGCCATGTTAGGCCAACAAGGCTTACGTCAACAACAAACCGCTATCGCACCGATTGCGCAACAACTTGCGCAAATGCTCGATAAAATATATCGAGACAAACATGTCATATTCACCCTAAACATATCAGCATCATTGCAACTACCACTCAGCAAAGGCGATGTAATGGAGCTATTGGGTAATTTACTGGAAAATGCATTTCGCTTATGTGGCAATAACGTCATGATCAGCGCCGCGAGCCTCGATAACAATCTCATCCAACTCAGTGTTGAAGATGACGGCCCCGGCGTAGACCACGCCATTAAACAAAAAATAATCCAACGCGGTATGAGAGCCGACACTCAATCATCGGGACAAGGAATTGGTCTAGCAGTATGCCATGAGCTCGTTAGCAGTTATGGCGGCACAATGACCATTGGTAATAGCGAGCTTGGCGGAGCAGCTTTTGTCATTCAGCTCCCCGCAACGGCATAAGCCCGCAGCAACAAAGTCATCAATCAAATAAGCATATAAAGCCACAACTGGTTTTACTCAACAGTAATCACTAACTTAATGGCGCATAAAGTTGCTCGGCACGATTAAACATCGCCCAAGAAGTCGCAATATACTTATCGTTACTAATAGGTACATTGCCACGATGGCTATGTGTAAAACCGGCTGGAGCAATCACCATAGTGCCTTTTTTAGGGCTTATTTTACGTTGTTGATAATAAAATTCTGTTTCGCCGCCCTCTTCAACATCATTCAGGTAAAACATGTATAACACCACCCGATGAAGCGCCTCATTATGGCCATTCTGTGGATACTGCTCTGAATGCCAATGCGGATATCCACCCACACCTTGCTGATAATGCTGCACATTAATCGTACCACTGCGATACAAATATTTAGTTAATGCCGCAGCCCTTGGCCTACCCAACACCTCAAAATTATCAGGCGTTAACGTTTGCGGTTGACCATTTTCATCTGCTACTTGTACAGAAACCGCTCCCATTAAGGTTAACGAGTATTGGGTAAAATAATCGCTAATATGGGTAAATGTCGCCGCTAAAAGTTCATTTTTTAATTCAGCTAAATCATCAAAAGCATCTAACATTAAATCACGACTGCGCTTTTTCTCGGTATCTACGCCAAAACCTGTATGGCCTGGCCCTACACTCGGATGCGTTTCAAATGCCGCAATTAAGCGATCACATAAATCATTACTTATCGCGTTGGGATATACTTCAATAAAATCCATAGGGAGTGACTATTGTTAATTTATTTATAGTAGTATGCTGCCACGCAATTAAAGTGCCTGTAAAGGGCAATACATAACATAGCTCATTGTTCTTCAAAGTAACTATCGATTGAATATGAAAAAAAACCAAAAAATCGCTGTAGAACAATTAGAAGTGGGTACCTTTATCCGCTTGCCAATTTCCTGGAAAGACCACCCTTTCCTGTTTAGCAGTTTTAAAATTAAAGACGCTGCACAAATTGAACTTATCAAAGGCTTAGGGCTAAAAGATGTTTTTTTTGATCCCGAAAAAAGCGATATTGAGCCTGTAACGTCCGAGAATGCCAACACCTCTAAACCCGACGAGCAGGCCCTCAACGCACTAAAAGAGCAAATGATTAACCAGAAGTCGGCCAAAATAGATGAGCAACAAAAGCTCAAACGAGATTTAAAGAAAACCGAACAACAATTTAATCGCTCAGTGTCGATGATGCGTTCAATGGTCTCTAAAATCAGTAGCCGACCACTCAATGCGGTCAGTGAAGCGAAAGACCTCATCAGCAACATGACCACCATGCTACTCAATAGCGATAATTTAGCCTTACATTTAATGGGCGATGCCAAAAATGATGAGCATATTTATCACCATTCACTCAACGTCGCCATGTTGTGTATGTTAATGGCAAAAGAGCTAGGTTGGAGCCGCGAAGAAGTTGAAACGATTGGTATTGGTGGGTTATTTCACGATATAGGTAAACTCAAAGTTCCGAGTAACATTATCAATAAGCGAGTGCCTCTTACCACACCAGAAGAAAACTTCATTAAACAACACCCATTAATGAGCATTAATTTTCTTAAACTCGCTGACAGCTTTCCAGACGAAGCCAAACCGTTAATTGCTAATCATCACGAATTTTTAGATGGCAGTGGCTACCCACAAGGGCTCAAAGCCGACAAATTAGACAAGCTGTCGCAGTTAATCGCCGTGGTTAACGAATACGACAATTTGAGTAATGGCACCAACCAAACCAAAGGAAAACCGCCAAGTATCGCCTTGGGGTTGCTGTATAAAAACTATAAAAACAAACTCAATACCGAATATATTAGCATGTTAATCAAAATGTTAGGTATTTATCCGCCTGGCAGCATTATTGAATTATCCAGTGGCCAATTTGCCATGGTTATGTCGGTAAACTTGCAAAAGCTATTGTGCCCTAACATTGTGGTTTACGACCAACTGGTACCCAAAGATTTAGCCCCCATCATCAGTTTACAAGATGAAGGCTTAACTATTGTTCGCAGTCTACCTGCCGCAGCGTTGCCAGAAAAAATCCATAAATACCTCAATCCTAGAGAACAAATCAGCTTAGGTATTGGCCAAAACTAGTGTGCTGCAGATAACATAGACTATTTCATCTCTTTAATGAGTGACTTACATAACACCATTTCAGTTTATTTACCCTAGCCAACTCAAGTATTTGAGACATAAAAAAAACCATCAATCGGCAACAATTGATGGCATTATTTTGTCTAAAATAAATTGCGTTATAACCAACCTTTCCGTTTAAAGAAAAAGTAGGTTCCTGCTGCACTGGCTAGCATTAATGCCACTGCCATTGGGTAGCCAAACCGCCAGTCGAGTTCTGGCATAATATGAAAGTTCATCCCATAACTGCTGGCAATTAACGTAGGGGGTAAAAATACTACCGCCGACACCGAAAATATCTTAATGATTTTGTTTTGTTGCAAGCCACTGAATCCCATCGCTGCATCCAGTAAGAATTGTAACTTGTCGAAAATAAACTGGCTGTGTGGCATCAATGATTCAATGTCAGATAGCATCTCACGAATGTCTTTCAAGTTTTCATCTGACAATCGGTCACGATAATAACGTTGCATATAACGTAATGAACGCTGAGTATCCAACAAACTCAATCGAATTTTACCGTTCGAATCTTCTTGCAAGGTAATCAGTTTAAAAACACCGTCAAGCTCTTCGTCATTAAATACTTGCTCGCCAACATTTTCTAAAATACTATAAATATCTTCAATTAAGTCAGATAGATAATCAACTTTCAAAGTAAAGAGCTCTAACAACAAGCCTTGTGGAGTGGTAATATCCAAGCGCCCTAAACGTAGGTAATTACGCAGTAAACGAATAAGGCCGACATCTTCTTCACGTATTGTTAGCAAAAAACGTTCTCGCAAGTTAAACGACACGTTCACTGCGCGTACATCTGAACTCACCCGCTGTGGAAACAACGAGTTAATGTGTAAACCGTCTTGGTTTTGGTAAAAACGCGCCGAAGCCTCAATTTCTTTAATATCTTCTTCGTCAGGTACTTCTTCAGCAGAGAATAGCCTCAACCATTGACGCTCTTCGTCGTCGGGTTTTAATAAATCTAACCACAATGTCGACTCAGGCACTTTATCGCCCACACTCAATTCGGTGGTGATTAATTCTCTATTTTGATAGGCGTATGCAGTGATCATCGCTCCCCCAAAGTCCGTTAGGCTATTACAAGCATAACAAACAAAAACACTCAAAAAGTGGCGCTAGTTTACTCAACTACAAATGAATGAAAAGTAAAATATTCAACTGCGCCAAAAATCGTACCAGTTAGATAATTTGATCGGTAATTTGCTAAATAAGCCATGAGCTAAGCCGTTATATAAATCCAAATAAAACGTTGCAAAGTTCACCGCCATTGACACGATTTAAGCATCAGTAAATTGATATAAAAATCTGCGTAAATTAATGTCACTCTGCACGCTATTGAACCCAAAGTTCACACGCAACACTAGATCCAACAACATGTTAGCTCGCTTTACTCGCTAACTCACCAAAGCATAGCACGCGTTAAACCTAGACTCGCTATTATCTTCGCTCATAAAAAAGCGCCCAAATAGGACGCTGTTGTAACAACACCAATTAAGCTTAAGTTATTCGCCTTTTAAGCGACGGTCTAA
The DNA here is from genome assembly GCF_040310065.1 of Shewanella sp. TB7-MNA-CIBAN-0143. Lineage (NCBI taxonomy): Bacteria > Pseudomonadati > Pseudomonadota > Gammaproteobacteria > Alteromonadales > Shewanellaceae > Shewanella > Shewanella sp. TB7-MNA-CIBAN-0143. Next base: position 66,220 of record NZ_JBEOPL010000002.1, read on the forward strand.
TTGGTCTTTCAAATTGGCTGGCACGCCTTTAATCAAAATAGTGTCAGATATCGGATCATAAATAACCCGTTCACCTAAATGGCCGCCATCAAAGCTCAAGGTAACTCCGCCACCTGTGCCTGAAAACTTCTTCAAGCTGCGTAGACTGGCTTTATCGGCCGGAAACTCATCGTCTAACTCATAACTGCCGCCACAAGCAAAATCATAAAATGAATCCATACCAGAATCAGCTAACTCATCGGCTAAATCTTTAACTTCAATCACATCACCGGAACCTGCGCGTTCAGAACAATAATCAAATACCTTGTTACGACAATCTTGGCGTTCATCTTTGGTAAGCTCACTACCTGCGACAAAATCTTCAACTGCATGGATCAGGGTTTTGTTTTGCGCTTTAATGTTAACGCCTTCAACACAGCCCATAAAGTCTAAAAAGAAATCGGCAACTTTACGGCCAGCACGACCACGAATAAACGAAATATACTTACGCGAGCTTTTATCGGCCTGCCATTCAGTTAAATCAATGCGCGCAGCTAATTGAATATTGTTTAAATCTAAATGGTTGTTTTGCGACAATTCCATGTCATCTAATACTGTCATCGACGACTTAGCGCTTAATAACGCCACAAATAAATAGTCGCTCGTCATGCTGGTATAGCAAGACATCAACAAAAAACCACCTTGGCTAAAATCGTACTTGGCCAGTTCTTGTTGCAACAGTTGGCTCGCTTGACCACTAAACTCAACAAAACCTAAATCGCCTTTGCGATAACCGGTTAGTGCATCAGAAAATTCACTGTTGGCTTCGCCATCATCGCCATGGGTTCCAAAAAAGCCAAACCCCTTACCCGCTTTACCCGAATAGGTTTGATGTAACTCTTCTAACATGGTTTCAACGGCGTGAGTATTCAACAACGGTTGCGGGCGTAAACGACAACGCATTTGCCCCTGACTGTCTTGAGAAATTTCGTGAATAATTGCTTGCTCAATACTAATGCTCATAAACCTTGTTAATCCTAGTCTGTCGCAGATGATAATTTAAAAAAGAATGATATCAGACCAACCGTATAAATCGAACAAGGGTTTACAATATTCCTCACATACAGCGAATAAAACTTGAGGCGAGCGACGGCTAAATCCGTTATTATGTGCAGCTAATTCATTATTTATTGAAGTTTTCTGACTATGGCAATTCAATCTAAATACACAAACACTCAAGTTGAAGCACTTATCAGCGAGCTGCTTGCAGTACTAGCTAAGCATCAAGCACCAACCGATTTAAGCCTTATGGTATTGGGCAATTGCGTGACCCATTTACTCGACAAAAAAGTCCCTGGTGAATCACGCCAAAAAGTAGCTGAGCAATTTGCCAAAGCCTTAACACAGTCGGTTAAGTAATCGACTAAATAAAATTTATCACTAATTTTTACAATCAGTTACACTGAAAACAGTCTGTGATAATAACGTAGGAATACGAGTTAACATGATCGAGCGCAAAAAGCAGCAAATGACGCGTGATAAAGTGTCACGCTTAGTTAATTGGGGTCACTGGTTTGCCTTCTTTAATGGCATATTAGCGATGTTAATTGGCGCTCGATATATTGGCAGTGTCGGCTACCCAGAAACCATTATTGGTTGGGCTTACCTGTCAATCAGCACCATAGGTCATTTTACCTTTTTAGCCTTTATCGGTTACTTAATTTTTATTTTCCCGATTACCTTATTATTACCTTACTCCAAAATTTTACGTGGTTTTGCTGCATTTATCGCCTCACTTGGTTTATATGCCCTACTGTATGACACCATTATTTATGACGACTACGGTATCCATTTAAGTCCTTTTGCGTTCGACTTAGCCTGGCAAGATCTCAACGCGCTATTACACAGCACTTCATACATAGTGACACCTATCGTCATTGTGATTGTTGAGCTTACTGCGGCCAATTATCTGTGGAAACGCATCGACAAAATTCAGAAAAAACAATGGGGCAACAAAGTGGTGTTGTTTGTCGGTATCTGTTTTGTCAGCAGCCATTTATTTCATATTTGGGCCGACGCGACCAATATGACTGAAGTCACCCGTTTTGACGACGCCTATCCAGTGTCATACCCTGCGACAGCACGATCGTTCATGGAAAATCACGGCATTGACAGCAGCATGCAGTCAACAGAGTCTCGCAACACTAAATCACGTAAGCTGAGCTATCCCATCAGCCCGATGCAATGTACTGCAGACAGCCAACCCAATGTTATGGTTATCAGCATAGACAGCCTACGAGCAGACATGGTCGACAGTGTCACCATGCCGTTTTTAAGCCAGTATCGTATTCAAAATCAGCGTTTTATGAATCACTATAGCGGTGGCACCGACTTTGAAACCAGCATGTTTACCCTCATGTATGGCTTACAAGGCAATTATAGCGATCGCAAAGAGTTTGATAGCACCAGCCCAATATTGACCAACACTCTGTCACAACAAGGCTATCAATTAGCCATGTTTGCGCCTGAAAATGATCAATACGCCGCTAATAGCGCCATGTTCAGCGGTATAAACATTCATATTAGCGAAGGCGATAATGGCAGCGCAGATGCCGATATCAACACCATTAATGCGGTAAATACTTGGCAGCCAAAGCAAACACAACCGTGGTTTGCCTTAGTGAATCTTACCGCACCAAAAGATTACGACACCCCAGTCGGATTTTTAGGCGTACAAACCATCAAACCGCACATGCCATTAAAGCCTGCGCAAAAGGTGCTGTTTAATCAATATCGTCAATCACTTAACTTTATCGACCAACAACTGGCTAGCCTACTCAATAACGTGAGTGATGATACCATTGTGCTCATCACTGGCACTTACGGCCAGGTCTTTACCAGTAATACCAGTGACGCCCGCAGCGATTTATCGCCAGGTAATGTTAAAGTGCCGCTGATAATCCATTGGCCCGACAGCCATGGTAATAAAGTGAATTACCGCACTAGCCATTACGGCATAGCGCCAACCTTGCTAAGCCATGTGTTAGGTTGCACCAATCCAAGTACAGATTACAGTTCAGGCCGCAGTTTGTTAGAACCTAATAATGAAACCTGGGTTTACATAGGCGACAGCCGCCGCTTTGCCATTTACCAAAAAGCTGAAATAACAGTATTGGATCGTTTCGGTAAATACCGCATTTACGATTTAGACTATAAAAAACGTTTAGATAAGAAAATGAGCGCACCAGAATTAATCCAAGTCATGCGTGAAGGCCGTAGACTGTATAATCAATAAGATATTTTATTACTAATAACATATTTAGCTTAAAAGATTGTAAACGAGCGAACTATTCATCTGCTTGCTTATGCTTGCTTATGCTTGCTTATGCATAGATAAGGACGACGATTTTATTAAATGGATAGTTTATAATCAATCGATAACCGACTGATAACTAACTACTTGCGTAAACAAATCGCAATTGATACAGTAATTGTCCACTTAGTAACCCCAAGGCTCACAACTGTACTAAGTGGTTGACATGTATGATGATATTTTCATTATATCTGAAGTCAAACTAAGTAATTTCGGTATGTAGCGCAGCCCGGTAGCGCACTGTCATGGGGTGTCAGGGGTCGGAGGTTCGAATCCTCTCATACCGACCAAATTAAAAATAAAAAAGCCTGTATGCATCAAATGCTTACAGGCTTTTTGTTTATAAAAATCGCAAGCAATAAAATGGGCTCCTATATAATGCAGCCCAACGGCGAGGAAATAAGTAAAGAAGGAACGTAAGAGGACGCAAAGCCAGTTACTTAGTCGTTTCAAGCTTATATAAATATACCCGTTTTTAAGGGCCGCAAACACGCCATATATGGCGTTGAGGTATTTGGGTTTCGAGATATGTAAAACCGATATTTTTCAAAACTAGATTTAAAAGTTATCGGTTAAGTGAGTTGTTTCTTTTACTTAACAGCTCAAGAGCCTGTTCCACACAAGATGGAATATATTCATTTTTCATTCTATGAGAATTGGTTTTTATTTCTTCAATTGTTGGCTCATTGAACAATGAACTTCCCAATAAATTACTATAAGTAACTCTAATTTCTTTTTCTAATACATCGTTAAAAATTTCACCACGAGATAAAAACATAGCCCTAATGGTTTCAACCGCTTTATCAGTAGCATTTTTTTCACTATCATCAAATATGAATCTATTGACGATTGAACGCCAACTCGTCTCACACCCAAAAGTAATGTCTTTAGTTTCTTGCTGCATTTCGTTACTTTTCATTTTTATACCATTACTACGTTTAACGTCTGTCGGCAGCATTGATTCATCAACAGTGGGAGTATGGTTACTTAAAGTGTTACTTTTAACTTGTGGTGGCAACGTTGATTTTTCAACGGTGGGGACATAGACGCTTGAAGTCCCTATTCGACACACCTTATTCCAAGAAATACATGAATTGCCGCACGGCTGGCTTTTCTTGCAATTCTTTGCATCTGTTAGAAATGATATTAATAATCCAAAAATTATTATTAACATATATTTCATCATAACTATTCCTTTAGATTTTTTATCTACTAACTGATCGAATGATCGACCACAAACTTTATATGCTCTTGATACGAACAATCCTCTGCACACAAAACGCATAGACGCACACTCATCAACGCCAGTTTTTGATAGCGTAATAATCATGGGTGGCAATGTTTTGGTATTAAATCGATTGTAACGAACGAAGTTTAACCGTCCCAGCACCGCAGGTGAGAACACCCACTTTATGTTAGGCCGCTATTTAAAAGCAGCTTCGATTTTTTCGGTATCTAAGTACTTCTCAAATGCACCCAAACTTTGAGAGACTGATGATTCTGCCATTAACTCTTGCATTGCCACTTGCCCTACAATACCGAATGCAGACTCAAATGCTGCTGAATTTTCTTCAATAGCCTTCTTGGATATTTCTTTGCAATCTTTAGTTATTAATCTAGTAATAAGCTCTCCAACATATTTATTCATTTGATCTAAGTTAGCATCTGAGACATTTGAATAAGGTTTTATAGTGCTATGCTGGGACATACCAAAGTAGATCCATTTAGCTAAATTCTTCCTTTCTTTTCCATTCATTGAATCTGTTAAACAGACACCTAACTGCTGCGTTGCAGAGACTGTGCTTGCTAATGCATGCGGGCTGATTGCAGCTGCTATTAAAATAATAGTGGAGATTAACTTCATAATGCTTTCCTTATTGATTGCCTAACGCCCCTCTAATAAGTGAACCAAGTGCTGGCGGGCGATTTGCTCAGTAAATGGCATGACAGCATTGGTGAATCTGAACTTAGAGGCTTGTTATACGCAACTTTCAGCTTTAGGTCTAAAGTAGTTTTTTGAGGCTGGTAATAGCAAAAAAATCATTGAAAATAAGGGGATGATATATATTCCCAATATCGGATAAATTCTAAATGCCTCAAACAGAGAAAGATCGTAAAAATACTGATCATAAGCCTTCCAAAGCCAAAAAAGAGGTAATCCACCAGTCCCTATTAAACCAATAATCAAAGATTTTTCATCTCGTTTTTTCAAAGCAGAAGCAACCCAAAAGAAGACTGCACCAGAAATTAACTGTGAAACTGCAGTTGATGGCCTAGCATCTACGACGAACATCATCCATGCAGCAAGAGTAATGCTGACTCCTGAACTCAAGTAAAGCAACATTAAAGTCATTTTGGCAGAAAAAGGCATTTACAAACTCCTTGTGTATAACGCTTAAGTATTTATGCGTTGCGCTGTTTGCATGGCACAAACCGCTTGTTGGATTTGGCTGATGCCGAGTCTAGGTTAACGGGTACACGTTATGCTAAAGGAATTTGTTTTTTGATGCTGGCTTTGGGCTGTAGAGCCGTTTTGAATTGATTATGAGGCTTGATTTGTATGTGTTCAATTGCAATTCCCTTGTCATTGTGGTGTTCCATCACATCTTTTTTAAGTCTAACTGATTCAATGAGGTTAATACACTCGATTGAGTCAGCATTTGGCTCCGCGTATCGGCTTAGTTCAACGCTTAGGATAAGGACGCGGCTTCGCGCGGCCTATCCTTATTAGTTAGCTGTACTACCAGCCAAGTAACGCCTTTGAACGTAAACTAAATGCAACGTGACAAATAGTGGTGCAATTATAAAAGGCAATAAGTATACATTTGTGCCGCCAACTGAGTAACTTGCAACGGCTGAAGATATTACACCTAATGCAACATACACTTTGAGCCTTTTAGGTTTAGTGTTCTCTTGCTCAGGGTGCAAAGTTAAAACTAATAAACTTATTGCTCCCCAGAACCCACACAAGCCAAAAAACACCAATGCAGCATACAAGAGAACGATTAGCTCACCAGAAAATAAACCAACAAAAATTACTGGACTAAACACAACACCTAAAGTTAATAACAATAGTGATGGTGCAAATCCAATCATAAATTCGATAATGTACGCAAAACGTTTTAATTTATTCATGTACAGCTAACGCTTTTGTTGTGGGGCGCTGAAAGCGTCCAAGACCCAATGGGCTGAACCACCAACTTTTTGTTACGTGTTTTCAGCATAATACAAACTGCCTTGAGAGAATTTAATAATCTCACCAGATTCTTCAGCTGTTTTAAAATCTAAGTCAATCTGACCAGATTCGATATAAACTCTAAATTCATCAAACTGCTCTCCAAAACGAGAAAGTCTCCATAGATCAAACCCGTCAATCCGCCCATTCTCAGCATAATCAAAATCGACAGTAAAACTTTCAAATTTGAAACGGCAACCAATTCCATGAAATGCATATGAATAAGAGTAGAACTTTCCAGAGCGCTCGATTCCAGACTGTCGAAAGTACATAGGCTCTTCAATTTTGAAGTGTTCTTTCATTATTTCTTCAGCTTTGTGTACCTTGGAGAGAAATAAGCTTACTAGCTTTAACAGATCTGGATTCATAGTTTATTCACGTAACGCTCAAAGCAGTTGCGCTGTACGCGTCGGCTGGCTTTGCTTGTTATGCATATTTTGACTTTACTCATATTTCGACATCACCAACTTATACTTCGCCAGAGCCGTCTCTCGAATAGATTCTGGTAAATCATCAAATATTTCTGGTAAATCTTTTAAGCCCTGCCGCAGCCCAGAACTAACTTGAGATTTTGTGACCTGTTTCGATAGCAAATAATTATCCATCTGTTTAAAAGACACATCCCAAGCTCTCATCAAATCCCGTATAAGATCGTGTTCAACTGTTTTAAGTTCAGAGGCTAGTTCATCGTAGCACTGCCTGAGAACATCAAATTGTGTTCGCTTCATTAATTTGAGCCTGATACCTGCGAATACGCATAACGAAGCTGTAGAATAACTCCAACAGCCAAATTCAATTAAATAATGAGCTCCTGTAATTAACTCTAAGCGTTTTTAAAGCATTAGGTAATGCATTTGGACCCCATAAAACAGGCTGTTTTTTGTCCTGCTTTAATGACTAGTTATATAGATATTTTTACCCAACCTTCTCTTGGGCTGTCAGCAACTAGACACTTAATCATATTTATTACTTCATCTCTTGTTACCGATTGACCTTTAATAATAGGCTCATCAGTTAATCGACTTGAGAAAAACCTTACTCCTTCCTGAGTAAGTTTATACATACCTTCAGAGTTTTTATTTAAAGTAGGATAAGGGAATTTTTCTTTTGGCTTGAGGTGAGTACCATAATTACTCATGAACTTCTCTAGAGGGTATTTTTGACCAGACATTAATCCTGTAACCTCCAAGATTGCTTGCATGTATGCACGCATATCTTTGGAATTAGAACTTGGTGGATTAACTAATTTATTAAGTACTTCCATTTGATAATTCTCCTTCAGCCTGAAATCTGTATAACGTTTTAGTATTTGTGCGTTGCGCTGTTTGCATGGCACAAATCACTTGTTGGACTTGGCCGTTGCCGAGTCCAGGTTAATGGGTACGTTTTATGCTATAGGAATTTGTTTTTTTTGATACTGGCTCTAGGCTGTAGAGCTGTTTTGAATTGATTATGAGGCTTGATTTGTATGTGTTTCATTGCAATTCCCTTGTCATTGTGGTGTTCCATCACATCTCTTTTATGTCTAGCTGATCCAATGAGGATAATATACTCGATTGAGTCTGCATTAGCGCTGCGGCTTAGTTCAACGCTGCAAGCAACTGCAGCTGTAACATAACATGTGCATGCGCGAATATTTTACCGCACATACACAAGTGGAGAGTAAGCTGTCAGATTGACTTGCTTTGCATTACCCAATAACTCTCTGATTCTTTAAGTATGTATATAAAACCATGCTTCCAGGTACATTAAATATGATCACAAATAACGAAGCTAGCATGGAACTCACAACACCCAGTTTCTTCCGTTTAATGAAAATGACAACAAGTGCAAAAGCAACCAACAATATACAAGCAGCCACTAAAAAAATGGATGCTGAAAGCCCGAGATACCAGATGATACTTCCTTGCTCAGTGGCCGGAAAAAATATTACTGCAACCAATAAAACCCAGAAGACAATAATTAGCCATTTCCATATAGGGGCAATTAATAGGTTTTTATTATAATTTGATTGATAAAACATTGCCTAAACTCTACTGATGCTTAACAGCGTATTAGCTAGAATTTCGATAAACATCTTGAGAAGTCAACCAAAACCCAGCATCTATACCACTTTAATTATTAATAATTTTAGTAACTTATCAGCTTAATAAGCTAAAATCAATCACGTTTTAGTTCGAATGAAGCGAGAATTTTAGTGTCACGATGATGCTCACAGAATGCATGCAGCAGTAACATTTTCATCTGGAAAAATAAAAAGATCGAGGGTGATCAACAGTTGGTATTTGAGGGGGAGCAAAAGCCATACGATATTCAAAGACACATCTTACTAAATACTACTCAACAGATTCAATGGCTTACGCATGATTTGACTGTGTTGATATTGATTGGTTTTGATAGGGTTGAGAAAACAACAACACAACCACCTAAATTTTTCATATGTAGTGAAGCACTGCGCTTTCCTACCCCCGCAGTGAAGTCAGCCAGAAGGACCCTTTCCTAATTCTCTCAGCAAATCAATAACCTCTGTCATAATATCACCTACTTTTGCATCCAACTTAGTTGAATTATGGTCATTTAAACGTTGTGAACAAATCCATTTTTGGCTTATAGCTGCTGACGATGGAGTATTTTTAAACTTAGCAAGCTTTATGACAAATATAGTCCCTAAATGTCCAAGCATCATATCCTCCGCAATGTATCTTTTGTTGCAAATAACATCAATCGGATGATTACCTTGTTCTACGTAACATTGGCTAGCAAATACGTTCTTTTGTCTATCAAAGGAAATCTGTGCCAATCGACTCTCTATGTCGTCAATCCTTGTTATACGCCATTGCCTATATGTGAAAATAATAGCCAAAACAGTTATAGAACTTCCCACAATCGTGAATATGCTTGCCATAAAACCATGATCTAATGCGTTCAGGTAAGTCAACATGTTGGCTCCATATGCACCTATTATCCACCCAGCCAAAAAGACACAAAGAACAACCCAATATTCAACTTTACCCATGTAACTCAACTCCTTGTTATGTCTAGCAACAATCACAGATGAGTGATAAAAAATCAACTTATATTAATCTGTAGGTACTAAGGTCCATATAGTAAATTATTCATAATTGTCCTACGATTTCTATCTCAGCCCTTCTCAACCAGTACACATTGGACTTCTTACTATCGACCCCCACAAGGCCCACTGCCCTTTGCAGACGTACTGCGCTCTAATGGCCCGTATACATTGCGGTGTTAACCGAGTAATCATCTGTTCGAACTGCCTTACTTCTAGTGGGGGCGTTATCTCGACTACTGCCGAACTACCGTAAACAATCACCTCGCCTAACTTGTAGCACTGGCTTCGGCATGCGAACCCTTGACCATATTCTTGATGGACCCAATAGTTACCCCAGCGTGTTAACCCATGACGCAACGCCTTCATGTTCAGCGTCACTTGCTGCAGCTGCCGCTGCTGCACATTAATCTTCATCATTATTCTTGACCACAAATAACCGCCATTATTTCATCAATCCCTAACTTAAACACCTGGGCGCATATTGCCGAAACATCATCAAATGGCACTCCCACATCACCCCGCTCCCAACGCTGATTAATTCCAAGCTCAAAATCTTGGTCACTTTTATGGTCACTTTTTAGGGGGTTAGACTATGACAACTCTGTGATTACGTTCTTCAAAGCTAGCTTTCATTGCACTGCCATGGGGGCAGAGATTGGAATCCTCTCCTAACACAGGAGGATACCGACCAAATCTAAAATAAAAAAGCCTGCATGCATAAAATGCTTACAGGCTTTTTTGTTTTTAAAAAATAATGTTAATTTGATTAATCCGGTCAAACTCCAAACTCAATATGCTTTTCAATCTCAACATCCATCGGCGTTATATTTAGCTCCCTTTGTGCATAATAACGCTACAACGTTCGCATGCCCTTGCTGCTTGGCGCGCATTAAAACGGTTCGGCCTTTATTATCGCGTAAATTGACATCTGCACCTTGGGCTAATAACAACTGCATGATGCCGATGTGTTGCTTGTCGGCAGCGTAGAACAATGGCGTAAAATGCTTATTATCATATCGATTAACCTCAGCAGCATGGGAGAGGAGTGTTTGCACTATATTGAGCTGAGCTTTTTCTGCCGCGGCCATTAATGGCGAAAAATCATCACTGTTTGTGCCATTAACATCTGCTCCGTTATCTAATAAAAGGCTAATCGATTCAATATCGTTATGTTCAATGGCCAGTAGCAGTGGCGTCATCTTACTTTCAGCGCTTTGTAACTCAGTTTCAGCGCCATGTGAAAGCAATAAACTGACCATTGCCACATTGCTAGTGGCAACCGCATATAACAAAGGAGAGGTGCCGCCATTATCTTTGATATTTATATCAGCGCCATAGTTGAGTAATAACGTGACTATATTTAGGTGCGATCGATTTGCTGCCCAGTTAAGTGCGGTATGGCCTGTTCTATCTTTTAAATCCACACTAGCACCTTGTTTAAGCAGTGTATTAACCACGTTTTCATGACCACTCAATGCCGCTAGCATTAATGCTGTTCGCCCTATTCTGTCTTTTGCTCTGGCATTTGGGCTTGCTCCTTGCTTGAGTAATGCTTTTACTGCTGGCTCGTCGCCAAATGCGGCTGCATGAAGTATTCCTTTGCGCTGCTGGTTAATCATAGCGCGTGTTTTGACGCTTTTTACTGATGCATCAACCGATGGTGTATTACTCTGTGCATCGCTATTTTGTTCGGTTGGTTTAGTCTGTACTGGAGACGTATCAGCTGGAGTCGTCTCTATTGATTCAGCCGGAAAGCGTGGCGGATGTTGATATTGTTGATGTTGTGGGTAAGCCGAGTCTCCCTCGCCGCGGTAGCCAGGAAAACCTACATCTGCACCACTTTTGCGCTGATTATCTATGATTGATGGCTCTTTTGATTGACTCTCTGGATTGTTGATTATGGGTTGAGTATCAGATACAACCTCCTTCCCACCACGATAATTGGGATCACCTTTGCCAAGCTTGGGCATATTTTTTTGGTAATCGTGACCTATTGCCGGTTTTTTAGCACTTTGCTTAGGCGCTGGCTGGGATATTGCTGGATTTGCTATTACTGGCGTGACTGGCACTGCCGACGTTACTGCAGGAGTTGTGATGGCAGGCGTGACAGCTGGCGTAACTAGCTCCGGCGTGGTTGCAGTAGCCGGTGGAATGGTAGTTGCTGGTTGAGTTGGATCGCTGTTTTCTTCAGCGAATAACGAGCTTATCGCCGAAGATAAAATAATGGCCGAGACAAAGATTATTCGTATGATGCGCATTTGCTATTCCTATCTTCTAAGTCCGTAAAGACCGTTAATAACAATATCAATTAGGTTAAGTTAAAAGGAGAGAAACAAAAGTTCTCCCCTTTGATTCACCTGCTAATCCTTAATTATCATCTACGGATTTTTGTTGTTGCGGTGGCAGTATCGTTATCACTATTAAGATCGCCTTCTGCTGTCACCGTCGCCGTCCAGCTAACAGCGGACGTTCTGATGATGTTGGCTGTCCAACTTGCATTTAATGAAATCGTATCTCCTTCAGCCAAATCGCTGAAAGCCATCGGCGGCAGTTCAATAACCACGCCTTGGTTAGTGACTCCAGTAATGGCTACCTCACCACTGACACTACTAGGTTTAAGATTGCTCACATCGACAACCATTGCCACCGTTTGATTAAAGGACACTGTAGCTGATGCTGCAAAAGCAGTCAGTGCAACATCGACATCAGTATTCACCACAGGAACTTCGCCTTCATATTCGATAATGAGCTGTGCGTTATATAAGGCTGTTGATTTACTATCGCCCTTAATGTAAACCGCAAGGTCAAAATCTGACGTCATTGGTAAACCATTGCTGGTAACCGCCGGTTCGCCGTCCTCAGTGACAATAGTGACATACTCATTTGCCGTCACATCAACCCAACCTCTACTGGTTGCCAGCGGAGATATCTCTCCCTCTTCCCAATCCAGTAAATTGATCACTGTGGTCGTTGGCGTACCGACCTCATACTTAATATTTTCTTTGGCAAAAGGCGGCGCGCTACATTCAATCAACGGGATCTCCAGCCCAGGCAAGTCTTGACCAAACTTATTAGGTTTAAGTCTCCAACGGGGGCCTGAGACAAGCTCACCAAGTGACGCATTTGGCAATGCACTACCGATGAAATCCTGAACTTTTGGGTCAGGATTGACATCATAAGACCATTCAAATGGGTCACGATTGATGGTGGTATAGTAAGCATTAGAATAGCCACCAGCGAGATCTGATGAGAATGCATAAGGGTGCTCTGCAGCGCTTTCACCTGGTGTAGCCAAAGGGTCCAGTGCTTTAGGGGTATTCTTTAATATTGTACCGACACCGATAAAGGATGGATCGAAAGCGCCACTTTCAGTATCGATTATATCGCTGTCGCCTTCATAACAAGGAACAGTACTTTTCCATACGGCTGCGTCACCATCACCTTCAATTCTATAAGAAGGTTTACGCCCTGTTGCAGCTTCGTTTTCCAAGTCTTCTGGACGAAGTTGGTCATTAGGGTTATTGGTGATCCAGTGATTAACCACAAGCTCTGCTCGAGTAACGACAAAGTTTTCTGTGGATGTTTTCCATTCTTCAGGAAGCGCCAACTGGGCATACATGCGGATATCGTTCGGCCGTTTATGTATTCCGCCCCAACCATAAAGTGGCTTACCATCATCTTTAAGCTGCACGGAATAATCACTGCTTAAGGCGATGTTATCGAGCATGTTGGTCTTGTCGTTAGGAAACATCTGGCACCCTTCAGGTTGGCCATCTGTTTCACAGGGTATCGCATTGGTTAAGCGATAGGCTTGTTGTCCACCCACTAACACTTGAACATTATCATCTAGTGGCGCGCCAGCGCAGTCATACGACAGAGTGCCGTCTGGGGTTGATATAATGGCTTGGGTACCGTCCGGGCTGGCAAAAAAGTATGGAATGGTCTCATAACAACTAAGCGCATGTTCCATAACAGTATAATGCTCTGTTTCACATTTTACCGAGGTGCCACCGAGCCCTTGACACCATGTTCCTAATGGTGGTTTTACCTTGTATTTTTCGGTGGCGGCATTGGCAACTTGAATACCAATCACCCCTCCGCCTTCGTCAATATTACCAACGAATCCTTCGAGGTAATCACCATTGCGCGCTTTGGGCTGCGCGCCCAGAAAATCAACCACATAAAAGCCAAACTCGCTATCCACTGGATATAACATCACCCCCGACTTGTCGAGAAGCGCTGGATTATCATCAGGACAACTCACTGGGCCAAGGCCACAAATGATCGTTTGGTCGTCTGCGAAGGTCACTCCATTCAACCCTCCCAGTACGTCATTAACAGAAAACACATGCACTGGCGATTCATAAGCCACCGCACTTCCTATTGAGGCCAGCAATGCTAAAGAGATAGCAAGGGCAATCGGCCTTTTATTAAAGTATTTAACAAATAACATAACAACCTCCTGTAATTATTGTTGGGGTTAAACTAGTTAGACATAACGACCTCCTGGATTTATTTTTAACCAAAACACGTCAGCTCAGTGTCAACACCTACACGCACTGCAAATTAACAAACAGGTCGTCATTCGATGATGAAATGAATGACAAGTAAGTAATAAGTAGTAGGTTATTTTTACGGCTACACAATGCTATGTCTCACTTTTACAGCACTCGAGATATTTACTTATGCGCCTGCTATTAACCATAGAAAAATCATGGTTAAATTCAAGAGGCAAAAAATCATAAAAGTAACGCTAAACGCGTTTTTGGCGGGGGAAATCCTTCAACATCAATCTATTAAAATAATACGGGGTCAGATCAATAAAAAGTCATATTTTCATCGTTACTACTCAATAGGTTAGCTTCGTAATTCTTTTGAATGACACCTAAATAAAAATAGCGAGATCGGACAAAATAGGCTGTATTGGCTAGTAACATCGAAATGAATCAGGCGATGATATTATGGAGACAAAAACCACGTTTTAGATACTACCAAAAGGTTATATTGAAGCGAAAACAGGGTGATTTTAACGAATAGATCATACTAAATAATTATTTGTTTTTATAACTTATAACAATAAATACCTACAAAGTGATACTAAATCATTTTAAGTTTGGTGCGCATTGTTAATGGTCAAATACACACTTTAGATAACAAAAATTATAAGGGGAGTACAAGTTGCAGATTGAATAAAAACCACCGTTTTGGAACTGTCACTCCGATGTAAGCATCGATAGTAACTTCACCAATAGATGGACTGGGAATAAAGCTGCGGTGGGACGCATTTATAGTCAACAGTCGCATCGCGAATTAGACGGTAAGGTTAATACCAATGCGTCCTAAATGATTTTACGCATTTAAGACGCTAAAATGGCAATACTAGGGCAACGTACATTAGACAGGCATAATATTATTGAGCAATGTTACTAATTTGTATCACGGGATGGGTATTTGTGAAATTAACTATATCTGCCGCTATCACAGCTTGATGTGGGCCAAATGATTGTTTAAATGTTTCTACAGATTCAAATGTAAGATGACCCATTGCGATGTACATAGGAGGCTCACCGGGTACAACACTAGCAAGGCCAAGGTCTGCACTGGCTGAAATAAGTGCTTCACCTACTAAATCTGCAACAAGTGGTAAATGGGTTTTACAGTAGTAATCCATATCGAAAGTAGCACTTTCACTATTTGGGTACAATACACTGACTTTAATCATGACATTCTCTCTTTTATTAATCGTTAAGTTCTACAGTATTCAAACATAGTGGCGACAGGTTAACACTTTGGCGAAAACCTTATCTACACAATGCCCAGTCACCATATCGTTTTTTAAAATTGTTGCCCATGCTCATTGCTTCGTTTGCAAAGTGTTAGTTACATTTAATGAGGCTAGTCTACGCAATAACTTGTATAGGTACTTATCAGAAAAGCTCAGTTGATGGTCAATTTAGTCCAAAACGAATTAACGCGATCTCCATTGCTACATATTAAGGGGATTGCCGTTGGCGATACTCAGACGGCGAGCAACCGATATGTTTTTTAAACACACGATTAAAGGTTGATATAGATTCAAAGCCTGTTTGAAAAACAATGTCGGAAACCCGAGAGCTTGGTTCGTCTAGCAAACTAATGGCTTTATCAATTTTTAATTGGCTGATATGTTTTTTAGGGGACTGTCCATAAACCTCGTTGAATTTTCGTTTGAAGCTCGACACACTCATATGGCACAACGCGGCCAATTCATCGATGCTTACATCACTGAATAAGTGATGTTGGATAACTTGTTCGAATTTGACAAAATTAGGCTTAAACATCGATGCTAAAAAATCTAATTCTGATGGGGCTGACACCTTTTGGGTCATCAACAACACAAATTCACGTAACTTGGTTTCTATCATCAAGGGCGTTGCCAAATCAGGTGTGTCGAGCAATATAGAAATACTGTCCCGAAAATGTGTCAACAATTGGTCCACTTCTACTTGCTTTAAGTCGTAATCGACTTGATAGTCCGATTGGGTGAAATCGAAATGGAATAAACGTTGAAAAATATCGGGAAACAAAAAAACACCAATCACCTCACCACGGCCTTGCTCTAACTGGCCACTTACGGTTTCATAGAAATAATTGACGCATTTGGCAAGCAAGCCAATATCACGGTTTACCGTCAATACTCCTGTTGCAGTACGCACCTGGTACTCACCTTCGGTAAAAAAAGCAAAACATGCTTCGTTAGACGTAAATTCTCGAGCAAAACGCTTAAAAGCTGGAATAGTAAGTTTTTTAAAAACAACATGACCTTTGTATTCAAGTGTTTTCTCAGTAGAGGAACCCTGCATGAATGCACTACCGCATAATTGAACAGTCGTTAAAGTATGTAATACAACTGTCTTTTACGCCAGAGGTTTGTGGTTCAAGACCTAACGTTAAACGAAAAATAGCGCCATAAGTGTTGGATAACAAGGCGCAGTTTCTTATATCTCATAGCGTTATTCGTTACCTATATCAAGGTAATGAATACTCTATAAAAGCTGATTTTTAATCGTTTAATACTCTTGTTCTGAAGCTAATCATTTAACACTTAACCTAGAAAAATGAGCTTCAAACAATACATCTGAATCTTCAAAAAAGACTCCCGTAATCAATATTTAAAGGGTTAGGTATTAGTGATAAAATGAACAGGATTATTTTGCTAACTGCATTACCTGACTGAGAGATAATAAACAACATCATGGTATTACCTGTACTCTATTCGTTGAGAAATTGTCCTTACGCAATGCGCGCCAGACTGGCTATTTATGCATCCAAACAGCAAGTAAACCTGCGCGACCTAGTGTTAAGCAACAAACCTGCAGAAATGCTTACGGTGTCGCCAAAAGGTACAGTGCCAGTTTTAGTCACCACAGATAATCAGGTCATCGATGAAAGTTTATCCATCATGCTATGGGCTTTTTCACAAACAGACCCTGACGATTATGTTAAAAAAGCAACGCCAAACGCGTTAACTGAAATGTTGGCGGTTATTGCGATATTTGATAATGAATTCAAAGGACATTTAGAGAAATACCGCTGCTCTAAACGTTACCATGAACCGTCGCTTATAGAAGATAGACAACAATGTGAGCGTTATCTTGCTGATCTCGAATCAAGGCTTTGCCAGCACTCATATTTAATGTCTGACCAACCAAGTTTGACAGATTTAGCATTAATGCCGTTTATTCGTCAGTTTGCCAGAGTTGAGCGACAATGGTATTTACAATCACCCTACCCCAAATTACGACAATGGCTTAATCACTATTTACAGAGTCGAATGTTCAGCAAGGTGATGGTACAAAACCCAATGTGGTTAGACTCAAAACAAGAAATTGTTTTTGGGGCCAATGTATAAGGCTGGCTTGATAAGCCAGTCATCAAAACTCGCGGCGACAACATTAAAATATTTCGCCTCAGAATATGAACTAACAACCGTCTAAAATAAAAACCATCTAAGTTAAAAGTCGTCTAAAATAAAAATCATCTAAGATAACAATCATCTAAGTTAAACGTCATCTAATATAACAATCACCTAAGATAAACGTCATCTAAGATAACAATCGATAGCCTATCAACCTTGTGCATCGCAGAGTAAGTTGGCGTAACGTTCCATTGGAATACTCATTTGCTCTTGTAACGCTTTGCCTTTCGCCAGTAGATCGTGTCTTTTTATCGCAGGAATGTCGCTTTTGAATGCGAGCACAATGGTATTGCCGCTTTCAACGTCAAAACTGAGTAATCGATTTTCAAATTCGAGCGCGAGCAATTCATCTAATTCTTGGCGTAATTCAGCTGACGTATGCCAGATATTGAGCACAAAAACCCCTTGTTGATTGAGTGCATTTTTACAATCGTGTAAGTAGGATGATTGTACTTGTTTCGGCTCCATACCTTGTGAGTTGTATAGATCTGAAAAGATAATATCGCTTTTTATGTCGGTATTTTTAATGTAATTCACCGCATCGTCAATATGAATAGCAAGACGATCAGTTTCAGGTAAGTAAAAAAACTCTTTCGCAGCCTTCGCGACGGCTTCACGGTATTCAACTGCATGTACCTTCAAATCGGCGAAGCTACTGAGCAATATTTTAGCCATTGAACCTGCACCCAGCCCCATGATTGTGGCTGTTGTTACTGCGGGAATAAAAAATAAACCTGCCATCATGGCTTGGGTATAGCCTAGATGTAATCCATTAATATCATTGATTTTCATGCAACTTTGATAGATTTTTCCATCAAAACTGAGAATGCGGCTGTTTCTTGTTTGATAAACATAAATGGGGCCGTGCTCATCTGCTGTAGATGAAATGCAGGTTCCTTTGATATCCATGGTATTTTTGATACCTCTTTAATATGGGGCTGTAGCGGGTAAGGCAGTATAACGGAAAATAAGCTTAGGTCTTTGTTATTGATTTTTATCGTTTAATAAATGAAAGTATTTAGTGAGTAGCCACTTTTATTTGCTACCGTTGTCACGCAACAAAATATGACATTTCACGCTACAGAGTATGAGCTTTAGATCAAAAACCTCCGATTTACAAAAATGAACCTTGCACCGTTAATTTAACGTTAGTCGCTTTTTATCCGTCATCAAGCTTATGCGAAACATTTTATCTATCGTTAGTCTCTAACCTAGTCATCTCTAACCTGGTCATCTCTAATCTTATAGTGTTTAACTTTGCTATGCCTTACCGCAGAGTGAATCAATTCACTCTGCTCATGCGCTATTTTTTATCAAACTTGCTGAGACTGTTTTACGGGTTTGAATTAGGGTATATCCGCCACTTAATACCACCAGCAGGCTTCCAAGTAAGGTTGCTAAATCTGGCGATTCTCCAAATATAAATATCCCCAAACCTAAAGCAAATAATAAACGGGTATAACGAAAAGGAGAAATAACCGATACATCGCCCGCGCGCATAGCGATTGTGAGGGCATTATACGCCATCACCCCGAACACAATTGCACCGATAATTTGCACTGCTGCAGTGGAACCAAGTTGTAATGGCTCGTTTTGGTATAATTGTATGGCAATGCCTGCTGGAATTAGCACAAAAAAACCATACACCCCAAGTTGCATATTAGACAACACTGGTGAAGCTGCGCGAGTGGCTAAATCACGGCCCGCAAAACCTAAGGTCGCGACAACTGCAAATAAAGACGTTGCTTCAAAGCCATCAAGACCAGGGCGAATAATCATCAACACGCCACAAAAACCAATCAATACGGCAATCCAGCGTTTAAAACCAACCTGTTCACCAAACAATAAAGCGGCACCTATCATTGCGATTAACGGAGTGGCCTGCAAAATAGCCGATGCACTTGATAAAGGCGTTAGCGTGATAGCCAATGCAAAACAGAAACGACCAATAACTTCGCACACCGCACGGATGAGTATTGGCGTAGACAATATCGCTGGGTGTAAAATTGTTTGCCCTTTACGCCAAGTCAGCAGCATAAAAATCAACATTCCGCCCAATCCAAATAACGCTAAAATCAGACCAATAGACGTGGTTTCGGCTGCCGATTTAATCAGCATGTCTTCAATAGAAAATGCCGCCATAGCAGCAACCATAAAAAGACTACCTTTAGTATTATTCAAAATAACTCCAACAATGGGTCGATTATATCCAGCTGAAAAAGCGCTAACGCTGAGGTGTTCAGCCGATAAAAATATAAGCTGGCAATGGTATCACTCACCATATGCTATCGAGAAAACATCATTTGTTTACAACTGTGTTTAACTCAAATCTAAACTCAAACCTAAACTCAAACCTAAACTCAAACTGTTTATCGAAAGTAAGGCTGTTTCAATTATGCCAATGCTTATGACGCTGCTATTTAATGCGTTACTTGTCTGTGCGTGTAATATCAACTTCACTTGCAAATAGATTGCCCATCAATATTAAAGCCCAGTGCGATAACTCAACACTGGGCTTTAATGACTACACGCAAAATATCAATTTATGGCTTCATGTAACTCTTGATACATCAACTCACGCATCTTAAATTTTTGAATTTTCCCCGTCACTGTCATTGGGTATTGGTCAACAAACTTGATGTAGCGCGGTACTTTAAAATAGGCAAACTTTTCGGTTAAAAAGTGACGAATATCGTCTTCGGTGATGTCGGCATTGGCACGGACCTTAATCCACGCGCATACCTCCTCGCCGTATTTGTCACTCTGCACGCCAAACACGGCAGCATCCTGCACGTCCTTATGGCTATAAAGTTTTTCTTCAATTTCACGCGGATATATATTCTCACCGCCGCGGATAATCATGTCTTTTATACGGCCAACAATTTGCACATAGCCTAATTCATCCATTTGGCCGATATCGCCCGAATGTAACCAGCCTGCGCTGTCGATGGTTGCAGCCGTTTTGACTGCATCATTCCAATACCCTTGCATGATGCAGTAACCTCGACTGCACACTTCACCGGGTTGACCAATAGCAACCACGTCGCCAAATTCATTGATGATTTTCACTTCGGTATGCGGCAATGCTCGGCCAACGGTGAGCACTTGTTTTTCGATTGGGGAGTCAATTTCAGTAATGTGATTTAACGGGCTGCATTCGGTTTGTCCGTAACCAATTAGCACTTCTTTCATATACATTAACTCTTGTACTCGGCGCATGACTTCTTCGGGGCATGTGGCGCCCGCCATAATGCCTGTGCGCAATGAGCTAAGATCAAACTGGTTAAATTGTGGATGTTCTAATTCGGCAATAAACATGGTTGGTACGCCATGTAGAGCTGTGCAGCGCTCATTTGCGATTACTTGTAACGTGGTAAGAGGATCAAAAGATTCACCGGGATACACAGCTGCTGAAGCATGAATAACACAGGCTAAACTGCCTAACACCATGCCGAAGCAATGATATAAAGGAACCGGCATGCATAACTTGTCAGTTGAGGTAAAGCCCATGGCGTCAGCCACTAAATAAGCGTTATTTAAAATGTTGTGATGCGATAACGTCGCGCCTTTAGGGCTACCTGTAGTACCTGAGGTAAATTGAATATTAATCGCATCATGAGTATCGAGAGAGTCAGCAATGGTGGCCAACACATGTTGAGCTTCGTCGTTAACCTCCAGCAGCAAATCATTAAAGTTGAGCATGCCGGGAGTGCGGTCGGTGCCCATTCGAATAACATACTCGAGTTCAGGCAGTGCGAGTGTATTGAGCTTACCTGCTGTGCTGGTGCTTAACTCTGGCAGCAACTCATTTAACATCTGTAAGTAATCACTGGACTTAAATTTATCGGCACAAATCACCGCTCGGCAGCCCACATTACTCAAAGAGTATTCCAGCTCTTCAGGCCGATAAGCCGGATTAATACACACCATAATGGCACCAATTTTAGCCGTAGCAAATTGGGTTAAACACCACTCAATGTTGTTAGGAGACCAAATGCCGACTCTATCACCGGGCTGAATACCTAGCGTTAATAAGCCGGTGGCAAGCGCATCAACCTTTGCTTGAAACTCACGGTAATTCCAGCGGATTTGTTGATGATGAACGACTACCGCAAGATTGTCTGGGTAAGCACTGGCAATATCATCAAAATATTGACCAATGGTTTTATCGGTAAGCGTCGTTGAAGTGACACCATGATATTCACTTTGAGTAAGCGGTAGTTGTGCTTGATGTTGATTGACCATTAAAGCCTCCTTGCATGTGCTTCGTCATGCTCCAGCTAACCAATTAACGGCCTGACTCACAAGTAAAAAAGCACTACATTAGACTAAAGAGGCATGGTGAGTAATGTTTACAGCAAAGGCTAATATTGACAGTAACGCATTCATTTTTGTCAATAACGGTTGGATGATGATGTCTAAACAACCTTATTAAAACGACTTTTTAACGCCCCCTAAAAACAATAAACAAAAGTGAACGACGAACTGGAGTGATAACCGGAGCAATAATTGAAACGATAGACGAAATCGAAAAATTAACCATAGCCCAAACTAAATACCTAAACACCTAAACACCTAAACACCTAAACACCAACTATTAACATTATTACAACAATATCGTGTAAGTTAACTACAGAATGGAATTGAAAAACACAAAACTATTAACCACAACCCGCACTAAATCATTTAAACGTTGATCTAGCGCAAGCTTTAGTTAAAAATCGAACAAATACTGATGTTTTTTAATTCCAAGCCGATAGCTTCCTTATACTTATCTAAAAGTGACATTCATCTAATTATTATGCTTGAGACAATTCGCACACTATTTTCCGTTACAGATGAAAGCCTTTTAGTCGTTGGTGACTTTCAACCTATAGTCGTTTTCATCTCTATCGCTATCGCGGTTTTCGCCTCGTTTATGGCATTACAAGTCGCGTCGCAAGCGGTATTAACGCTCAATAAATATAAACGATACTTACTCACCAGCTGCGGCAGTATTGCACTTGGTGGCGGTGTGTGGTCGATGCATTTTATTGGCATGTTAGCGTTCAGTTTATGCACTCCGGTGAGCTATGACATCGGCTTAACCGCGTTATCGTTTATTCCGAGTATTGCCGCATCTTGGGTAGCCTTAAATGTCATATCAACAGCCAAACCAAAACTAAGCCAGTTTGTGGTGGGCGGTATATTGACCGGTGCAGGTATTGGCACCATGCATTACGTCGGCATGGCGGCTATGGAAATGGCTCCCCTACTACGTTACGACTTATTCTATTTTGGCTTATCAATAGTTATTGCCATTATTTTGGCCATTGTCGCACTGTGGATACGTTTTAGCTTGAACCATCTAGGTCGCTTTACCTTAAGTGAATTACATAAAAATGCGATTGCGGCGATGGTGATGGGTTGCGCTATTTCCGGCATGCATTACATCGGTATGGCTGCGGCTCGTTTTGTCCGCCCACCAGGATTTGAATTTTCTGAACAAACCACAAAAATGTCACTGTATTTAGGCATTGCCGTTGCCACGATTACGGTGGTGATTATTTTATTGGTGTTAGGCGTCAACATGCTGATTAAATACCAAACCTCGTTACACCAAGCCAAATTATCTGAAGCACGCTACCGCGCGACCATTAGTACCGCCGTTGACGGTATCATTACCTTTAACGCTAAAGGGCGTATTGAAAGCGGCAACCAAGCGGTAGAATTACTCCTGGGCTGGCGACTTGAAGATGTGTGTCACCAAAATATTCGTGACTTTATACCAGGCCCATTTATCGAAGAATTTAACGCCCGTTTAGACAGTTTTTTTAACCACAACATAGCGCAGCAAAAAAGTACTGGCCGCGATGTAGAAGCGCTACATGTTAACGGTACGGTCATTCCGGTTAGGGTATCTATTGGTCATGCATGTATTGAAGGTAAAAGCCTGTTTGTGATGTACATAAGCGACTTACGTCACCGTATTGAAATGCAACGTGCACTAATTAAAAGCGAAGCCCAGTTTCGCTCACTTATCGCCAATATTCCCGGTATCGCCTATCGCTGTTTAAATACTGAAAACTGGCCAATGGTATTTATTAGCGACGCGGTTGAAAAGATCACCGGTTATCCAGCAAGCGACTATATAGGCGCAACACCAAAACGTCATTTTTACCAACACGTACACCCAGATGACCTTGAGCAAATAGGTAATCAAGTCGTCACAGAGCAAGTGTTTAAGCTGGAATACCGTATCTATAATGCCAACGGCGATATTCGCTGGTTGCTCGGTTATGGTGCTCATGTTGACGGGATAGATGTACAAGATAAATGGCTCGACGGCTTTATTATGGACATCACCGATCGCAAAGAAATGGAGCAATCTTTATTAATTGCCAAAGACAAAGCGGAACAAGCAGCATCAGCTCGTTCGGCATTCCTAGCGAACATGAGCCACGAAATTCGCACCCCAATGAACGCCATTATTGGCTTTAGCGACATTTTACTCGACGATTCGCTACCCGCTGAACAGCAAAAGCATTTACGTACCATTAATCAGTCTGCTAAGTCTTTATTGCACCTATTAAACGATGTTCTCGATAGTGCTAAGTTAGATAAAGGCAAGTTCGATCTCGAATTACGCGATTTCTCTGTTATTGAAGAAATTGATTCGGTGGTATCGACTTTATGGTTACAAGCTAGCTCTAAAGGTCTGTTCTTAAATGTGAATGTATCAGCAGATGTGGCAATGTCCTATCATGGTGCTCCAGACCGAATTCGTCAGGTATTGACTAATTTAATTGGCAATGCGATTAAATTTACCGCCGAAGGGGGTGTCAGTATCGATGTGAGCGTTAAACCAAGCGGTTGCATTGAATTTGCCATTAACGATACCGGTATTGGCATGACGCCAGAACAATTAACCTTAGTGTTTGATGCCTTCGCTCAAGCAGATGCCAGCATGAATCGTCGTTTTGGTGGCACAGGTCTTGGTACGACCATCAGCAAACAATTGGTTGAATTAATGGGTGGCAAAATTACCGCCAAAAGCACATTTGGCCAAGGCAGTTGTTTTGGTTTTGCCTTGCCATTAACCGCGCCCAAACACATCAACAGCACGTTGACCCCGTTAACAAATAGTCACATTAAACCATTGGCCATTTTGATTGTTGATGACATTCAGCAAAATATTGATTTGCTCACCATTATGATGAAGCGCCAAGGTCATAGCATCATTACTGCCCGCGACGGTAAACAAGCCCTACTGCGGATGCGCAGCGACAAAATTGATATTGTATTGATGGACGTGCAAATGCCTATCATGGACGGATTAACCGCCTCGCGTACTCGTCGTGAACAAGAGCAAAATGAACAGTTACCGCATATGCCAATTATTGCATTAACGGCCAGCGTATTGCCTGAAGACAAAAAAGCAGCCTTGGATGCCGGCATGGATGGTTTTGCCAACAAACCTATCGATATGATGCTGCTTAATCATGAAATTGCCCATGTATTGAAACTTGAACAAAGCAATGTGGCCGTCGATAACCCCGCTGTTGATATCGACAACAGGCAAGTGGTTAATGAGAAAAAAGGCGCTTCGATGTGGGGAGATCAAATGACTCTCGTGAAAGAAATCAGCCTATTTATGACTAAACAACACGATAGCAACCAACAGCTTAAACAATTAATACAAACTGCCGACTGGCCAGCTATTAGTCAACAACTGCATGGACTCAAAGGGCTGTCTGGCAATTTAGCTCTAATGCAACTGACACGGTTATTTAGCGATGCTGAACGCTCAGCCATGACAAAATCCAGCACAGAATTACTGACCTTGTTGCCAAAGATTGAACAGGCTTTTGCGCGCATCGCAGCCTATCTTAGCACTCAAGATATCAGTCAACACCCAGATAAAGCCGCAGAAAAAGCTCCTATGAGCGTCGATGAGTTCATCCAAATCATTAACCTTATTCGCTTAGCTGCAAAAGAAAATCAATACAATGAACACGATGTCGATACACTAATTGCAGCCACTCCGGCGGCATACCGACAGCAATGTATCAACATACAACATGCTCTAGACGACTTTGAATTCGAACAAGCAATAACACAACTCAATACTCTTGAGTCCGATGTTACTGCACAGTAAAAAGACTGAATTGAATGATATATAACAACCAAGACCGTATGCCGACAATTTTAGTTGTCGACGACGAGCCCGCTAACCTCAGAGTATTAAAGAAAATGCTTGAGGATCAGTACAGGCTGATATTTGCTAAAAGTGGCGAAGAAGCTCTGCGTTTAATTGAACGCGACCTGCCTGATTTGATTTTACTCGACGTGATGATGCCAGGTATGACTGGTTTTGAAGTCTGTCAGCAACTAAAAACAGAGCAACGCACCAAAGCAGTACCGGTCATTTTTGTTACGGCGTTAAGTGACGAAGTAGATGAAGCCAAAGGCTTTGATGTTGGCGCGGTAGACTACATCACTAAACCCGTGTCCCCAGCGGTGGTTAAAGCACGTGTTCGTACTCATTTGTCTTTAGTGCAGGCAGACGATTTGCGCCGTACTCGTTTACAAGTCATTCAACGCTTGGGCCGAGCATCAGAATACAAAGACAACGAAACCGGTATGCATGTGATGCGCATGAGCCATTTTTCTAAAATCATTGCCCTCGCCTATGGTTTATCAAAATCGGCCGCCGACAATTTACTCCATGCAGCACCAATGCACGATATTGGTAAAATTGGTATTCCCGACAGCATTATGCTTAAACCGGGTAAGCTCACCGATGAAGAATTTGCCATCATGAAAAAGCACCCTGAAATCGGCGCCGAAATTCTAGGTGAATCAGATTCAGATTTGATCGCCTTAGCCAAAGTCGTCGCCATGACTCACCACGAAAAGTGGGATGGCAGCGGCTACCCTCATGGACTTAAAGGTGAAAATATTCCTATTGAAGGACGTATTGTGGCAATTGCCGACGTATTTGATGCTCTCACCAGTAAACGCCCTTACAAAGAAGCATGGACTGTCGACAAAGCCATGGCATTTTTACATGACCAAAGCGGCATACATTTTGACCCGCAATTAGTGACATTATTTCAGCAATCTTTACCCAGTATTTTATACATTAAGCAGCGCTGGCAAGACTAATATGCCGTAATTAGCACGTTAGTTTTTGTCATGCACAAACGGGCTTAGCTCAGTGGTTTAGCCCGACATCAATTGTTAAATTCACCGTATTTTATTATCACCACTAGGATTTTTTATGACACCGGCTGCAGCATTACCAAGCCAACTGAATACTACCGCCATTTTGTTAGTGTTAGCCTTAGGCACATTTATATTGGGATTATCAGAGTTTTCAATGATGCCAATGCTGCCATTAATTAGTGAGACATTTTCCTCAACAC
This sequence comes from Shewanella sp. TB7-MNA-CIBAN-0143, assembly GCF_040310065.1. NCBI lineage: Bacteria > Pseudomonadati > Pseudomonadota > Gammaproteobacteria > Alteromonadales > Shewanellaceae > Shewanella > Shewanella sp. TB7-MNA-CIBAN-0143. The sequence continues at coordinate 93,244 of NZ_JBEOPL010000002.1, forward strand.
CGTCACAAAGTGGTTATGCGATTAGTGCTTACGCGATAGGCGTTGTTGTCGGCGCCCCTATTTTAATGCTGACCACAGCCAACATGAAAAAACGCCATGCCTTGGCAATATTTCTGACATTAATGTTTATCTCTAATGGCTTAAGTGCCATGGCAACCTCACTTGAACAGCTTATTGTATTTCGCTTTTTAAGTGGCCTACCCCATGGCGCTTATTTTGGTGCCGCTATTTTATTGGCTGCCGATATTGCTCCTCAAAATAAACGTGCAAGTTACATGTCTAAAGTGTTTATGGGCCTAACCATAGCCACCATTGTAGGGGTTCCCATTGTCACTTTAGTCGGCCAAAACTTAAGCTGGCGCTATTGTTTAGCGGGTGCATCTGTCCTCGCCTTAATTGCATTAGTGTGCGTATATGTGGTGTTCCCTAAAATTGAAAACAACCAACCATCAAATTTAATCAATGAGTTTAGCGTATTAAAGAATAAGTTGGTCTGGTCAATTCTTGGCATTGTGATTATTGGTTTTGGTGGTGTATTTTGTATTTACACTTACATCGCCGATACCATTTTAGTGGTGACGGAAACGCCGGCATACACCATTTCAATCGCGATGGTAATGTTTGGCATTGGTTGTACCTTAGGCAATTACGTATTAGGCAAAGCAGCCGATCGCGCAGCCTTAAAAACCACTGGTATTGCCTTAGTGTGTACGATTATATTTTCGCTTGCTTACGTCAGTGCCAGCCATAATATTTGGCTATTGTATGCGGTAATTTTCTTTATTGGCTGCAGTGTGGGTTTAGCGACACTGATTCAAACCTTACTGATGGACGTATCGCCAAATGGTCACGCGATGATAGGGGCATTAGTACAATGTTCATTTAACACCGCCAATGCTATCGGTCCTTGGGTGGGCGGCATGTTTATCGCACAAGGCGCAATGCCTAACGAGACAGGTTATGTAGCGGCAGTGTTATTTGCCGGCGGCTTAATGATGTGGCTGTTAAGTTATCTGCAAATGAATAAGAAAAAGGCTCAACTGGAACAATGTTCTGCATAATCAGGCTTTAGAATTTATTCTTTAACGAATTTTTATAACAAATAATCTAACTAATTATCTAACTCCCTAACGAATTATCGAACAAATTGCCTGGCTCAATACCGATAACATTGTCGGTAACATTGTCGATAACATTGTCGGTAACCGTTAGGGTAAGTAGTTTGAGCGTCTGAGAAACACCTATCTCGGCGACTTATCAAACCATTAAAAGCGTCATTTATATTACGTGATGAAAATGTATCAATATCAATAATGTAAATTAATTAACTATTATTTAATCTCAAATTTTTGCATCCATTTATCACAACGAGCGTCATCAAGCTCTTCATAAAGATGCAGTGCAGGTAATAATTCAAGCTCAAAACTTTCCTCGCTATCATTAGCTATCGCGGTTAACAGCATGGTAAACCAAGCCGTTATTCCACCTTGAGGTGACGCCTTTAATCGAGGAAAACTAGGGTCAGTTGCCGTCCCAATTAACCAGTCTTTCGCAAGTTCAGGGGCTATAACTAACGCACGCGCTAATCCAACAAAATCAACAGCGCCACATTCTATTACTTTTAATGCCTGAGTATAGGTTTTAAACCCTCCAGTAACGGCTATAGGCACATTTGTTACGCGTTTTGCTGTGGCTGCAAATTCTGCAAAATAAGGGTCTTTTGTAGATGAATCAGAGCTATATTTTGCTCCGGGGAAATAAGATCCACCGCTTATTTCTATCAAGTCTAATGAAGTTTGATCAAATATTCGGATAGCGGCTAATGGATCTTCCTGCGTTAAACCACCTTCTAATTGATCGGTGGAATTAATCTTAATACCTATTGGGAATGAATCCCCAACAGCACTTCGCACTTTCTCACTTAATAGTGTTTGTGTGGCCGCACATCGCGGTATTGGCAGTTGCCCCACTTGTCTATCGTCATAACAACACGACTGCAGTGCTCTGATTTTTCTGCGACGTAAAGTAATGTAAAGCTAGAGAGTTTTAAAAAATGTGGCATAATATGGGCATGCCTATGACCAAAACGACTGACAACATTTTGCTAATCGACGACGATGAACGTCTCGCAGCAATGATCAAAGAGTATCTTGAGAAAGAGGGGTACTCTGTCACGTCTGCAATAGATGGTTCTTCTGGATTAGCTTTGCAGCAACAAGGAAATTTTCGAGCGGCAATTCTTGATTTAATGTTGCCTGATATTGATGGTTTGGAAGTATGCCGAACACTCAGGGCAACCGAAGCCATTCCCATTTTAATGCTCACTGCAAAGGGCGACCCGCTTGATCGTGTGTTGGGGTTAGAAATGGGGGCTGACGATTATTTGCCCAAACCATTTGAACCGCGAGAATTGCTCGCTCGGCTACGTGCCATATTGCGCCGAGGTACACATTCGCAAACCGTCAATGTCGTTCGCTTTGGCGCACTAGAAGTCGACAAGGATGCTATGGAGGCACGGATAGACGGCAAACGCTGCGACCTTACCTCCTATCAGTTCCAACTTCTTTCGATACTTGCAGACGGCGTAGGGCGAGTATTAACCCGCGACCAACTCATGAATGGACTTCAAGGGTCAGATTTGGAAGCCTTCGACCGTTCTATCGACGTGCATATATCTAGGTTACGCGCCGAGATTGAAACCGACCCTAAACAGCCTCGTCGTGTTATTACTGTGCGCGGTGTTGGCTACTTGTTTGCACGGTCGCAGGTGTGATGCAGTTATGATTAACAGCCGTCTGTATGTATGTATGTAATGGTCTAATGAAACTGTAGAGATTTATAGCTTAAAATAAGCAAAATCTTAAAGGTATTTATCATGATTAGAAAAATGAAAGTCACTGTCAGCCCTCTGCAAAAATTAGAATATGCCAAGCTGATGGTCGAACAGGGTTACACAAATAAACAAATCGATGACATGATGTCAGCGATACAATCTAACCTCGTTTCCAAAGGGACTTATCAAAGATTAGTTGTTGCAGAAAAACCAAACAAAGTGGCTATTATTGCCTACATCAAAAAGATGGTTATTAGCTTAAATTCGATGCTAAGAGATGGTGTTTTATGGGAAGCGCCAAAATCTTAAATTAACTATTGACGCCATAGTCTCGTATTAATATTACTCTTTAATACGCCAACCTTTTGATTTTATACATGAAGCGTTTGCGCTAAAAAAAGATAAAAGTTGAATACTAGCAAAAGCGACTTCAAGCTCTTCTGAGTTTTCATTTAATGTTGCACTACTAACACCTTGCCTAGCTTCTAACGCACAATCACTCGCTTCTTTTCGAAACAGTTCGTTGTCAGCTGACATCTCACCGTATTCGTTATGAACAACAATTGGTGGAGTCGTAGAGCAAGAGCAAATCATAGACAATGTAAATGCCAAAGAAAGTATTCTTGTGTTTATAACCATAACTTTTCAACAAATCCTCGTAATGCTAACGTTTCACAGTAAAACACTTCTAGCTTTATCTCTTGCAATCTTACTCCCTCCCCTGAAAAAACTGCAATGCTATTATTAATCAAAAAGATAATCCGAAACAAGACTCTCAAATCAGCTTTTTGAATGCTTAAAATTGATAACCAACCTATATACTTTGACTATCAAACAATATAACATCGAGAATTACTTGATAATCAAACTATTTTCTTATGAATAAAATTGCCGAAAAATATATCCACCAACACAATTTCACCTCCGTTAACGAGCAAAATGTCAAACGTACTTGGTATGTGCTTGTTATCACAGTCATCACTATGGCCATCGAAGTGATAGCGGGGACGATATATGGCTCTATGGCTCTGCTCGCTGATGGTTGGCATATGGGGACTCACGCAGCCGCTTTTTGTATTACGCTATTCACCTATAGCTATGCAAAAAAGCATGCTAATAGTGACCGATTCTCTTTTGGCGTAGGCAAAGTCGGCGTTCTCGGTGGATATACAAGTGCTATCGCATTAGCCATTGTCGCTATTATTATGCTGGTTGAATCTCTACACCGTTTATGGTCACCTATTGAGATCCAATTTAACCAATCAATTCTTGTGGCTATCGTAGGTCTAGTCGTCAACATAGCCAGTATGTTTATATTGGGTCATGAACATCACGGCCATGACCACGGTGACCATAAACATCATAGTCATAAGCATGATGACCACAAACTTCATAGCCATGAACATGATGACCACGAGCGTCATAGTATCGAGCATCATAGCCACGAACATGATGACCACAAACTTCATAGCCACGAGCATGATGACCACAAACTTCATAGCCACGAGCATGATGACCACAAACTTCATAGCCATGAACATGATGACCACGAGCGTCATAGCCACGAGCATGATGACCACAAACTTCATAGCCATGAACATGATGACCACGAGCACCATAGTGGTAACGACCACAATCTGAAGGCAGCTTACTTCCACGTACTCGCTGACGCATTAACATCGGTGTTAGCAATTTGTGCACTTTTGGTAGGAAAATTCCTTGGATGGTATTGGTTAGATCCTATCATGGGGATCGTTGGTGCGGTGGTGATTACTAAATGGGCTCTAGGTTTAATGAAGCAAACGAGTCCTATTCTATTAGATGAAAATATCGACGAAGATTATCAATTAGACATTGTTAATACTATTGATGATGAACAAACCAAGGTCACCGATATTCATATTTGGAGAATTAGTGCAGATCATTATTCTGCCTCTATCGCAATCTGCACATCCACAGATACCAACGTTGAATCATTTAAACACTTATTGAATAAGTTTGATAAGCTAAGCCACTTAACTATCGAAGTGAATTACTGCTAAGGCCCTTTATGCATTCTTTGAATAATTTAATCATAGAGTTTTACGACAAACTGTCTTCTTGGGAGCAGTCTGTCGTTAAAGATACCGGTTATTCACTGGCACAAGTGCACACCATTGAGGTGTTAGGCTCTCACGGTTCCATGAGAATGAAAGAGCTAGCAGATAGGCTTGCAATTACCACTGGCACCTTAACGGTTCAGGTAGAGAGGCTGGTAAATTTTGGACTCATTACTCGCTCTCCACATGAAGACGATAGACGTTCAATATTAGTTGGATTAACAAGCGAAGGCATTGCGCTCCATAAGCACCACAATCGCATGCATATACAACTGACAGAAGATATTACTCGTCATTTAGATCAAAATTCGATAGATGTTCTGACCAAGAGTTTTGAAAAAATGAACCGAGAATTCTAATCTTCAGATTGTAGAATATGATGTTACAACGTCAAATGAAGTGCGAATAAGAGAACAAGTAAATCGTTTTTATATCAGTATATTGGGCGTGAGAAATAATTTAGCTAGTGCTTGTTTTGTTTTTGAATCAACGTTAGTTTTGGACACATTAAGTTTGTGTCCAAAACTATTTATCAATTATTTAAAAGTGTTACTTTCAGATACAGCCATGACTTCACCATCGTCAGCAATTTGAAAATATAACGTCTTTTTATCTTCTGTATTAGTGGCACTCACAATATAAACGCCTCCTGTAACGCTAAAGACCGTTACATCTGCAACGGTAATATTTTTCCATGATACCGGAAGCTGACCAACCGCATAGCCGAAGTCCTTAAATGTCATTTGTTTTGCAGACTTGATGACAACACTGATGACAGCATTATCATTCATATGGCCATGGCTTGAATGTGCCAGCGAATAACTGCTGATAAAGCTGCTCAAAAGCACCATGGTAAAAAGTAATATTCTCATAAATTTCCCCTTATTATTTTAAATCGATCATTTTAAACCGATCATTTTCAACCGATTATTTTAAACCGATGACTTTGTATTGTCCTTTTACCAATAACTGTACTGCTACCGGTTGATTAGACTTATTTTTCCAATACCATCCGTGGGAACCAGCAAAAGGTGCCGTAAAACTACCTTTCATATCAGCCGACGTCGCGATGACATAACTTTCGTAATATCCTGAGGTATCTCCCTTTGGCTCACCATGGAGGTCAACAAATAAAGCCGTCCCATCTGTTATCCATTCATAGGTCATTTTTTCAAATTGTTGCATGTCGAATTTATATTCTATTCCACGCCCTGCAGGTACCATCACTTCTATCGTTTGAAACTCATTAGAGCCTTCGGCAGGAGCGCTTTGTTGCACTTCTGGTTCTGCCGCTTGCGCTAATACTGTGACACCTATTTTTTGTCCAATCCCAGTCGGATCGATGTTGTATTCGGCGGGTAAAATTAGCGTAACTAAAACAATGCCTGCTACGACAATCGCCGATAGAGCGGCTTTAATTAACGTACTGCTGCTGACTGTATGTTGCATATTTATCTCTTTTTATTTGTTAATTACGTAGCCAGTCAGTTGATACACAATCAACATGACACCCGCGCTCATTAGTAGTGTGTTTGTAAGCGTAGAAAAACGCTGAAATGAAGGCCATTTTCGCCATACATTAATGACAATCAAAATAACCACTAGCGCAGCAAATTGACCCAGTTCTACCCCAATATTAAAGGCCACTAAATTGGTAAAAAGGCCTTCTTTTGGTAAATTGAACTCCTGCAACTTAGTCGCTAAACCTAAACCATGAAACAATCCGAAAATTAATACTGCCCATTGGGTATTAGGCTGCCAATTAAAGCAACGCTTAAAGCCGCCTAAGTTATCAAATCCTTTGTACACGACAGATAAACCAATAATCGCATCAACGAGGTAGGCATTAACTTGAATATCACCTAAAACACCAAGTAGTAAGGTAGTGCTATGGCCAATAGTGAACATCGTGACATATAAGAAAACATCCCGGCTTCTATATAAGAAAAAGATAACACCAACCAGAAATAATAAGTGGTCATAGCCGGTAATCATGTGCTTAGCACCAATGTAGAGAAAAGGTACAAACTGCACGCCACTATTTTGTTCTAAAAAAGCTCGAGTGTTGTCATCAACCCCATGGGCAAATACGTCGATACTGATAAAAGCACAACCAATGAGGATTGCGAACAAGCAATAGCTTGATAATTTACTTAGCATTGGATGGCTCCAAAGTGTCTGTTTCAGTCAAAATAACTTCCTTATGGGTATGTAACATTCGATATAGTGGAGTGTGGTAAGCAAAACAAATAAATCAGTTGGTCATCGGTTTTTTACTTTTACGGTTCTAACGAATTGATTGATTCATAGTCTGATTTAATGGATGAAATAAGTTTCAATTAGATGGTGAAAACCATCTACCATTAATACCGTAAACAGCATTGCAGTTAGAAAACACAGTCCCGTAAATACCAGAGTAAGTTCGGATATTTGGCTCTGTGGTGATAGAAGCTTTTGTACCCGCAAAGTAATTTGATCATGACTAAAATGACTAACCACACTCCCCTCACAACGATGAGGAAACTGACGTTGTTTCTTGGCGACTGAAATTAATGTTTGTGCCACATCAAGGTTATCGTGATAACCCGTTACGGCGGAGTCTGCTTGTTGTTCTGTGAGCAAAGTAAAATGCTGTTGTAAAATGCGCCGAATTGGCTTTGGATAAAGCAGACAGAAAAAAGAGTAAATACTTTTAAATAGAGGATCTCTTGCACGTACATGTGCTAATTCATGTTGGATAATGATATCCAGAGCCAATGGTTCAAGTTGTTGAAGTAATCCAGTGGTAAGATAAACCCTAGGCTTGATCAAGCCAATTGTAAAAGCTGCTGGAATGCTTGATGCAATAGAAAAAATAGTCTGATTATTATCACAACTTATAGGTTGCACATCTGAAAATTTAAAAAGGTTGTGCATCGCGATTGAGTGTCGACGAATTTGAACAAACGCAAGGTTAACCATCACAGCCAATATGAGGGCTGCAACAACCAACGTTAAGCCATGCCAGCTTGTAAACTTGAACACATCAATATGGTGCCAATGAGCAATTTTTTCCATCAAAGCGATTACATTATTAGTATCTTGACGTGGAAAAAATATGACAACGCAACATAAAGCTATCCACCAAGGCGCGGTTGCTAATAGCCATAACGTTCGATTTCGAGCAATAAAACCAAATGAATTGAGGTTATTTTTAATCAACGGGATAATGGCAGATATTAATATCGTCACGATAACGAAAGCCGTTATTGCAACACTCATTAAATTCAACAAAATAGCCTCGTTACCCTCTAGCATCTTATATTTTCCTGCTACGTAACTGGCGTTGCTGTTCGATAAGTTTTTCCAACGCTTCAAATTGAGCATCATCGAGATTGGCTGACGAGGAAGCAAAAGCAGCAATAAGACTATGCTCGCCATCTTCGATAAAATCGGCTGTAACATCTGTAATTAACGTGGCGATGAGCGATTCACGATCGACTATAGCGGTATACAAATGTGCATGCCCCTGCTTAGTTCGGCTTAACAGACTCTTCTTAAATAATCGATCTAATGTAGTTTGAATCGTGTTTAACGAGTTACCACGACTCATCCCAACTGCAATATGAACACGCTTCGCATCGGCTTCTTTTTCAGACCAAAGGAATTGAAGTACTAACTTTTCTAGATCGCCTAATTGCATTACAAAGTTCTCTTAACAAAGTACGCAATAGTATGTCAAACTAAAAACCTATCGGCAATAGGTTTTTGAAAGTGTGAGTGATAGAGAATCTATCACATTGATAATTAATAACAATTTATCACTGAAACGATTTCTATTTTAACCTCAGAGTTAGTAACTCTAACGATAATTTAGCAGCACTAATCTTTCGATGCCGTTCATTACCAGCACGGTAATGATTTGTTTTTATAGTGAAAATGAATCAATATCCATAAGGCCAACCACAATATCCTTTGAGCAATAACTCGCTGTATCCTCAGTAATACGATGTGCATAACGAGGGACATAGTGGAAAAGAGCGTGAATGATATTGGGCTGAAATCCCACAGCACTCGTACCATATGCAAATAATCATTACTAAGGGTTACACAATGTTTTCATTTTTAAAGCCAGACCCAGTCAAAAAATTACGTAAAAGCTATGATTTAATACTCGAACAAGCCATGCAAGCCCAGCGTAAAGGCGATATTAAAACCTATTCATTACTCACGGCTGAATCAGAACAGGTTTGGGCTAAAATTGCCGCTTTAGAAGCTGCAAAATAAAGGTCATTTGTTTTGCTAACAAGGCGCAACGCCGTTAGCGGAACAAAGATCGGTTTGATAGTCGTTAATATTCTAAGCAGATGTAATTAAGTAATATGTGAACCACAATCAAGATTCGGCCCCCATTTAACGTTATGCTGCGTCAGTCAAGGTCAATTAATACGCTAGTAATACTGGCAATGATGTTATTGACTACGTTACTGATGACATTTGTTATCGCACGTTATTGAGGAGAATGGGTATGTGGTGGCGAGTAACCATTATTAGCTTGGCTTACCTATTATTGGGCGCACATTTCTTACGATTCGATCAGCATATAATGGCTATTATCGCCATTTGTTTACCATTGTTGATGTTCATTAGACATTCATTTGTGCGTACATTACTCAAACTGGGGTTACTGATCAGCGTGGTATTTGTGTGGGCGGTAACCACGTTCAATTTCATCGATATGCGCATTGCACTCGAACAGCCTTGGTTAAGATTGGCCATTATCATGATATCAGTGATGATATTTACCGTGTTTGCGGCATTTTCAACCAACGGCCTCAATCAAAGATTGAGGCGTTAGCCATAGTTTGGGTTATTTTTTCGGCTTCAACCATTTATAAATACTGTCTTTGCGGTAAAACAATAGCACCGCAAATAGCGCAATATAAATGCTAGGTTCAATAATTTCAGACTTTACCGACCAATAAAAGTGGATAGGTGCCAATATTGCAGCCAGATAAATCCAATTGTGCAATGATTGCCAGCGTTTACCCATACTGCGTTTAATCCGGTTCGGAGAGGTTATCGCCAGTAATAAAATGATAATCAAGGTCGCCGCGCCAACTAAAATATAAGGCCGCTTTATGACCTCTTCAAACAATAATCCCCACGCAAACAACAAATCTAAGCTAATAAATGCACTGATGTGCAGCAACGCATAGGCGCACACATACAAGCCCACTAATCGACGAGTTTGTATCAGCGCTGCTATTTTAAAACGCTTGGCGATGGGCGAAATAAGCAACGTCACTAACAGGCTATTGATCGCGCCCATGCCGGTATAGTGAATAATATACTGCACCGGATCGCCGCCCGCATTGTCAGTTAACACTAGCGCCACGAGATAAAAGGCTGGCAATAAAAAGCTAATATGCAACAACACCTTTAACCAAAACAGACCTCGAGGGCTTATCCGCATTAGTAAAACTTCCTCAAATCGATATTTTTGTATAAATCGGCCACTGAATCGCCATAACCATTGAACATTTGCGTAGGAATACGTTTAGCAGAAAATAAGCCGCCTTCACCAATACTTCGCTCAGATGCTTGCGACCAACGAGGATGGTCAACTTCTGGGTTTACATTGGCGTAAAAACCATACTCACTCGAGGCCAATTGGTTCCAGCTTGTCGGAGGCTGTTTATCCATCACCCGAATACGCACAATAGACTTAATACTTTTAAAGCCATATTTCCAAGGCACGACTAAGCGGATTGGGGCACCATTTTGTGGCGGCAAGGTTTTACCGTATAAGCCTACGGCTAAAAACGATAAATCATTCATTGCCTCGGCAACCGTTAAACCCTCAACATACGGATAATGGATCCCACCACCCATTAAGCGACTCTTTTGCCCAGGCATTTGGTCCGGGTCAAACAGGGTTTCAAAAGCAATGTGAGTCGCATTACTTTGCACGCCTGCTTGTTTAAGTAAGCTAGCTAACGAAAAACCGACCCACGGAACCACCATCGACCAAGCTTCAACACAGCGTAAGCGATAAGTGCGTTCTTCAAGGGCAAAACGGGTTGTCAGCTCATGTAAATCTAGGGTAATCGGTTTATCGACTAAACCATCGATGGTTAGCGTCCATGGATCAACCTTAAACCCTTGGGCATTATCAACTGGGTCCGATTTGTTGGTACCAAACTCATAGAAATTATTGTGACGAGTCACCTTGTCTTCAGGGGTTTTAGGATTAGGTAACACAAATTTGGCAGGTGTGGCGTATTGCAATCCTTGAGTGACAAAAGGATTTTGTGCTTTTTGCTCGCCAAACAAATCAAAAATACCGGCTTGAACCTGACCAGGTAAACTCGCTCCTAATGCACCTAACCCTAAGGCTTTAATAATGTTACGACGATCATTAAATACCGACTCAGGCGTAACTTGGTTATCAGGAATATGCCAAGAAGCACGTTTTTGTATGCCTTGAGTAAAACGTTTTTTACCGGTCATAAATCACCTCGTTAAAATATTTGTCGACAGCCAAGTGTCACTATAATCTGCCTTACGTCTCTCAATAGACAGGTAAAAAGCTATTTTTATTTCAGCTGATGGTTAAAAACAACTAAAAAACCGCTAACCTTTATCTATTCGCAAAATAGCACACTGAGCATGTCATCATAGTTGTCTGTACGCACCAATATTGCGAGTAGATTTAAATTTAATCATTAACAACAATATTTCATTAAATCCTTAGTTTACCCCTTGCAGCTGCTTATTAGCCGTGCGACCCTTAACCATTATTTTCTATCGGTTTTTGTTATGCCTTTTGCAGTGTCGTTAACTCCTCCTCAAATTGCAGCTGTGATTGCTGTCGCGTTTGTTGCCTTTTTAATTGGCGCCCTAATCAATCAACGATTAACTCGTAAACGATGGGAGCAGCTTAAACTTCAACATGAACAACAAACACTTCAACAGCTCAACGAAGTTCAAATAGAAATGTCGAGATTACAAGATAATCTCGATGATAAAATCGATCACAGCAATCATCTGCAAAGCAAGATAGAAGATTTGATTGGCCAACTTTCCAGCGCAGAAACCAAAGCAGACAGGGTTAACCTCGTCGAGCAACAAATGGTCGACACGCAACATCGTTTAATGGAATCGCAGCTCAACTTAGCCAAGTCAAACGCGGTGCAACAAACGATTTTGGTCAAAGCAGAAACTGAGCAAAAGTCATTACAAGATAAAATCGTGCTTCTCGAGTCTGCTGAAGAACGCCTTAAACTGCAATTTGAAAACCTGGCTAATCGGATTTTTGAAGAACGCAGTGAAAGCTTTAAACAACAAAATGTCTCGCAAATTGACGGTGTTCTCGGGCCACTGAAACAACAATTAGAAGGTTTCAGACGTCAAATTCAAGAGTCGTATACTCATGAGCAATCTGAACGTAGCGCATTGAAACATCAATTAGATAATTTGCGCGATCTCAACTTAAAAATGAGCCAAGACGCCATTAACCTGACCAAAGCGCTTAAAGGTGACAACAAGCAGCAAGGTAATTGGGGCGAAGTTATTTTAGAGCGCGTACTACAAGAAAGTGGTTTACGCGAAGGCCATGAGTACCAAACCCAACAAGATTTAAAAGACGATAACGGCAAACGTTTTAAGCCCGATGTAATTGTGCATTTACCCGAGCAAAAAGACGTAGTAATCGATGCAAAAATGTCGCTCGTCAGCTACGAACGTTATTTTAATAGCGAAGACAAAGTTATTCGCGACCAAGCCATAAAAGAACATGCATTATCGATTAGGCAGCATATTAAAGGCCTTAGTCAAAAAGATTATCATAAGTTGCATGGCCTTAAGAGCCTGGACTATGTGCTAATGTTTATTCCTATTGAGCCGGCATTTTTACTGGCCATTGAATACGACCCGAGCTTGGTTAATTTCGCTTTAGAGCAAAATATTATGCTGGTGAGTCCGACTAATTTATTAGTGGCTTTGCGTACTATCAATAATATATGGCGTTATGAGTACCAAAATCAAAATGCCCAAAATATCGCCAAACAAGCAAGTCGTATTTACGACAAATTATGCGGCTATCTTGAAGACATGGAAAAACTCGGGCGCGCCCTAGATACGGCAGATAAAAGCTATCAAAGTGCCATGGCAAAATTGTCTTCGGGCAAAGGTAACGTCATTAGACAAGCGCATTACATGCAGCAATTAGGCGTAGACACCAGTAAGCAGTTAGATAAACAATTGCTCAACCGTGCACTTGATGAGTCAGTCGAAAAGCACGCCAGTAATAGTTAATCGATAAAATGAGTGATGATTAATCTTTATTTAAGCAACAAGGTTAATAGTCACTCAAGCCGTAACATATTTATTTACAGCAACACTTATTAGCAATCATTTATCAAACACATACTGATAGCAAACGAAATACAGAGGCGGAGATTGTCATTTAAATGCGTAAAACTTGGGCGAACACTTTAATTACAGGCGCATTATTACTTAGTACATCATTGGCCTTTATTAGCCAAGCTAATGCGCTGACTTCACAACAGCAACGCTATCTTGATGCTCGCCAAGCTCTGGATAAAAAACAGCTCGACAAGTATCAAGCCCTACGCAACCAACTTGGCGACTATCCATTAACGGTTTACCTTGATTACCACGCAAAAATCGACAGCATAGTGCAATCTCCTGGCGACAAAGCGCTCAATGCCATCAACCAATTTGATACCACGCCACTTTATAACAATGCGCGTTATCGCTACCTGCTCAATGCCGGTAAAAAACAGCGTTGGCAAGACTTTCTAGTGATAGCGCCAGACACTCCTAACGATGTGCGCTTACAGTGTTATTACTACCAGGCTCAACTTGATGCTGGTAACGAAACCATGGCTTACAAAGGCATAGAACGTTTATGGGTTCATGGCTATTCACGTCCCAATGAATGCGATGCGGTGATAAACCAATGGACTAAAGCGGGCTATCGCACCCAGGAGCTCATTTGGGCGCGGATGTTGCTCAGCTTTAATGCTAGTCAATCCAGTTTGCTGAGTTATTTATCGCAAAAAGTCACCCAACACGATAATGAAGCCAAACTACTATTATCGGTTTATCGCGACCCTAATATTTTGCGTCACATGAACAAGTTTTCCAGCTCTAAACCCATAGTGGGCGATATTGTTGATGCCGGCTTACGTAAGCTAGCGCAAAAGGATTTACATCAAGCGATTAAATTGTATGTTAAATATCAAAAAGCCAACCGCTTCAGCGACCTTGAAGCGCGCCAGCTCAATCGCTATTTAGTCCGCCGAGCGCTGATTAAGCAAGACGCCAAACTGGTGGCGCATATTGATACCATGCTGCCATTACTGAAATCGGACGATTTATACGAAATGCGCTTACGTTGGGCTATTCGAGAGCAAGATTTCAGCACAGTAGAAAAGTATTTAGCGTTATTGAGCGATCAAGGTAAGGTCGATTCTCGCTGGCAATATTGGCAAGCTAAAATGACCTCGCGCCATGACAAAAACCGCGCAACCCAATTACAGTCAACCTTAAGTGGTGAGCGTAATTTTTACGGTTTTAATGCGGCTGAAGCGTTAGGCAAACCTCTGGCGATGAACGACGACAATTTAGCCCCTAATCCAGCGTTGCAAGCAACATTAAACCAAGACCCTGGTTTAGCGCGCGTAGTGGAATTAATGGCTTTAGATAAGCAAATCGATGCTCGCAACGAATGGCTGTATTTAATGCGCCGCCACAACAGTGAAATGACCGCCCAATATGGTCTATTTGCATTAAGCAATGGCTGGCATGCGTTTAGTGTTGAATCCAGTATTCAGGGCAAATTATGGAATTCACTTGTACTGCGTTTTCCTGAGGCGGCTAACGATGAGTTCCTCAAAGCCAGTAAAAAGTTCTCGGTAGACATTGACGAAATCCGCGCTATTTCTCGTCGAGAAAGTGCGTTTTATCTGTATGCCACCTCTGGTGTGGGGGCTAGAGGCTTAATGCAATTAATGCCTGCTACCGCCAAACAAACTGCCAAAAAGAACAAAATACCTTTTAATAACGTAAAAGACCTGTACGACCCTAAAGTGAACATTATGTTAGGCAGCGCCTATTACAGTGAGTTACTTAAACAGTTTGACCAAAACCGCGTGTTGGCAACAGCAGCGTATAATGCTGGTCCTGGTAGCGTGAGACGTTGGTTAAGACAGTCTAATGGCAGCTTAGATGTGATGAGTTTTATTGAAACGATTCCTTACACTGAAACTCGCGAATATGTTCAAGCGGTGTTGAGTTATCGAATGATATTCCAACAGCAAAAATCGTTAAGTGAAGGAATGTTTAGTTCAAAAGAGCTCAGCTACCTTTATTAAGCACGATTAATTGTTAGTTACCTTTTTAGTTGCTAGCAGTTAGTTTTTGTTAGCTGTTGTTATTCGTTTTTATTCGCAATAGCCGCCACGCTGTGGCGGTGTATTTTGTTTCACACCCGTCAGCAAGATAACGTATGCTTTAAATATGGTACAGACTGGCTGATTATTGAAGTCCACTTGTGGGTAAATGCAATAGGCCATATGGATCAGGCAATGAGCAATCGTGGCAATATATCAAAGTTAGAAACCGAAGCGCTAAAACATAGCGAGAAATCATAGCGAGTAACCATAGCGAGTAACCATAGCGAGAAAAAGCTCTAGAATAAAACGACAAACCATCACTACAAACCGTCATTTACAATAAACCCACAACGGTTTATTACTAACAGTTGGAGTTTTCGTGTCGCAATCAACTATTCAAACATTACTTAACCAACTAAGCCAAGTATTGCTCGGTAAACCTGAGCAGATAAAACTTGCCGTCGCTTGTATCCTCGCCAAAGGTCATTTACTGATTGAAGATCTACCCGGCATGGGCAAAACCAGTTTGTCTCAAGGTATTGCCAGCAGTTTAGGCATGAGTTACCAGCGGATCCAATTTACCAGCGACATGCTACCGGCGGACATTCTTGGGGTGTCCATTTACAGCAAAGAACAACAACAATTTATCTTTCATAAAGGCCCAATATTTAATCAAATGTTGTTGGCCGATGAAATTAACCGTGCCAGCCCCAAGACCCAAAGTGCTTTGCTTGAAGCTATGGCTGAACAACAAATAACCATTGATGGCATCACCCATCCGCTGAGTTCACCGTTTTTTGTTATTGCCACCCAAAATCCGGTTGATCAAGCTGGTACCTTCCCGTTGCCAGAATCGCAACTCGATCGATTTATGATGCGTATTTCTATCGGTTATCCCAGCGCAGAAGCCGAGTTAGCCATGTTAAAATCGCGCACTCAAGCCAATAAACCAGTATCATTATCACAATGCTTAACGCCGCAAGAGCTAATGCTACTGCAACAACAAGTGGCGCAAGTGTCTGCATCTGATGCGGTACTGAATTATTTAATTGCCTTGGTTGATTTTTCTCGGCAACACAATGTCGCTAACGGGTTATCGCCACGAGCCAGTATTGCTTTGCTACAAGCAGCCAAAGCATGGGCTTTTATCAATCAACGCCAGTACGTGGTACCCGAAGATATTCAAGCGGTATTTGCCTCGGTTGCCGAACACCGCATTCGCAGCAGTAGTCAATTTCAAGGCCAAGCGTTGTCTGACACTATTCTCGCCAGCGTCAACCCAATACGTTAACGGCGCAAGCACATGGCTAAATCGACGACAGCAAACAAGCACTCTTCAACAACCTATGCCAATGGCGCTATTAAGCCGTCTCGGTTACGTCGGTTAATTCCAGCATCGTTAACCCAACGCTGGTCAAGGTGGATAAGTAAGCGCCTGCCACCACAAAAGCAGATTACCCTCAGCCACAAAGGTATTTTTATTCTCCCCAGTGGTTTTGGATTAGTGTGGATTGGGTTGATCGTTTTACTGTATTTGTTTGGCACCAATTATCAAAATAACTTAGTGATAGGCTTAAGCTTATTACTTGCCAGTGTATTCCATACCTGCATTATATACAGCTATAAAAACCTCGCTGGGTTAACATTTAATGCCGTCGCGCCACCGCAAGGTTATGCCGAAGACAGCATGCCATTTCCTATCATGTTAACTGGCCATACACGCCAAAATAATCCCGACACCACCCACCAACAAATTTGTTTGCAATTTAGTTACCAGCGCCATGTTCGGGTTAAACAAATGCACGAGCAAACTATTGCAATTGTGCCGTTTGAACAGCCTAAACGTGGCAAATTAAACCCTGGGCGAATCAAAGTTTCATCCTACTTTCCGTTAGGATTATGCCGCGCATGGTCCTATGTCGACTTAGACATCCACCATGTTATTTTCGCTAAACCAGAAATGTGTGATATCGAATTGGCAAGCCATATTAGCGATAATGATAACCACAATGAACACGGAAAATTGCGCCCAGGTGTTGACGACTACAAAGGCTTACGCAGCTATATTCCCGGTGAATCACTCAAACAAGTGGCGTGGAAAAAATGGGCTCAGGGCAAAGGCATGTTATCCAAAGAATTTGCTGAGCCAGAAGGATTACCCGTTTGGTTAACCTTGGCCAACACATCGGGCAATGACATTGAACACAAGCTCAGCAAACTCGCATGGCAAGTCGATAAGTTAAGTCAATCGCAGCAAATATTTGGCTTAATTCTGGATGAGCATATTATCAATCAGCAAACAGGCGAAGCCCATCGAGTGGCTTGTCATACCGCCATTGCAACTTATCATGCACCCACACATATGAATCCCGATTTTAATCAAGGTAATGTGGCAACCTCATCCGTGGGTGAACCATCATGACCGATAACTTTGATACCATCATTAGCCGCAATACCTTGTTTTGGTTGTTAATCACCAATGTCGCTATTCTGAGCCCTTTACATCAACAAGCGACCCTGTGGAGCATTGGTATTTGTGCCATTTGTTTTGTTTGGCGCGTGGGGATTTTTCTCGGCAAAGTAGCCGCTCCGCCTAAACTATTGGTAACCACTTTGGCCATTGGCGCCGCAACCACCCTCGCCTTAGTGTCGAGTGAAATCGGTTTGCTCAATGCGTTGGTGAATTTATTAATTTTAGGTTACGCATTAAAATATATTGAAATGCGCGAACTGAGAGATGTTAAAGCCATTGTGTTAGTCGGCTATTTCCTTATCGGCCTGACCTTGCTTGATCAACAAAGCATGCTTAATACCCTGCACTTATTGGCGGTAGCGGTGCTCAATACCGGCGTATTAATCAGTGTTTACCAAGACAAATCGAACAAAGTCGCTAACCTCAGTTTTAGCCTTAAAATAATATTACAAAGCCTGCCGTTAGCCATATTACTGTTTGTGGTGTTCCCACGCCTCGGTCCATTATGGTTAGTGCCTAATATGAAAACGGCCAAGACAGGTTTGTCTGATGAAATGTCATTTGGTGACATTAGTAAGCTCACTCGCTCAGCAGAATTAGCCTTTAGAGTGGGTTTTGATAATCCAGATGGCAGCACCCTAGGACCTGCCAATCAGGATTTGTATTGGCGTACTCTGGTGATGGAAAATTATGACGGCAAAACCTGGCGTCAAGACCCCAGTATTCAACAAATTCAGCGACAAGCATACTTTAACAAGCCCATGCGCCAAGCCCCTAACAACGCTGCTAGTGCTAATGCTAATCCTAGCAGTAAAAAAATCGACTATGTGGTCATTAGCGAACCCAGTCATCAAAAATGGCTATATGGTTTAGATGAAGCGTTTAGCAGCAATGATCAAGTGGTTGAATTAGCAGATTATCGTTTGTATTCGTTAAGGCCTGTCGATCAGCGAATGAGCTATAGAGTGACCTCATATCCTGAGACGGTCATGGGTCTCAAACTCGGCTCAAATACCCAACAGCTAAACCTTGCGTTGCCAGCCAATAGCAATCCAAAAACCCGAAAACTCGGTTTGCAGTTCGCCAAAGATTATCCAGATCCACAAGCGCGTATTAATGCGATGATGAATTACTTTGCTGAACAAGCCTATTACTACACCTTGAGCCCGCCTAGTGTTGGCGAGCAACAAATTGATGATTTCCTGTTTGAAAACCGTGCAGGATTTTGTGCTCATTACGCCTCTGCGCTAGTGTTTATGGCACGCGCTAGCGGCATTCCGACTCGTATGGTGACCGGTTATCAGGGCGGCGATTATAATGCCAAAGCGGGTTATTACAGTGTTTATCAATACATGGCCCATGCATGGACCGAAGTGTGGTTTGAAGACCAAGGTTGGCAGCGTTTTGACCCTACCGCAATGATTGCACCGCAGCGGGTATTAGATGGATTTGACGCCACCTTTGACAGCCAAAGCAGCTACTTACAAGACAGCCCTTTTAGCACGTTGCACATGAAACAATACCCATGGCTAAATGAATTGCGCCAACAATTTGCCAGTATCGATTACTACTGGAGTGTGTGGGTATTAGGTTTTGACGAGCAACGTAAACAGCAAGTGTTAGCGAAATTATTGGGTGATGTTAGCAGCACCAAAATCGCCTTACTGATGATTGTTAGCTTTATCATTATCGCACTGGTTATTGCCTATTACGCCGGTTTGTTCAATGTTGAACGCCACCAAGATCCGCTTAATAAACGCTATCAACTCATTTGCCAACGCTTAGCTAAAAAAGGCATCGCCCGTCAACAAGGTCAAGCAGCGTCTGATTACGCCGCAGCGGTTAACGCACATTTAAGCGCCCTTACCCCTCAAGTGGCAGCGGACTTTACTGCACTAAGCAGTGCCTATGTAGCACTTAAATATCAACCACTGTCGGAATCACAAACCCAGCAACAGCAGCAACGCTTTAGGCAGTTATATCGCCGATTACGCTTACGGCTGTTACGCAATTGATCTTGCGCACAACATCAGCAATCATCCTGATTATTAACGGTTTTGATTGATGATTTAAGGCAGAGTCCATAGAATGAATTAATCTCAAATTAGCGGGTCGCCCATGCTTACTTTAATTCAATCTAATCAGATGGAAGTGTTATCTGAACAACTGGCCAAACTGTTGGCTATTCGTTTAGATAACGTTAGTTTATTAGCCAGTGAGCATGTGTTAGTTCAAAGCCCGGGGATGTCGACTTGGCTGCGTTTAGAAATCGCTAAACACAATGGTATCGCCGCCGCATTATCGTTCCCGTTACCCTCGAGTTTTACCTGGCAGTTATGCCATGATTTACTGCCCGATGTACCCAAAGATAACGCCTTTACCAAAGCGGCGATGACGTGGAAATTAATGGACTTATTACCAAGTCTGTTAGATAACCCTGACTTTAGCCCACTCAAACAGTACTTATCGCCTCAAGTTGATACCACAAATGATATCGCTGATACCGATGTTCTTGATACAGATGTAAACGCAAATACTGAAACTGATACCGATACTAATACAGCAAACACCCACGCCATATTGCAGCTCAATCAGTCACATGACGCAATTAAGCTATTTCAATTGTGTGGCCGCATTGCCGATATTTTTGACCAATACTTAGTTTATCGTCCCGAGTGGATTTTAGCGTGGGAGCAAAACCAGCCATTATCGAGCCTAGACAACCGCTTGGCGTTAGATGAAAACCAGCTATGGCAACCCATCCTGTGGCGAGCATTAATCGATTATAACCAACATCATTTGCACGCCAGCCATTATCATCGCGCCAATTTACATGCCGATTTAATTGCAACCCTGGCTAATCCAGATACCGATTTATCGATGTTGCCCGCGCGGTTATACGTGTTTGGTATTTCATCCATGCCGCCACAAACCCTCGATGTGCTGTACCATTTAGCCAGTCGAATTGATGTCATTATGTTATCTCTCAGCCCTTGCCAGCATTATTGGGGCGATATTATTGAGCCGAAAACCCGCGCTCGCATGGCACTGCAATATGCCAATAAAAAACAACTCGACCAAGACTGGGAAGACAAACTCGAAGTGGGTAATCCCATATTGGCCAATAATGGTCAAATGGGCCGTGAACTGCTGGATTTATTACTGTCCTTACCGCCAGAACACACCGATTTTGGTTACGACTGTTATGTTGAACCTGAGCCGAATAATCTGCTGCACGGGGTGCAATACGATATCTTACAAATGGAAACACTCGGCCAGCCATTAGGACCAAACGCCAGTTTGTATCAAGACATTCATGCCCGCCGCACCTTATTGCCAAGTGATGACTCAATTACCTTACGCAGTTGCCACAGTGCCCTGCGTGAAGTTGAAACCTTACATGATCACCTTTTAGAATTATTATCAAACAACAGCGACTTAAGCCCTAAAGACATCGTGATCATGATGCCCGATGTTGCGGCGTATGCACCGTATATTGATGCGGTATTTGGCACCGCCAACAGTCAGTATTTTGCCGACAAAAATCCGCAAAAAGGCGATTACTACATTCCCTACGCCATTGCCGACAGGGGCGCAGCGCAAGAGTCGCCGCTGATTAATAGTTTTTTAAGCCTGCTAAATATCAATCAAAGTCGCTTTGGACTCACTGATATTATCGGTATTTTAGAAGTGCCTGCTATTTTGCGTCGTTTCCAACTCGATGATGATGAATTGTCATTAATCCGCCGCTGGCTAGACGATGCGAATGTCCGTTGGGGCCGCAGTGAACAAACTCGTAGCCAACTAGGCGTGCAGCCTTTTACGCAAAACTCATGGGCATTTGGCATTAAGCGTTTAATCCTAGGCTACGCCTTTAACGACGATGCCGATATTTATCGCGATACTTTAATGGTGCAAGGCATTGAAGGTCAATCATCGCAGGCATTAGGTAAGTTGCTCAACTTTTTAGAAACCATCGACACTTATTTCAACTTATTTGCCAATGACTACAGCACCGCAGAGCGCCTTGAACAATTACAACAGCTACTCGCCGATTGCTACGACACCACAGATGACGAGCGTGAGCAAATCCAAGCCATTCGAGATGCATTAGTCACCCTAGACACTGAGCTTGAAAGCGCTGGGCATCAAGGCCAAGTCGATATTGAAGTTCTAAAGCAGTGGTTTAATCAACGCTTAACAGAATCTCGGGTCGGCCAACGTTACCTTACTGGTAGCGTGAATTTTTGTACCTTAATGCCAATGCGCTCAATCCCCTTTAAAGTGGTGTGCTTGCTGGGAATGAATGACGGCGTCTATCCGCGGGTTCAACATCCTGTCGGGTTTGATTTAATGGCACATTTTGGCCCTAAAAAAGGCGATCGCTCGCGCCGGTTAGACGACCGCTACTTATTCTTAGAAGCATTACTGTCGGCCAGAGAGCAGCTTTACATCAGTTATATCGGCCACAGTGAGCGCGATAATGCCGAACGTATTGCCTCAATGCTAGTGTCTGAATTGGTCGAATATTGCCAACTCAGCTACCTACCGCAATCCTTACAGCAACAGCTTGAGCAACAAGCCGAAATCAACCTTGATGATGCCGATAAAGCCGTACTGACACAGCTTATTCAAGCACAACCTTTGCAGCCTTTTGACGCTAAACTTTTCCGAGAAACAGCACTATCTGCGCATAGTGTGAATAAGCTGCAACACAGTTTTAATGCCCAATGGTGTCCGCCACCCGCCAATGCGACCATTAACAATCACTTTTTTGAGCAAGCATTACCTTTGTCGGCTGAACAGGCGGATGAAGTGTTTGCCCATACTCATATTAATAGCGAAGGCATTAAAGTGGTCGAACTCGAATTGTCGGCATTAATCCGTTTTTATCGTAATCCAGCGCAATTCTTTTTCAACCGCAGTTTAAAAGTCGATTTATCACTGGATATTCAAGCCGATGACAATGACGAACCGTTTAGCTTAAATGCACTCGAGCGTTATTTATTGCAATCACGCATGCTCGACAATGCTATTGAACATCAACTCGACAGTCCAGATTTCGAATTACTCAGCAAGCTCAAAACCAGCGGTGAATTGCCCATGGCGCCGTTCGACGACTTGCTAATTAACCAATATTTACGCGATATATCGCCGTTGATTAATCGGGTGCAGTTTTTACAAGACCAACAAGCCATGCACACGCTGAATGTGGATCTTAACTTTGATTTACCGACCCAGAATTTTCCAGCGAATGCTCTATCTGTGCAGGGTTTACCAGCACAAGCAGATACAACCCAATCGTCCACCGTGCGAGTCAATCTTGTCGGCCGCATTGACGACATTCTGCCTAAAGGCTTAGTCAATTACCGCCCCGGCACTGCTCACGGACGAGATTTTATTCGGGTGTACTTACGTCATTTATGCATCAACGCCATGGCCAATTCGTCCACCTCAGGCATGGGTAAAAATCAATTCAGTTACTTACTCGACATTGGTCACTTTCATGCCTTTGCGCCTATCACTGCTGAACAAGCACAGGCACAACTCCTGCGCTTTATCAGTGGTTTTATTCAGGGGCAAACTCAACCCTTGTGCTTTATGCCTAAAACGGCTTTCGCCTATGTTGAAACCGATGGCGACCATGAAGAAAAGCTGCTTAAAGCCCAGCAAAAATGGGATGACGGCCAAAACCAATTCGGCGAAGGGCACGATCCACATAACCAGCGTTTATTCCATTTCCCAGAAGACTTTAGCGAAGCTCGGTTTGGGGCATTAGCCATCCATTTGCTGCTACCCATGTTAAGCCTGTATCACAAAGATAAATTGGCAGAATTAGACACTTTTGTCAGTGGCACCGCGGTCGATATTCAAGCGCAACTCATCGCCAACGCAGCTAAACTAGGAGCGCATTAATGGACGCTATTACCGTGACACCGCTTAATGCCCTCACCTTACCTTTTAGCGGTTCCAGCTTAATTGAAGCCAGTGCTGGTACAGGGAAAACCTATACTATTTCCGGTTTGTATTTACGTTTATTGTTAGGCCATGGTGGTAAAGCACCGTTAAGTTGTGAGCAAATTTTGGTGGTAACCTTCACCAACGCCGCCACCGAAGAACTCAGAGACCGAATTCGTAAACGGATTAACTTAGCGTTTAAACGCTTTTTAGGTTTAGCCGTCAATGATGAGTTTATTGAACAGCTTTACCAAGACACCTCGGAAGATGAACGTCCTATTGCGTTAAGACGCTTAGACTTAGCGTTAAAGTCGTTAGATGAAGCGGCCATTTTTACTATTCACGCCTTTTGCCAACGCGTGTTGTCAGACATGGCATTTGAGTCGTCATTGCTATTTGAGTCCGAATTTACCCTCGACGACAGTGAGTTTTTACACCATGCAGTGCGCGATTTCTGGCGTGAAGTCTGTTATCCATTACCGCCCTTTTTAGCCCAAGCCATTAGTGATGTGTTTGCCGAACCTGATGTGTTAGCGCAAAAGCTGCGACCGTTATTAGGTGCAAGCCAAGCGGTGTTGTCAAAGCAGCCTCTGGCCTTTGAAACCCTGCAACAACAGCTAAGCCAAAGTATCAGCCGCTTTACCTTATTGTGGCAAAGCCTGCACGACAGCACCCTTGAATTATTGCAATCGCTGCCATTAAACGGTCAACGATTTGGTAAAGGCGCCGACGGCTACCCTAAACTTAGCCAACTGTTTGATAGCATTAGTAACTGGGTGAAATTCGGTCAAGGATTACCGCCAATAAAAGCGCTGGAGCAATTGGCATTATCAGAGCTTAAACTCAATAAAGGGGGCGTTATTCCCAGTGCGAATGAAGCGCCGTTACTGGAGCATATTGAACGCTTACTTGAGTTGATTAATCAGCTTATTCCGTCATTTTTAGTGCGCGCCCGAGAGGGTATTCGCCAACGCTTTGCTGGCCAAAAACAGCAACGCAATTTAATGACACCCGATGACCTATTGCTCAGCTTAGCCATGGCGCTCAGCCAAAACCCAATCACCCTAGCCCATGCTATTGCTAAGCGTTTTCCGGTCGCATTAATTGATGAGTTCCAAGACACCGATCCATTGCAATTCACCATTTTTAATCAGGTGTATCAACAGCAGTTAGCATCACAACTGGGCTTAACCGCAGATACAAGGGTGAACAGCCCAGATGATGATGACAGTAAAAGTAATGACGACATTATTAATGACAACAACGATGATGACGCTAACAAGGGTCGCTTAAGTTTATTAATGATTGGCGATCCTAAGCAGGCTATTTATGCTTTCCGTGGTGCCGATATTTATACTTATATTGCCGCGCGCCAACAAACACAGGCCCATTATAATCTTGACACCAATTACCGCTCATCAACTCAATTAGTCAATGGCGTTAATCAGCTTTTCAGCCAACACCAAGACCCGTTTATTAGCCCAGCTATCCCCTATGATATTGTTAAAACCCCATCATCGGCAGCCAATAAACACCTGAGTGAAGCCACAACCAATCCAGCAGTGTTGCGGATCCGATTATTAGCCGAAGACGATGTTAATGGTTTAAATAAAACTACTGCAAGACAACGCTTAGCTGCTGATGCTGCCAGTGAAATAAAGCGCTTACTCACCGAAGCGCAGCAGGGATTATGTAAAGTTAATACCAGCCTTGAGCAGGAAGCTAAACCGCTCATTGCCAAAGACATTGCCATATTGGTGCGCGACCGTAACGAAGCCGCTGTAATGAAGGCGGAATTATCAGCACGTAAAATTGGTGCGGTATTTTTAAGCCGAGACAGCGTATTTAACACCATTGAAGCCCGTGAAATGGCGATTTTATTGTATGCCTTAGCCACGCCTAAAGATGAACGCGCTATCCGCGCCGCACTGGCCACTGAGCTTGTTGGTTTTAATGCCCAACGGATCCATCAATTTAACCAAGATGAAGAACAACGCCAACAGGTATTAGATCAATTCACTCATTGGCATCAGTTGTGGCAACAACGCGGCGTTATGCCTGCGCTGCTTAACTTTGCCAGCGAAACTAAACTGATCCATCGTTATCTGTCGCAATCTGTCACGGCTGACATCAATAGTGTTGATAAACATAACGCTAATGCTCACAGTGATAGCAGCAATAATGACAACAGTTATAGCAGCAATAGTGACAACAGCTTTAATGATGCTGACGAAGACAACGCAGCAGATCTTAAAGCTTCTGGCGAAAGACGCTTAACCGACTTTAGGCATTTAGCCGAATTACTGCAGCAAAAGGCCACTGAGCTAGATGGTAGCAGCGCCCTTATCAATTGGTACGAACAACAACTGATTGGTAACAATGGCGGTGATGAGCAGCAACTGCGCTTAGAAAGCGAACAGAACTTGGTGCAAATTGTCACTATTCATAAAAGTAAGGGTTTAGAATATCCGGTATGTTTTGTGCCGTTTGTCAGCTTAGCCCGCGGCAATAAAAAACGCCCTGCGCCGATGATGTACCATAAAAATGAGCAGCTCATATGGGATATCGACGCCACCGATGAAGGCTGGGAACAACTCAAACAAGAAACCCTCGCTGAAGATTTACGCCTACTGTATGTGGCGTTAACGCGACCGGTTTACGTGTGTTATTTGTATATTGCCAACCAAAGCCGCCAATTAAAGGCAGGGATCAGCAGCCAATTACATGAAACAGGTATTGGTTATCTGTTGGGCATTACCGACAAGAAAACTGACTTTGCTCTTATTCAAGCCAAAGTGAATGCAATTGCCACCTTACCGGCAATGAGTGTGGAATGCTTAGACAACGATATTGACGATTCAGTGCTCGCCGATATCCACGACAATAATGACCCGCTAGCGGCCAAAAAAGTCACTCGCGCCCAAAGCCTTGCATGGCGCGTGGGCAGTTATTCTGGCTTGGTAAAACATCTGCCTCACGAGAGAGTTGCGCCCGGTGCCGACGATGAAGACTTCACCGATGAGTTAATCCAATTACAGTTACAAGATGAACTCACCAGCGAACCTGAACTTGATCGCTTTACCTTTGAACGTGGCGCCAATGCCGGTAGTTTTATGCATTTAGTGTTAGAACTGTTTGATTTTACCCAGGCAGATACTGAACTGACGCCTGCGCTAACAAAAGCCATGAAACAATATGGGTTTGACGAAGCCCTATGGCAACAACCGCTAATGGACTGGTATCAGCAAATATTGGCCGCGCCGCTGTTTATCAAGCTATCGTCAGAGGACACATCACTGACATTAAGCCAATTAGGCATGAAGCAAAAAATGGTCGAAATGGAGTTTTATTTGCCTATTTCAACCTTACAAGCATCGCAATTAAATCATATTTTGCAGCAGCACGGTTATGTCGCCGGACTCGACTTTGATACCTTAAAAGGCATGTTAAAAGGCTTTATCGATTTAACCTTTGAGTACCAAGGCCAATTTTATATTGCCGATTATAAGTCCAACCATTTGGGCGATAACTATAGCGACTACACTCGCTCAGCCATGGCTAAAGCCATTGATGCTCATCGTTATAATTTGCAATACATCTTGTATATCTTGGCATTGCATCGTTACTTATCGCTTAGATTACCAAACTACAATTATCAAGAGCATATTGGCGGCTGCTATTACCTGTTTTTACGCGGCATGCATCCTGTTCATCCTGGCGCTGGGGTGTTTTATGACAAACCACCGCAAGCGTTAATCGAACAACTCGACCGCTTATTTACAGGTAATACAGACAATCGTGCGCCGGAGACGTCATCATGCTAATACTCACCCATCCAATCACTGAGTTATTGCACCTTTGGCAAGAACAGCGGCTCATTACCGCACTCGATCGTCATTTTGCTTTAGAACTGGCCAGTATTGAAACCATCAATAACGATCCCGTAATAAGCGAACAACAGCCGCAACTGTTCTTGCTTGTTTGCGCCATGCTTAGCCAGCAATTGTCGAATCAGCACAGTTGTTTAGTCATCGAGCAAATTGATTTAGCCAATCCCATGGCAGAAGACAACCGCGGCAACACTGAAATCAATTGTCGGATTGAGCTTAACCATCAACAATTGATTGAACAAATCGCGCTATTTGATGCAGTCGGCCAGCCCGGTGACAACAAACCGATGATTTTTGAACATGGACGCTTATATTTAAATAAGTACCACTTCTTTGAAACTCAAGTGGCGGCTAAGTTGACCCAATTAGCCAATCAACAAATTGAAATCGACCTAGCTAACAGTAATCTGCCGCAACTCATTGAATGTTTATTTACCGCAGAAGACAGCAATAGCAGCCCGTTTAACTGGCAAAAAATAGCCACTGCAACAGCGTTGGCAAAAGCATTAGCGGTGATCACTGGCGGCCCAGGAACCGGTAAAACCACCACAGTAACTAAACTATTATTGTTACTGTTAACCCAATCACCACTAACAATCCGTTTAGTCGCGCCCACAGGTAAAGCTGCAGCAAGGCTGAGTGAATCGATCAAGGCGTCTAAACATCGTTTACTGCAACAGCTCACTCAAGTCAGCGACCCAGTATTGGCGAAAGTATTAATCGATTCGCTAAAACAAATACCAGAAGATGCCTCAACATTGCATCGACTATTGGGGGTTATCCCAAACTCATATCAATTTAGGCACCATCAGGATAATCCGTTGCGCTTAGATTTACTGGTGGTTGATGAAGCATCGATGGTCGACTTACCCATGATGTACAAATTACTCAGCGCCCTGCCGTCTCATGGCCGTTTGATATTGTTAGGCGACCAAGATCAACTCGCATCAGTAGAAGCTGGCGCAGTGCTGGCGGATATTTGTGTTGGCTTAAAACAAACTAATCAGCAACAGGCATCACCATGGTCAATGCGTTACAGCGCAGCACAGGCAAAGCTCATTGAGCAATTAACCCAACAAGATGTCAGTCAGTTTATTCATCAACAGCCTAAAATTGGTGACAGTTTGTGTATGTTGATGCACAGCCATCGTTTTAAAGGCGATGCAGGTATTGGGTTATTAGCCAATGCGGTAAATCAATCAAATGTGCATGCGATTCGTCAAGTATGGCAACATAATCATGCCGAATTGAATTGGTTTGAACATCAGCATAATGCCCAGGGAGATAACACAGGTAAACAAGCGTTATTGGCATTATCGGTAAACGCTTATGGTGAGTACCTAAGTTTGGTACAAGAAAATCAGCAAAGGATAAATCAGCAGGCCATTATCGATCAAGCGGATCGACAGGACAGTGCCATAACACTGCCGCATTCTGAACAAACCATCATCGACAGCTTTAACCAATATCGAGTCTTGTGTGCCATGCGAGCTGGAGAGTTTGGGGTTGAGGGCATGAACATCGCCATCACCGACAGTCTTAAACACGCCAAACTGATTAATCCTCAAAATGAGTTCTATTTAGGCCGACCGATCATTATTCAAAGTAACGATTATAACTTGGGCTTATTTAATGGCGACATTGGTTTAATCTTGCAAGACAGCACTAAGCCAAGTCGCTTAATGGCCCACTTTGTTATGGCCGATGGCAGCCTGCTCAAAGTATTACCCGCACGCTTACCCAGCCACGACACGTGCTACGCCATGACAGTACATAAAAGCCAAGGCAGCGAGTTTGATAAAGTCAGCTTTGTATTGCCACATAAACCCAGCTCCGCCCAATGGCAACTACTCAGTAAAGAACTGCTTTACACCGCCATCACCCGCGCTAAAAACCATTTTTATTGTTTAGGCACTGCAATGATATTTGAAAAAGCCAGCAAACAAGCCACATCACGAGCATCGGGCTTGGCGTGGAGATTGTGGGGTTGATTGTGTGGCTTATTGTAGAGCTGTTTGTAGAGCTGATTATAAAGATAGTAGTGAGCGCTATTTCAGGGTAAGCAAGTGCTCAATAACAAACAGATAATGAAGACATAATATTGATGAAAACGGGAAACTCATAGTGCCGATGATTAAGCGAGACGCTGGCGGTTGATTTTCAAAATCAGCTTCCATGTGAGCTTAGCCAAAACATCCATGTTTTGGATACTCGCTAACTCATCGGCATCTATCATTTTATTATCTTCGATTTGGCTTTTTGTGACTAACTTAGGTAATTTGTTATGCTCCTTACAAGCTAGTGTAGCTATCATTAACTTCAACGTTGATATACCTCTGCTTATTATCCAATACAATTGAAATAGTAATAGCATGTAAGCTTGAGCTTTCATCTCGAATTATGCCCTGAAATCTATTGGTGTATTTGTCATAAGTGAAAAGGATATTTTGGGCGTTAAGATAATTATCAATAGCTTTAGCTATCATCTCCAACTTTCAAGCTTTGAACAATATTTCTCTCAACCTGTTCCGAAGTTAATTCAGCTTTTTGTCCACATCCAAATAAAGAAGCGATAAAGAATAAGACGATGTAATAATTACGCAAAACTTGAGCCTCTCTTTGGCACATAACGTTTTAGCATTTGTGCGATGCGCACTTTGCATGCCGCAAACAGCTTGGTAGACTTGCCCTATGCCGAGTCAAGGTTAATTGATAAGTTTTATACTAAAGGAGTTTTCTTTTTTGATATCGGCTCTGGGCTGAAGAGCAATTTTGAATTGATTACAAGGCTTGATTTGTACTTATTTCATTGAAATCCCCTTGCCATTGTGGTGTTCCAACACATCTTTTCTAAGTCTAGTTAATTCAATAACTGTAGTTCAATCTATTGAAGTATCATTTTGCTCCACGCAACAGCTTAGTTCAACACCAAATTATGTTGCTAGTTTGAAGAAACATACATAGCCCAAGATCCAAGAGCAAAAATACTGCCAAAAATAGTTAGTATTGAACAAATTTTAGCTAAAACAGACCATATTTTTTTCCCTTGATATGTACTCGCAGACTTCCAGACAGCAATACTAATCAAGATAAAATAAACGGACTTTAAACAATCTCCGATAATTAGCGACTCTACCGTTGTTAATTTTGAAACAATTAAACTAATAATTACACTTATTAAAACGAATCCAGCCCAAAAGACATCAACTAATCTAAAACTCCCGGAAAATAGTTTTTTAACAAAATGTTGTTTTTCTTCTAATGCAACATCATTCATTTCGAATCTTCCTTTTGCAACAAGGCAAATCTATGCCATTCATTTTTAAGACAATTAACATAACTGCTTTTAGCGTTGATTGCGATAGCTTTCTGACTATTCAAATGTACAAATTGAACGCAAATCATCAACAAACTGAGAGATAGTGGGAAATGGTGAGCAATGAGGTAAACCCAACGCAGCACTAGCTGTGCTTAATTGATATTAAGCGGGAAAAAACATTATTGTTTTAGTGCTAGATCCAACAATTATGAGTGGCCATTCTTTAGTACTCTTATGTCTAAATACACGACGAATTGATTGCTAACCAGCATACGAAGTAGATGGATTTGTTGATTGATTTAAATTTGACTGCAAAAGCAGCCAAATAAGCTAAGCTCGCCTATTGAATGGCGGGAGGCTCATATATGTTATATTTTAATTTACTTTAGTTGCATTAATAACGATTGAACTACAATCACCAGTAACATATGGGCCAAGAACAAACTTTAACGATGAAAAATGATACTCTAAATCACAATGTTCATATATTGATTCCAGCTGTGAATTTTTTGTATAAAACCGTGCAACAATAAGTTTTTCATTTTGTTGAAGAACTAAAGCTGAATTAGACAATAAAGAACTTTTCACATCTTCTTGTTGTGTCCCAACCTTAGGTTTTGGTGCTTTAACAAAAGTGGCAATTAAAGCATCTTTTACCTTTAAAGGGTTACTTTGCTCAGCTTTCATCACTTCTTTGACTTCAGGCTCGCTGATAGATGAACATGCACTGATTAACAATATCAATATCGTCGCCAATCCAACTCTACTTTTTTTCACTGAACGCTCCTTAAAATATAACGTTTTAGTATTTATGCGTTGCGCTGTTTGCAAGACATAAATCGCTTGTTGGACTTGGCCGATGACTAGTCCAAGTTAATGGGCATGCTTCATGCTATAGGAATTTGCTTTTTTTGATGCTAACTCTGGGCTACAGAGCAGTTTCGAGTCAATTGATATCGAGTAGTAGATAAGTTTTTCATTGAAATTCCTTTTCATCGTATTTTCATACATCTTTAAGCTTGGCTGGTTCAATGAGGGTTATACACTCAATTGAAGGCTCCGCGCAACGGCTTAGTTCAACAGTTTTTTGACAAAAATCAATCAAGCCACCCATTTTTATTGCAAATAATCGGGTGGCTTTTTTTGCTTCCATTCTTGATCTGTTATTTAGTGGATAAAGAGTAATATCCCAAGTATTAAGGCTGGTTCAACACTTGGGATAAGGACGCAGCTTAACGCAGCCGATCCCTATTTGTTAGGTTGTTAGGCTTTTAAAATAACCAACCAGTAGGGTTCTCAATTGGTTTTTCCAGTTCAAGCGCTTTCATGCCCTTGAGTGAGCGGATTATTAGCCAAACCGCCCAGAATAAGAGTACAAACCACCCAATGATAACTAAGGATAAAATTGAGCCTAAGAAGATATAAATAGCACCAATCCAAAAAGTCCTAATTTGAAACTGATAATGGGTTTTTAACCACTCAGGGGCATCACCTTTATTGATGTAAGCCATTACTACACCGATGATGCCTGTAATACCAAACAGTAAACCTACCATGTAAAGTAAGTAAACTATTTTGGCTTGTTCCTTAGTTGTTGGAACATTTTCTACTACTTCACTCATCTATTTTATCCTTTAATTGTGATGAATTTTATAATTGATTCTTCAATATTTGCTGAACAAGAAACTATGCCTCTCATTTTTAAGACAATTAACATAACTGCTTTTAGCGTTGATTGCGATAGCTTTCTGACTATTCAAATGTAAAAATTGAACGAAAATCATCAACAAACTGAGTGGTATATGGAAACTGATGAGCAATACGGTTAGAGTTAAAGCATTCGCGGCTTGATTGATATCAAGCACAAAATGAGGTTATTGTTTCAGTCTGAGCTCTAGTTTTAAAGGTTAAGTCTTAAGCACACAACCCGCGTTGGCAGTTCGATGATCCTTGTGCTCGCTTTCGCTCTAGATGTTCGAAATATTCTGTTGAAGCTGGTAATGCCTCGAAAACAACTCTAAATAATGAGCCAAACTCAGTGGTGATTTTTAGCCCGTTTTAAGCGGAAATATTAAGTCTATTGAGAATGTCTTGGCTACTTGAGCTTATCGCACCGCGTTTGTCCTCTCGAATGATACAACCCGTATCTTCTGCCAGTACACTTATCTTCTTTGTTGGCCATTGGGGCAAGCGGCTCATTCAAGAAACGCATAAGCCAACTCATTCCAAGCCCACTCATTAAAGTGGGCTTCTATTATAAGTCTTTTGAACAAATTATAGGCAACTAGAGCGAGTTGAGCTCAACTTATTCACTTAAAAAAGAAGCTAACTCATCAACATGAGATTGAGTTTCATTGATGAGTAGGCCAATTTGAACCGCGGCGTCATTTGACGTTTTCGCAAGATTACGAACTTCGTCCGCAACAACGGCAAATCCACGTCCGGCTTCACCCGCTCTTGCTGCTTCGATGGCTGCATTGAGGGCTAATAGGTTTGTTTGATCAGCGACCGCATTAATAGTCGTTACCGTATTTTGAATTTTACTCAACACAGTAGACATCGCATTGTGCGTTTCGGTCACTAACTTATTACGAGAAGAAACATTACTGCCAAAAACAATATACTTAGAAATATTTCCATTCAAATCCGTAATTGAAGAAATAACACAATCTAAAATCACTTCAGTGCCTTGATGAATCAGTTTCATCATGACTGCTGTCGGTTCGCCTCGTTGGATCATCTGCGTACGAGAATGGTCTAAGTGGTCTTTTAAATTTCCCACTACAGTTTGCATTTTTACATCGTCGTGTAAATTTAACTGCTTTTTAGTATAGTCATTAGCTGAAATAAACTGACCACTTTGGTTAAACTCTAACACAGCCGAATGACTGCTTATTGCATCTCTTTGATTAATCTGTTCTAACACAATACGTTTTATTTCACGCACATCAGAGCTCACACCAACAAAGCCTGTGTGCTCACCTTTTTCATTAAAAATCGGATTTACTGCCAATACAATCCAATATGGCACCCCATGTTTATCAAAATTCAATATCTCCTCATAGAAGGCTTGTTTTGCTTTGAGCTTTTGAGATATGCGCTTAATCGTCTCTTTGTCGGTTTGTTCACGTTGCAAAAGTATACCGGGCTTTTTTCCCTTAACCTCTGCAAGGGTCAAGCCTGACAGTTTTTCAAAACCCGGGTTTACATATTCGACTAAACCATATTTATCAGTGATCAATACACTAGTGCTAGTATTACTTACCACCTTTGATAACATTTCGAATTGCTTTATATGCTGGTTTTGCTCTTGATGGGATAATACATAGACTATGAGTTTTTGATTACCAGAATCAATTTTGTGGCGCGCCACACGAAAATAGACCTTATCTTGCTCAGATAAACAAAGTAGTTGATCTTTACTGTTAAGCCCGTTTTGTAACGTTTTCTGAAAATTTATATCTGCTTGATTTAAATAAATAAAATCAGTGTTTACGGGATCCAAATTAGCTGTTACTAACTTTTCATTGTTATCAAATACAACATAGGCCTTGCCACTAAAAGCTAATAACTCTTGCCACACACTTTCATTTAATAACGGTGTTAATACAGCATCAAACGTATAAAGTGAGCAAGACTCTAAGTTTTTATAAGTGAGTGAGATAACTTGCTGACTAACGTGTAAGTTTTCATCACAGCGAATAGTTTTGCTACTACTGTCATAACGAGTAAGTAACAAATTAAAGGTTTGATTATGACCAGCTTGTTTTAAGCGCTGGCTTAATTGGTTAAAAGCATCATTAACGGCAATAATATTCTGCTGAGCATCGACCACAACAGCAGCTGACTGATGCGTGGTAACTAGCTGCAATGCCAGCGCTTTCCTACTAATTTTTGAACTAAACCACATAATAGATCTCTAATAAAAAAGTAACAGCGTCAATACGTTAGTCGAGCGCTAATCGATCACTATTTAGGACTCAGTAATTGGGATCATCGCAATAACTGGTTTGGTCTTTAAATTATTAGATTAAATATATAACGGGTAATAAATATTACTCCGCGTTGAGAAAAGAAACCAAGCCAGCCATTTTTATGATAGTTGAGCAGTACACTCTTAACTGTAGTTGCCACTCACTACCGGATAACAAAATACCGCCGCACAAAGCAAATATCCGCTTACCTCCTATACTGATATCTAAGACACACAGTCGTGTGCCAGTAACCTTAGGTTTTATAAAAAACTGTCGCTTGAATAAGCGAGGAGGAAGCATGATTAATCACGTTTGGGGACTTGTACATCATCCTGATAAAGAATGGCGCGACATAAGTAATGAACATGAAACAGTCAGTCATTTGTACAAAAATCATGTACTGTGGTTGGCGGCGATTCCAGTGGTCAGTACCTTTATTGGTACCACACAATTTGGTTGGACTTTTGGTGGTGAAGACACAATCAAGGTCTCAATGGAGAGTGGTTTAGGCCTGGGGATTTTATTTTATGCGTTAATTTTAACGGCAGTGACAATAGTCGGTAGTTTGATCCATTGGTTGGCACGTAAATACCCTAACTGCCCAAGCAGAAATGAATGTATTGTCTTTGCTGGTTACATGGCTACACCGATGTTTTTAAGTGGCTTGTTTGCTATATACCCTATGATTTGGTTGTGCACACTCGCCTGTATTATAGGCATCTGTTATACCGGCTATTTACTCTATAGCGGTACACCAAGCTTTTTAGGCATCAGCAATCGACAGGGTTTTATTATATCAAGCACGACGCTAGCCATTGGTGTATTAGTTCTAGAGGTTTTACTGGCCGCCGTTGTGCTGCTGTGGAGTCTAGGTGCAGACAATACCATTATCTGGAACCTGTTCAGATAGGCCATATTTTTTGAGCCCATCGACGGAAAACGCCTTAACAATTTGACCAAAGATACGTGAGCCGTTCAGTATTAAGTCATCAGGAGATGCATTATCTTCTGATGACTAACCAAAGAAATGAACAGCTTTTTATTGAGATTAAGCAAACAAGATACCTGTATCGTAACGTCTGAATGCTAGGAGCAGTAAAGAACCAAAACCTATTAGCTAAAACTACCATCATACTATTGTCGCCACACCGCCTAAAAACCGTCAATAAGCCTTCATTTCAAATCCGCGAGTTTATCATTCCACAAAAAATGCATCTTACCTTGTGCAGAATCCAGCGAGCAATTTTTGGATAAAAACCAACCATGCACACCATTTTATAGCGAAAAACATCGTCAAATAATAAATGCGCTGTCGTTATCTGCCGACTTTAGGTGTTTAAACCTATGGCCTAGTGTTCTAAGGCTGAATGAACAAAATACTGATAATAATGATGATTTAATGGCACTCAATCAATAGGTTGAGTTGGGCGTACTCTCAGGGTTAACTTCACCATAAACTTCTTCAGGATCAACATCATTAATCAGTAATATTTCCCTAACGGTTTCAATGTGATCTAATATTTTTTGGTAGCTGTCACCATACTCATACTTAGTCACTTCAATTGATTTAGGCATGTAGGTAAACGCAATTTTCAATGCGTTTAATGCAGACTCACTCATTTTGTCACTCATTTTGTCACTCTTTACTTCACTCTTTACTTCACTATTTACTTCACTCATAACTTCCCTCATCTGATTACTTATAACTTCCCCCATACAAACAGTCCTTATCTAATTGTTGGAATTAATAACATCTTACTCAACTATTCTGCCATAAGGTAGAGTTGCGATTGATTGTGTCAATAAACACATAAGCAAGGTAGGAGTTCAACTATGCTCCCCTCTTTTATAGCTAATCAACTTAACCTCTTTCAACTCAGGTTACGATAGGTTTTATGCTCGCTTATTAATATATTAGCTAATTTAATCATGGTGTTGGGGGTTAATTGCATACAAAAACACTCAGAAGCATAGCGGCCAAGCAAACTTATTGTTCTGCAAAACACCAATACTATAGTCACCTTTAAATAACAATAAAATCAGCAGCTTGATTATATGCACATAAAACCTAAACGCTCTTGTAACCAAATTGTAACCGAAGTGTTACTTAACGTTCATTGTAAACCTCTATGTTATGGCCAGGTTCTCAAATAACTTAACTACAACATAGGGTAATATGAATATGCTCAAACAAGGCTTATCAGTGGTTATCGCTAGTATATTGTCATCGGCAACATACGCAGGTTCTGCAACCGCAGCGACAACGACTGACACACAACTCAATAATGCTTGGTATAAAGACGGCCAAGCAACCATCACTGAAAAATTACAACAATCAAGATCAACAAGAGCAAAAAATGTCATCTTGTTTGTTGGCGATGGTATGGGGATTTCTACACTTACCGCAGCTCGGATTTTAAAAGGGCAATTAGCCGGTAATTCTGGTGAAGAAGGTTATTTAAGCTTTGAAACATTTCCTTATTCAGCTTTAGTTAAAACCTACAATGTAGATGCACAAACACCAGATTCAGCAGGCACCATGACAGCCATGATGAGCGGCTTAAAATCAGACGCTGGTGTTCTGGGTGTTGATGAAGACGTCGTTCGTGGTACTTGTGCCTCAGTCAAAGGCAATGAAGTGGTCACGGCCTTGGAGTTAGCCGAAATAAAAGGCTTATCGACGGGTGTGTTATCGACCGCACGTATTACTCATGCTACGCCAGCCGCCACTTATGCAAAGTCAGCAGACCGTAACTGGGAAGATATCTCAGACATGGATATTGACAATAATGCTGAACGTGCAGATTGCGAAGATATCGCATCACAACTGGTTAAATTTGAAAAAAATCTAGAACAACGTTACACCGGAGTTGATGTAGACGGCATTGATGTTGTGATGGGCGGTGGTCGTCGTCATTTTTTACCTAAAGATGCCGCATTTAATAGTGTCGATGCCGTTAGCGCGATTGAAGGTGACCGTACCGATGGCCGCGATTTGACCGCAGAATGGAGTGCTATGTATCCAAATGGTCAATACGTTATTGACCAAACTGGATTTGATGCCATTGATACAGAATCCACTGAACGTGTTTTTGCTTTATTCAATGAGTCGCATATGCAATACGAAGCCGACCGAGCCAATGATATTGCAGGCGAACCCAGCCTGTCTCAAATGACAGAAAAAGCCATTAAAATACTTGATAACAATCCAAAAGGTTATTTCTTAACGGTTGAGTCTGGCCGAATTGACCATGGTCATCATGCTGGCAGTGCAAGCACAGCGCTTAATGATGCTATTGAGTTTTCCAATGCCGTTCAAGCGGCATTAGATGCAACAAATGATGAAGAAACGCTAATCATTGTCACTGCCGATCACAGCCATGTGTTTACGATTGCTGGCTACCCAAAACGTGGTAATCCTATTTTGGGTAAGGTGGTTGGTATTGGTGCGACTGAGCCTAGCGAAGATTCTGCTGGTAATCCTTACACCACTTTAGGTTATAGCAATGGACTTGGTTTCAGAGACTTAGGGGCTGAAACAGATGGCGACGCATCTTATGCTGCTGCAGCTGTCGCAGGCCGTCAAGACATCACCGCAATCGATACAACAACCTCTGGTTATCACCAAGAAGTGACGGTGCCATTAGATAGCGAAACTCACGCGGGAGAAGATGTGGCTATTCATACATCAGGCCCAGGTGCGCACTTAGTTCAAGGTACAGTTGAACAAAGCGTTGTATTCCATTTAATCAATCGTGCTCTTGGTTTAGTTGGTCAATAGACCCTATAAGGTTTTTATGATGAATAAATTTATATTATCAACATTAACAGTTTCTTTGGTTTTGGCATTATCAGCTTGTGGCGATAACGGTGACAATGGCACCGATGGAACTAACGGCATCAATGGATCTGATGGCTCAAATGGCACTAATGGTACTAACGGAACCAACGCATTAATTACCCAAACCCCCTTAGCGGTAGGTAATGCTAATTGTCTCAATGGTGGTGTGCAAATCGACTCGGGTATCGATGCAAATGCTGATACCGTTTTAGATGCGTCTGAAATAACATCAACTCAATATGTATGTTCGCCTGCTGCGACCACAGTAAACGATACCGAACTGCTAACCAGTTTAAATAACTCATGGTTTAAACAAGGCGCTGCCGAAATAGAAACGGCAGACGATGTTTGGAATAAAATTGATAGCCAATTAGCAAACAATGCCAACGTATCGATTGCAACTGCATCTACCGCAGCAGAAATAACCGCACTTAAAGGCTCAGCTAAAAATGTGATTTTATTTGTTGGTGACGGTATGGGTGTTTCAACGGTAACCGCAGCGCGTATTTTAGATGGTCAGAATAAAGGCATGATGGGTGAAGAAAACCAATTAAGCTTTGATAAGTTTCCATTTTCTGGTTTAGCAAAGACCTACAACGTTGATGCACAAACACCAGATTCTGCAGGAACAATGACAGCGATGATGTCGGGCGTTAAAACAGATGCTGGCGTATTAGGTGTTGACGAAGATGTGGTTCGTGGCAATTGTGCTAGCACTAAAGGCATTGAGATGATCACTGCCTTAGAATTAGCTGAGATTGCAGGTAAATCAACGGGTGTTATCTCAACCGCACGTATTACCCACGCGACACCTGCTGCAACTTATGCAAAGTCAGCAGATCGTAACTGGGAAGATATCTCAGATATGGATATTGCCAACAACCCTGAGCGCGCTAATTGTGAAGATATTGCATTACAGTTAGTCAATTTTGAAGCCAACTTAGAAGCTCGATATGCCGGTGTAGATGTTGATGGTATTGAAGTGGTTATGGGTGGTGGTCGCCGTCATTTTTTACCTAAAGATGTAGCATATAACAGCAATGACGCAGTCAGTACCATTGAAGGTGACCGTACTGATGGCCGTGACTTAACCGCCGAATGGCAAGCGAAGTATGCAACAAGTGCTTATGTATTTGACCAGGCTTCATTTAATGCTATTGACACTGAAACAACACCGCGGGTATTTGGTTTATTTAACGAATCGCACATGCAATACGAAGCTGACCGTAAAAATGATATTGCCGGTGAACCTAGCTTGTCAGAAATGACCGCCACTGCCATTAAGGTGCTTGATAATAACGACAAAGGTTTCTTCTTAACGGTTGAATCTGGTCGAATTGACCATGCTCACCATGCCGGCAATGCTTATAACGCGCTAAATGACGCTATTGAGTTTGCTAAGGCTGTGCAAGTCGCGGTTGATGCAACAAGCCAAGAAGACACCTTAATTATTGTTACTGCTGATCACAGCCATGTATTTACCATTGCAGGCTACCCAAAACGCGGTAACCCAATCTTAGGTAAAGTGGTTGGTATTGGTGCGACTGAGCCAAGTTTAGCCTCAGACGACATGCCTTATACCACAGTAGGTTATACCAACGGCCTTGGCTTTAGAGATTTAGGCACACAAACCGATGCTGATGCCAGTTATGCAGCTGCTGCAGTAACAGGCCGCGTTGACTTAACCGATATTGATACATCAACTGCAGGGTTCCACCAAGAGTCGCTAGTACCACTCGATAGTGAAACACATGCGGGTGAAGACGTTGGTGTTTTTGCTGTAGGACCTGGCGCTCACTTAATTACAGGAACTAACGAGCAAAGCTTAATATTCCATGTGATGGATTACGCTGGCAATCTTTCTGGTACCCCTCAGTAAGGTCAGCTAAATAACCTGAACGTGAGATAAATAAGTAAAAAGTCATCAATAAAGAATAGGGGCTTGCCCCTATTCTTTAACTTTTAGCTTGCGCCTTGATACTTGACCTGCCAATAAGACAAAACACATGAAAACTCTATTGTTACTAACCGCTATCACTTTCCCGTTATTTGCATCAGCAAGTGACACTTGCCAATCAACTGCCTTCATGGCGACCTATAACATTGAACAAACGACTCACGATGCAGCATCAAACAAACAAAACCAACTGGTATTATTAAGAGCCCAAAATTCTGTATTTCACATCAACAATCAACAAGTCGCAACACAATGGACCACACTGCCACATAATCACATGAAAAAAACCTCATACTTCATCGATGACAAACGCGCCATTGAATATGAAGCAACCAAAACGATATCTAATCAAGCATGGCAATATCATGCACAATTACTCCACCCATTATTTCAAAAGCAGTCAACACTCATTGAAACTACTGGACAAGGTTGCGATAAACTAGAACATTATCAACAACAAACAAATACAAAAACGGTTGATATATGGTGGTTTCCAGCAAAAAAACTAGTACAACGCATTAGTACTGCATTGTCAGATAAAGGTGAATCTGCAGATAAAGCCGTAAATTGGCAATTAACTGAGGTGACTTACGACAACAAAATGATTCAACAACAGCTAGATACATTCTCTGCGTACCAATCTACTGACTTTGCTGATATTGGCGATAATGAATCTGACCCGTTTTTTAGAAAAATGATCAACTTAGGTTTTATTGAACACAGCGCTTCAGGATTTTATGACAGCGAAGGAAATTCATTATCGTCAGCACATCAGCATTAACATTGGCCATCGTACTGATGAACTTATGGGCTTCATTTATCTCCGATCTCCCCCGCTTCTATATAAGATAAACAAAGCAATAGCCATGTTA
This sequence comes from Shewanella sp. TB7-MNA-CIBAN-0143, assembly GCF_040310065.1. NCBI lineage: Bacteria > Pseudomonadati > Pseudomonadota > Gammaproteobacteria > Alteromonadales > Shewanellaceae > Shewanella > Shewanella sp. TB7-MNA-CIBAN-0143. The sequence continues at coordinate 134,863 of NZ_JBEOPL010000002.1, forward strand.
TTTTGTCTCGCCATCACAGGGAAGTGAAGCGTTACCCTTAATGAAGCTGATTAAGCGTGAGCCATGGCAAAGTGATGAGCTAAGGCTTACTCACTCACATGTTGACCACATTTTCTAGAAGTTGCGATGTTAATGAACAAGCAAATATGACCCCATCACTGTTTGTGTTTGTGTTTGTGTTTGTGTTTGTGTTTGTGCAATGTTTATCACTGCATAGACATTGTTTTACCCCAAATATATCAACACACTTGATTGCATCTGCTAATACCTTATGGTTTCTACCCAACTTTATCACCTGCCGAAAAATTGAATATTTCTCATTGATAGGTGTAAAATCAGTGAGTTAATGTTATTTTGCTTCGCACAAAGGATTTTCACCGTAAAAGCCAAACCAATTAAAAGGATGTTTCTTAGTATGAAAAACAATAGTACGAAAAACAAAATCATCGCGTTATCTCTGGCACTCGCTATTGCCCCTTCTGTTTCTTATGCCCGCGACGATGTCGGCAGTTATTCGGTAGCAGATGCGCTGAGTACAGAACACGCAAAAAATAAACTTGGCAGCAATGTAACCTTTTATTTTGGTGATCAAGCTTATTCTGAGCCAGTAAAAATTATCGGTGAATTCAGTGCTAATAAAAAGACTAATGCTTTTAATAAATCTGATATCGAAGCTTGCCATTGGGTATTTCTATCGGCAATGATCGCGCTAAAAGAGCGAGCGATTAAAGAAGGCGGTAATGCTGTTGTTGAAATCAAATCAAATTATAAAAACAATCTTACTAGTAGCAATGACACTTTCCAGTGCGGTGCTGGCAATATTGTTGCAGGCGTTGCACTAACTGGTAAAGTGGTTACGTTATAATTTTCAATAGCCAAGCGCTCATTGAGTTAGCTTGGCAAGTCCAATCTCATGAATATTTGTGCTTTGATAACGTCAACACCGCTAAATTACGGTATCCTTAGCCCAAATGTTCAACTGCAGCCCTTAAATGCCCACCAATATCATTACCATGTTCCCTGAGTCGTCCGATAAATCATCGACTCCCGCAACAATAAACTCTGTAGAGCAACCGGCTGTGACCTGTTCAAATTGCCAAGCCTGTTGTTGCCGTTTAGAAGTGATGTTAATAACCGAAACCGGTGTGCCTAAAGTGTATATAGCCAAAGATAATTGGGGCGGAGAAGTTATGCGCCGACTTGATGATGGTTGGTGTGCAGCACTAGACCGAGACACTATGATGTGTTCGATTTACGAAGTTCGGCCACTGATTTGCCGTGAATTTGAAATGGCTGAATACGAATGTGTTTCTGAACGCGAAGCCTTTGGTATTTAACCGCCTAAGAATACGATGTTAAATGCAATGCAATTACATTTAACATCGACAAACTGCTCGATAAAACCAAGCTGCCCCAAAGACTACAATCGTTTAGTTTGATGACTGATAAAATGCATCAGGTAACTTCCAGCTAATGACTTGCTGTTGCCCCTGCCAATTTTCAATGGTTAACCAAGCCTTGTGTTCTGCTGTTAATACTTCTGGCGCAATAGCATGAACTTCTTGTCCATGCTGACTGCCATGCAAGATACCTGCATCGCCCATTTGCAGTGTTTCTAATGGTAAGGGCTCTGTGCCAATGTTTAAATATGCTTGACGGATTTTGTTTACCTGCCCCTGACTAAACAATAATAAAAAATCTTTAGTGTAGGTACCATCGTGAAGATATGGCGGATCAAGATTATACGGCATAGGTGTTATTTCAAAAGCGCCAACCGCTTGAGTTTCCCATGCATCAGGGAATTGCGGGAATAGAGACTGATATAGAAAATAACAAACTAGCACTAGCATTAAGCCATTTATTTTATACTTGTAACGATTCCATATGGTGTTTTTAATGCGGGCCATTAGTTACCTTCCTGCTCGACTAGCTGTGAGTTATGCATTGCCAACGGATCATCTAGGTCGGTTCTGGCGGCTTTTACGGTTCGACTTCCCCACATTAAAAATCCTGTGATAGACATCCCCGTTAGAAAAATGCCGAAGATAAACCAAATCACTTTTGTCCACAGCCCGCCTATTGTGCCGTAATGCAGTGGATCAGCAATATGCGAAAGCGTTTGTAAGGTGGTCATTGCCGCTGGCGATCTTTCACTTTCAATGGTGCCGCTCCATGGATTCACTGTCACGCCATAAGCGTACTGGTCATAGAAAATATGATCTCCCTGGCCATACACCTTGTAAGTATCTCGTTGGTGCTCAGGAAGCATAATGTAGGTACTTTTAAAGCCTGGGAATTTTTGCTCGGCCACTTGCAGCGCATTAGATAATGTATACGGTCTAATAGGAGCATCATTTGCTGATGTAGGCACTTGGCTTGCCTCAATTAAAGGTGCATGTGGCTCCAAATCTATGTGGTTGTGCCACAAAATCGCTTGGGTTAAATACCATAAACCGGTAATGCTCATCAGCATTAAAAACCACATTGACCACACACCTGCCAATCGATGTAGATCTGCAAGCAACGTTTTTTTACCTTGATTGATACGTAATTTAGGCTGGATAAATGAACGCCAAAACTTTTTATAAATCACCAGTCCAGATATCAACGCCCCCAACATAACGATGGCCATAAAACAGACAATGTAATAGCCGACACTGTAATTAACATGCCATGGAAACAGTAACCAACCGTGTAAGGAGCGCATAAAATTACTGAAGGTCATGCCAAGATTAATTGCTTGTATTTGGCCGGTGTATTGATTGACATAAGCAATGGCAAAAGGCGCATCGCTATCGTTAAAAATAACCGCATTAACCAGATAAGATTCAAAGCTCATCACTGTGGTGATGTTAGCTGTTGGGTGCGCTTGTTGCACAATTTCAACGAGTTCTGACATCGGTTTTTCTGCCAGATTTTGCGGGTTACTTGCACGAGCGTCAGGATTAGTGAGCCAGGTTAATTCATGGCTTATCACTGAAATTGTCCCCGTTAGGCACACAAAACAAAAAATTATCCATACGGGTAATGAAAACCAGCCATGAAGCTTAAACCAAAATCGATTACTACGTTTTGCCATCTGATGTCCAAATTTGTCCGCTGTCTTTATAGATATTAATTTTCCACACATGCTAATACGATTGATAACCAATCTCAACAACTATTGAGTGATAATTATTATCAATTGTAAATTTTGCGTTAATGCTCACATTTCAATCAATCCAGCCTCAACCGCGGTTGCTAATGATAATCATTAGCAATAACATTAGCGTCTGATAAGCGCTATGGTTCGCCGTTAATAATATTCATCATTAGAAAAAGACACAGATAAGGCACAACATGAAACCTAAACATACCTTTGCACTTTCATCATTAGTTTTGGCAATGGGCTTTCTAGTACAGCCCATTGCCCTTGCAGCAGAACAACAACAAAATGCTGACAACAATGATCAAAACATAGAAAAAATTCAAATCTTGGGTGTTCGTTATAAACGCGTTAGCCAAGGCGCGACTGGGTTAACTATGGAGATTGATGAGACACCGCAGTCAATCAGTGTGGTTACCAACGAGCAGATAACTAATTTTGGGGCCAATAATCTTAACGACGTACTTCGTCTTGCGACGGGTATTAATGTTGAAGAATGGGAAACAAACCGCACACAATATACTTCTCGCGGCTTTGAAATTAAAAGTACCCAAATTGATGGCGTCGGTTTGCCCAATGACTGGGGGATCGTCACTGGTGCAATGGAAGCTTATGGTTATGAAAAAATTGAAGTTATTCGTGGAGCTAACGGGCTACTAACCGGAATAGGTAATTCTGCTGGTACCATTAATTATGTGCGTAAACGCCCGACTAACGAAAATGAAGGTGAAGTAGGCATCTCATATGGCTCAGATGACTTTAAGCGCGTACAAGCTGATTACTCTGCCCTGTTAACAGAAAGCGGTAGTTGGGCTGGTAGAGTTGTTGCGGTAGTAGAAGACAAAGGATCATACTTAGATGGCCTAGAAAACGATCGTGGTTATATTTACGCTGTCGTTGATGGCCAATTAACAGATAACTCAACGCTAACATTAGGGTTTTCATACCAAGATGCCAACACAGACGGTAATACCTGGGGCGGATTAGTATTTAACTATACTGACGGCACCCAAGCAGAATGGGATACCAGCGCTAGCACCACACAAGAGTGGACTATGTGGGACACCATCAATACAACCGCATTTGTTGAGTATACTTACATAATGCCTAACGATTGGGACCTTAAAGTTGCCTATAATCATCAAGGATTAGAAGATGAAAGTAAGTTATTTTATGCTTCTGGAACCATTGATAAGGACACAGGCTTAGGATTAAATGGTTGGCCTGGTCGTTACGACACTGAGTTTTCAGCCGATATTTTGGACATCACCACAATTGGTCATTATGGCTTATTTGGTCAAGATCACGAACTGACCTTAGGGTTAAGCAGTTCTCAAAGTAAAAAATACATGTACCAACACCCATTTGATTTTGCAGCGACTCCTGCATATGGTCCCACGCCTGCTTTTCCTTACGATCTCGATGCGATCCCTGAGCCTGAATGGGGCGATAAAGTGGAGTACTCTGACATCGATGTAAGCTTACTTCGCGCCTATGGTTCGACTAAGTTCAATATTAATGACAGCCTATTCGTAGTTGCAGGCTTTAATGCGATTAAATATACCCGCGAAGGTATTAATAGCGGCGTTGATATCGACAACGACGAAAGCGAGTTTAGCCCTTATGCTGGTGTGGTTTACAGCATCACAGAGGATATCAACACTTACTTTAGTTATTCAGACATTTACCAACCGCAAGAGCAGTATGATTACGATGGGTATTTTTTAGACCCCACTAAAGGCGTCAATTACGAACTTGGGCTTAAAACCCTATGGCTTGATAATGATTTAATGGCTACCTTTGCACTATTTAGTGCTGAGCAAAATAACCTCGCTAGCTACGCCGGCCTTAATGCCAACGGAAATTACTATTATAAAGGTGCCAATGTCGAGTCGAAAGGCTTTGAAGTTGAAGTCACTGGACACATAACAGACAACCTCAATGCAGTATTAGCTTATACGCTGCTTGATGTAGAAGATGAAGATGGCGCTGAGGCAAATGAATGGGCAGCCCGAAACGTTGTTAACTTTTCGATGGATTATACCATCCCACAATTGCCAGAAGTAAGCGTTGGATTGGGCGGCAGATGGCAATCTGAAACCAAAAATGTTGATTCTAATGTAGAACAGGATGCCTATTTAGTCGTTAACGCTTTCGCAAGTTGGAATATTTCTGAAGACCTAAATCTGAGAGCTAACATTAATAACCTCACCGATGAAAAATACATTAACAGCTTGGCCACTATCGGTTATTACGGCGCGCCTGTGAATGGTTCGGTGAACTTAACTTATCGCTTCTAGGTAAGATTAAAATATTACACCGCAGAGACTAAGATTGAAGCAATAAGCTTAAGTATTCTACTGTCATACGTTTGTTAGTACATCAATATAATCAATGTAGTTGACCACGATAGCAGACATTATATTGATTGATTAAAAACCTCTTTTTTATGAAAATAAAAAGAGGTTTTTCTTTTTTACGGCTGATGCAGAAAAGATAACGCTGAGATTGTCGACAACAAAACGACAGTGTATGACGCCACCCAGCATATTATGGCCACTTAGAACGGATGTGACTAACCAAGACGGATGCCACTAACGCTTATGACATTGTCAATTAATACAATCGCTTCGTGAGGTAATGGAGATGTGATAGCTGTTTATTATCTCGTTGAGGTTATTTAATCGCATTAACATCGGAAATAGACATAAATAGCTGAAATATTATTAACTCTTACTTGCACTGTATGGCTGTGGGTCTTTATCATAAGCATTACTTATTTAGGGCTAATCTAATTCAAATTTAGCCCATTTTTTGGGTCTTTCAGGAGCAACCATGCCAAAGATTAATCTGCTGTTATTGTGCGGCGGTGGCGGTGCAGAACACGATATTTCGTTAATGTCTGCACGTTTTTTTGAGTCATCACTGGCAAAGTCAGATAAATTTTCGGTACTTAAGTTAGTACTCGATAAACACGGTCATTATCACACTGAAGACGGTAAATTATGCGACCTGACTAATCGTCGTGAAATTCGTTTTGAAGATAACAATACGCCAGCATGGTCAGTTGATTATGTGATCCCGTGTATTCATGGATTTCCGGGTGAAACCGGTGATATTCAATCGTACTTTAACTTAATCCAACTGCCCTACTTTGGTTGTGAATCTGAAGCCTCAAGCAATTGCTTTAATAAAATCACCGCTAAAATGTGGTTTTCAGCTTTAGGCGTACCAAACACGCCTTACATCTTTTTGCACCAACTAGATGATGATGCAATCAAGCAAACTGAAACGGCATTTGATCATTGGGGATCTGTTTTTGTAAAAGCGGCATCACAAGGATCGTCTGTGGGATGCTATAAAGTCGATGTTAAAGCCAATATCGCTAACGTACTTAAAGATGCGTTTAGTTATGCCCCATATGTGGTTGTTGAGCAAACCATCCATGCGCGTGAATTAGAAGTCGCCGTATACCAATACCAAGGTGAAGTGGTAGCTACCTTACCGGGCGAGATTATTTGCGACAGCAATACCTTTTATTCATTTGATGAAAAGTACGCTAAAAATAGTAAGGCCCGTACCGACGTTGTTGCTGATAACCTCAGCCCTGAGATCAGTCAGCTGATCCGGGATTACGCAATAAAAGCCTTTAAAGGGATGAAATTACGTCACTTGTCGCGCATTGATTTCTTTTTAACTGATGATAATCAAATCCTCTTGAATGAAATCAATACCTTCCCAGGGTTAACGCCTATTTCAATGTTTCCGAAAATGTTGCAAAACCATGGCCATGATTTCACTAAATATTTAATTGATGTGATTGGGCAACAGGTTGATTTAACATAAACAACTTTAGTTCGAAATGCATAAAACAAAAGGCCAGCAAATTTGCTGGCCTTTTCTATACACTTACAATATTAACCGGTTTAGAACCCTTCTACACCCGCCATATCAGGTAATTGGTGTGCAATACCTTTATGACAATCGATACAGGTTTTTTCGCCGCTAGCCAGTGATGTTGAATGCATTTGTGATGCACGCTTAGACTGACGAGTGAAATCCATATAGTCGAAGTTATGACAGTTACGGCACTCTAACGAATCGTTAGCTTTGAGGCGTTCCCATTCATGTTCCGCCAGCTCGCGACGTTTACCTTCAAACTTTTCTCGCGTGCTAATAGTACCGAATATTTTGCCCCACACTTCTTTAGAAGCTTGCATTTTACGAGCAATTTTATCGGTCCAGTTATGTGGCACATGACAATCAGGACAGGTTGCACGCACACCACTTCGGTTAGTGAAGTGAATAGTCGTTTGCAGTTCCTGATAAACATTGTTTTCCATTTCATGGCAACCAATACAGAATTGCTCGCGGTTAGTCAGTTCCAAGGCGGTGTTAAATCCGCCCCAGAAAATCACCCCAGCGATAAATCCACCAATGGTTAAGAAGCCAAGACTGTAATGGACACTCGGACGACACAGCACTTTCCACACTATTTTTAGTTGCTCAAACAATTTTGCAATCATAGTGACTCCTAGCGCTTAACTGGGGCTTTCGCCTTCATTAAGTGATCAATATCGACAAAGTCATTTTCAACTAATAACTTGGCATCTAACTGCGGTGCATGGCACTGAGTACAAAAATAACGACGTGGTGATAAATCAGCCAAAAAATTATTATCACGGTCCATATAGTGAGTCACGCTCACCATTGGAGCCTGTGAATGACCAGTACTAGTACGGGCATGACACTGAATACACTTGTTCACTTTAAGATCGATTTGATAACCATCAATCTTGTGCGGGATCACCGGTGGCTGCATTGGGTAATTACGTACCTGCTTAACATCGGTATTGATCACCGCTTGCATCGCAGGCGGTGTCGGTTCTACATTAATTGGCGCTAAACGTAATGTGTCGATTTTGTCTTCAGGTATGCTGGTAGCCATTACACTTACAGAGAAACCTAATAACGCGATAATCGATAATAATTTACCTGTTTTCATGGTCTGTCTCCTTAAGCCTTAACAATCTTTACAGCACATTTTTTATAGTCAGTTTGTTTTGACAAAGGATCTGTCGCATCTAACGTCACTTTATTAATGAGCTGGCTGGCATCAAACCAAGGCACAAACACTAAGCCAACAGGCGGCTTATTACGTCCTCGTGTTTCAACACGGGTTTTAATTTCACCACGACGAGAAACAATTCTAATTTCATCACCACGACGTAAACCGCGCTTTTTAGCATCTTCAGGATGCATAAAACACACTGCATCAGGGAAGGCTTTATAAAGTTCAGGTACACGTTGTGTCATTGAACCAGAATGCCAATGTTCAAGCACACGACCCGTTGATAGCCAAATATCGAACTCTTCATCTGGTGACTCTGCAGCAGGCTCGTAAGGCAATGCGAAAATAACTGCACGGCCATCTGGCTTACCGTAAAACTCAAATTCTGTACCCGCTTTAACGTAGGGGTCTGACCCTTCACGGAAACGCCATTTGGTTTCTTTGCCATTAACCACCGGCCAACGTAAACCGTGCTCTTTGTGGTATACATCAAAGTCAGCTAAATCATGACCATGACCACGTCCAAAGGTGGCATATTCTTCAAATAAACCTTTTTGAACGTAAAAACCAAAATGCTTAGCTTCATCATTTAAGTATTTTTGATCAGCATCTGCCAATGGAAATTTATCAACATTGCCATTGAGATAAAGCACTTCATATAAGGTTTTACCTTTAAACGAAGGGTTAGCAGCTAACACTTCTGCAGGCCAAACTTCGTCAGTAGTGAAACGCTTAGAGAATTCCATTAACTGCCATAAATCAGACTGTGACTCGCCTGGTGCTTTGACCATTTGATGCCAAAATTGAGTACGACGTTCAGCATTACCGTAGGCACCTTCTTTTTCGACCCACATTGCTGTTGGTAAAATTAAATCGGCGGCTTGGGTGGTAACAGTTGGATATGCATCAGACACTACGATGAAGTTTTCAGGATTACGGTAGCCCGGTAAACCTTCTTCGTTAATATTGGCGCCTGCTTGGATATTGTTGTTCACTTGTACCCAGTAACAGTTTAAATCGCCATCTTTTAAGCGACGGTTTTGCTCTACTGCATGGTAACCAGGTTTTGGTGGAATAATACCACTCGGAATATGCCAAATCTCTTCGGCGCGCTTTCTGTGTTCAGGATTAGTCACTACCATGTCCGCAGGTAAACGATGTGAGAATGTACCCACTTCACGTGCTGTGCCACAAGCAGACGGTTGACCAGTTAATGAGAATGGGCTGTTACCTGGAGTAGAGATTTTACCGACTAACAAGTGAATGTTATATATCAGGTTATTACACCACACACCACGAGTATGTTGGTTAAAGCCCATGGTCCAGAATGAAGTCACTTTACGATCTGGATCTGCATAAAGCTCTGCCAACTCAATAAGCTTATGTTCTGGTACACCAGACAACTTACTGACAGATTCAACATCATAGTCAGCCACAAATTTTGCAAATTCGTCAAAATCAATCGGGGTAGAGTCACCTGCAGTGGCGACGTTTTTGGCTTTCATTTCTAATGGATGCGTTGGACGTAAACCATAACCAATATCTGTGGTTCCCTTGAGGAAATTAACATGCTTTTTGATGAAATCTTTATTCACTTTGCCATTTTGGATAATGTAATTGGCAATAAAGTTAAGCATCGCTAAATCGGTTTGTGGCGTGAATACAATGGGCAAATCAGCAAGGTCGAATGAACGATGTTCAAAGGTAGACAACACGGCGACTTTAACGTGTGGCGCGCTTAAACGGCGATCGGTTACACGAGTCCACAAAATAGGGTGCATTTCTGCCATGTTTGAGCCCCAAAGCACAAACGCGTCAGCCGCTTCCATATCGTCATAACAACCCATTGGCTCATCAATGCCGAAGGTACGCATAAAGCCACCTACCGCAGATGCCATACAATGACGAGCGTTTGGATCGATGTTATTTGAACCAAAGCCAGCTTTCATTAACTTAACCGCTGCATAACCTTCCCATACGGTCCACTGACCAGAACCAAACATACCGACGGCTGTTGGACCTTTGGCTTTAATGGTCGCTTTCCAACGCTCCGCCATAGTGTCGAACGCTTTTTCCCATGTAATAGGAGTGAATTCGCCATGCTTGTCATATTTACCATCAGTCATACGCAACATTGGCGTTTGCAGACGATCACGACCGTACATAATTTTAGAAAGGAAATAGCCTTTAATGCAGTTTAAGCCACGGTTAACTTCACTGTTGGCATCACCATGAGTCGCAACAACTTTACCGTCACGGGTGGCTACCATCACTGAACAACCTGTTCCGCAAAAACGACAAGGTGCTTTGTTCCATTCTAATTTGGTTTGTTCTGAGCTAGTGATCAGGTTGCTTGCACTTGTAGGTAGTGCTAATCCTGCAACACTTGCCGCTGCGATAGCGGCATTGGCCTTCATAAAATCGCGTCTATTCATTTTCATACTTCACCCTCTTCAAGCTCTTCACTTTGGTGATACACCATGGTGGCAGTCAACACACCCGGAATGGCATTAATAGTTGATATATCATCCATCAACGATCGTTGGCTCGGACCTTCAACGACAACAACTAACTTAACGTCATTATTAGCTGACAACTCAGCATTTTTGATGGCCATAATTTTTTGTCTTACTTCAGCCATTTGCTCAGGGTGTACTTGGACAATTAGGCTGGTTACGTGAAGTTCATTGCTCATACATCGTTCTCACATTGTTTATTATTTTTAGGATTAGCCCGCGCCTGGAGGCCCAGTTAAAATTTGGCTAAACCAGATAGTAAAACCTAGTGCGCTAACCAGTAATACAGATAAAATTGGGGCTAGAAAGACGGTCAAAAAAATAAAAATCTTTAGCTCTAAACCCTTTTTGCTTTCGGTTTCATTACTCATGGACCCTCCAAGAGTGGGGATAAAAACAATAAATCATCATCGCTTTATTGCTTCTTTATTACGACTCGGTGAATTTTATCGTTAATGCAGTAACAATCTATATACTCACAAATTGGTAAAACAAGGTTAATATGATCTAGATCATCAATTTTAATAAATCATTAGCTAGATCAGGGTTATCGGTCATAAATACCGATTAAAAGAAGGATTATTTAACGATTTTTTGAACAGGTATTTCCTTGGTGAGCATTAAGTATAAGCCACTAAAAACAACTTGCGCGGCTAAGATGTCATTAAGGGGTTAATCGTGAGGTATGTCTTGGCATTTTTTACAGGCATAAAAAAACCGACAGCCACATGACTGTCGGTTTATTTGTAACGCATTAATAAATTAGCTCATGCAGTAACGTAATACTTTTAATGATTTCTGTTCATCTATATCGGCAAAAACGGACGGATTAGCAATTCGCTCAACATAAGTTAATTGTGGCGCAGTATTAGCCACTTGTTGCATCAAAAAATCACAACCAAGCTCTGGGGCATTTAAGCACAGCAACACTTCACCTTGTGGTGCAAGTAAGTCAGGCAGACGTTTCAATAAGCGCTCATAATCTTTAGTGGCCACAAAACTGCCACGTTGATTACTCGGTGGATCGGCCACAATCAAATCATACGGTCCAAGCTTGGTTAATTTACCCCATGATTTAAAAATATCGTGGCCTAAATAACGCGCTCCTGCGGGTAAGTCATTTAATACATGGTTTTGCTTACCAATGCTTAACGCACCTTTACTCATGTCCATATTGACCACTTCATCTGCGCCGCCTTGCAAAGCCACTACCGAAAAGCCGCAAGTATAAGCAAATAAATTAAGTACCTTTTTATGTTTTGCGTGTTGTTTCACCCATGCTCGGCCGTTGGCCATATCTAAGAATAAACCGTGGTTTTGTCCGCGTAATAAATGAACTAAAAAACGTGCGCCATTTTCAGTTACTATATGCTGTTCTGGTACTTCGCCATGCAATAACTCACTGAATGTTTGGCCACCTTGACGATATTGGTAAACCAAATTAAGTGTTTCAGTTGGTCGTTGTTGCTGCCAAAGTACCTTTACTGCAATCACTAATTCATTGAGTTGCTCGGTTTCGAGCATCTTAAAACTGGTGAGCAATAATACTGGTTTATACCAATCTAAACACAGGTGTTCATCGCCAGCGAATAAGCCGCCGCGGCCATGAAATAAACGGCAAACATCATCACCGAACGTCAAATTTGGAACTATTTGTAAAAAACCTTTCATACACTCTCTTAACTCAATAAACTAAATACAATCAATAGGGTTATGCATTTGTGGTTGATGACTTAGCTTTAGTGTCACTGCCCACGCTATGATCATTATCTACGTCGCTACTGACTCCACTATTAACGTCATTATTAACCTGTTCGTCATCGTCGTCTCTGTGGCAATCTTCAGCTGCAATTTCGGCTTCTGCTTTAACATTATTGGCAGATTCATTGGGTGAGTCATCATTATCATCCGACAATAAAATTGCCAGCCAATTGCCCGAGTCGCTCGATTCAAGACCAATTTTAACAATCATGGTTAAGGGTACCGACAGCAACATGCCGACAGAGCCAAGCAGCCAACCCCAAAAAATCAATGATAAAAAAACGACTAAGGTAGACAAGCCTAAACCTCGGCCCATAAAACGCGGTTCAACCATATTACCCATCACCATATTGGTACCCACATACAATAAACCAGTAATACCTGCAGCCCCTGGGCCCATTTGGATAAAAGCCAATAACACAGCAGGAATAGCGGCAATAATAGAACCAATATTAGGAATATAATTAAACAGAAAAGCGATGACTGCCCATAACAAAGCATAATCAACGCCAATGATAGTCAAACCGATACCAACAACCACTGCAGTCGCTAAACTGACCAGGGTTTTAATCACCATATATTGATTAACCGACTGCAAAAATTTGTCGATTTGCTGTAAACGCTTATCTGGAGCATCAAGGGCTAAATGAAACTTTCTTGGCATTGATTGCGCTTCAAATAACATGAATACGATAGTCAAAATAATCAAGAATAAATTAGCCATCACATTACCAACACCAGACAACATATTAGTGGTCATGGATAACGCCATGCCGGGGTCAAAATAATCGAGCACCTTTTGTTTAGAAATCTGAATATTAAAGTCTTGCAGTTTTTCAAGGGTCCACGCAAATTGTTCAATCAATTGCTCCCGATACTTGGGCATTTCTTTGGAAAACTCAGTTACCGAACTGCCCACTAAACTGGCCAGCCATAAGCCCATTAACACAATAAATCCCATCAATAAGATGATCGATAACCATTTAGGAATGCGATAGCGCGTCATAAATACAATGGCTGGATTACAAATTACCGCTAAAAATGCAGATAATACAAAAGGCACCACAATTGGGCTGGCCGTTTTGATTCCCGCTAGAATGATCACCACACAGGCCATCACCACAAAACTACGGACAGCCATAGGCGATTGTTGTAATCCTTTCATAGAACTAAAAATCCTTATTATTGCTTATTAAAATGATTCTGTATGCTAAGCTAAACTCAGTAACATATTGCAAACTAAGTTAAATATTTTTGTCGATTCACATATAAGTTGATGACAATATTGGCTTACAACAACTTTTAGGGATCCACTCACTCAATATGAAACCAGAAACCGCTATTATACGCATTAAAAACTTACGTTTACGCACCTATATCGGCATTAAAGAAGATGAAATCAATAACCAACAAGATGTCATCGTCAATGTAGTGATCCATTATTGTGCCGACAAAGCGCGAAACAGCAACAATGTCACTGATGCGTTGAATTATCGCACCATTACTAAAAATATCATTGCTTTGATTGAAAATAATCGTTTTTCATTACTCGAAAACCTAACCAATCAAACTCTCGCCATTGCCAGCGAACATGATTGGGTTGAATTTGCCAGTGTCGAAATTGATAAACCCCATGCACTTCGCTTTGCAGACTCTGTGTCGATGGAATTATGCTATCAAAAGCCGTAATAACAAGTATGTTGCGTGCAGAATTTGTGATCATTTCTTAAGGTTACCATCGTATATTGTTCTACTGAGTAGAAGGGAGTTTAGATGAGAATATTAATCACTGGTGCAACGGGGTTTGTTGGCAAACGCTTAGTTAAATCGCTTAGCGAACACCAACTGATCATATTGACGCGAAATATTAATAACGCAAAAAATAATCTTGGCAGTCACCATCAATACTGGCAAGCCCTTACTGATAAACCACACCTTAACGACATAGATGCCGTAATTAACCTTGCAGGCGAACCGATAGTCAGTAAACGTTGGAGCAACAAACAAAAAAAACTAATATGCGACAGCCGTTGGGACATCACCACGGAATTAACTCAGCTTATTAGTAAAAGTACTACGCCGCCACATACGTTTATTAGCGCCTCAGCGGTGGGTTACTATGGTCGACAAGACCAGAGTCCAGTCGATGAGACAAGTGGATTTCATACTGAATTTAGCCATGATATATGCCAGAAATGGGAAGACCTCGCACTTCAAGCCCAGTCACAACAGACCCGAGTGTGTATTACTCGAATAGGTATTGTGCTCGGGAAGAATGGCGGCGCATTAGCAAAAATGCTACCTCCATTCAAACTTGGTTTAGGCGGCCCAATAGGCAGTGGCGAGCAAGGTATGAGTTGGATTCATGTTGATGATTTAATTGGACTGATTAACTATTTGCTGAACAACACCAACTTACAAGGTATTTACAATGCTACTGCACCTCAGCCTGTTAGCAATGCAACATTTGCTAAAGCATTAGGCAGTGCGTTAAATCGTCCGGCCAAAATAACCACGCCACCATTAGCGCTAAGACTGGCAATGGGTGAAATGTCAGAGTTGCTCACTACCGGCCAATTTGTACTACCCACAAGGACTTTAGCGGCTGGCTTTGAGTTTCAATACACTGATATCAACAGTGCATTACAACACATTATTAATTCTAAGAGCTAACTCAGCGAGCTAACTCAGAGCACTAAACCACCGAGAAAATTCACCGGGCTAACGGGCATCACTTCACCAACTGTTTAATTTTATTGATTATCGGTCCATAACGACGTGCAAGTGGCCGATGTTTTTTGTAAATGATAAACAAGGGCTCACTGACCACCACATTGTTGGCTTGCTCGGTGGCAAAAGATGCTATGCGGATATGCTGTTGTTGGGCAAAATTATCAACTGCAAATTGTGGTAGCACAGCAAATGCCAGCCCTTTAGCCACGGGAACAAGAATTTGGTTCAATTGGTTAACGTAACTGCGAATAGGCACCTGCAACGCTAACACCTGTTTTTCAATAAAATACTGGCCGACTATTTGCGACCAATAATGCATCGCATCTGGATGGCTCACCATTCCAAGTTCCATGAGTTGTTCAAATGTAACCGATTGATGTGGGTACGACTGCGGTAACACTAGACATAGAGACTGTGCAGCTAATGGGGTCACCACCAGCTCATCCATGTTAATCGGCTGCGTAATGATGCCCACATCAACGGTATTGGCCATAACACTATCAATAATGCGTTTATTGGGCGCCGCTTCCAGATGGATTTGTAATTGACTATGTGGCAACTGATAGTCAATAAGGTGAGGATATAAAAGCAACGCCATCGATCCCGAACACGCTAAACGACAAACGCCTACATGCTCATCATCAACCGCTAATTGCGACAAAACTTGTTGCTGTTGCTGCTGCCAAACTAATGCTTGTTGATATAACACAATTCCAGCTTCAGTTAGCTCAAAGCTTTTTCCTATTCGAATCAGTAAATCAACGCCCACTTGCAGCTCAAGCTTTTTAATGTGTTGGCTCACGCCAGGTTGCGTCATAAAAAGCTGCTCTGCCGTGTGAGTAAAATGCCCTACTTCGACAAGTTTAATAAATGTGGTTAACCATTGTTGATTTAACATGCTGCGCCTCTATTATGCACTGAACACTTCATTGCATCGACAATGAACATCTCTTATACGACATCGATTATGCGGACACTAACGTCACCGCCGATAATGGCACAATGATAACAAAAAGTTATTGTTTTATGTATTTTTAATAACCTTACCCACTAACGTTAGCTAAAAGGACAATATAACCAGAAAGGTGTCATTCCAGCTCAAACCCGTGGTTAATACGATTTACTTTTTGCCATCCTCACACACTCCCGTAAAACGGCCAGGTTAACATGCCGCATTGTAGAGTGACTTGACTCTACCTGATTCCTTACTATGATTAAATTGTACAAAAAACGAACAAAATAATTAATTATTAAAAAGGATAATAAAATGAAAAAATTATTAATTACATTAGCTTGCGTTGTATTTAGCTCCGCATTATTTGCCAAAGATAGATTGGAGATTTACCAAGATTACGATCTCGGTACTGAAATAATGGTAATGACTACCGTTAAAGTAGATCCTAATATGGCGGATATATATTTGGCAGGTTTGAGTAATAGCTGGGTTAAAGCGGTTAAAATTGAAAAGGAACTTGGTTATATCAAAGACTGGAAAATCTATGCAAGTGATTTACCAGTGAGTGGTGATTTTAACATGTTATTAGTCGTTACTATGGCTAATGGCGCAGACATAGAGCCTAACAAAAAGAAGTATGAAGCGTTCATGAAAAAGTGGAGCGAGGCTGATAAAAAAATGTCTAATGAAATTTCAGCCAAATACCCTGAAGTAAGGACATTAACGGGTGAATATCGCATGCGTGAGGTCATGATAAAATAATCAATAAAGCGCTTTTTACACAAATACTAAGGGGCGCTGAATTTAAAGCTTATTTAAAAGTATATGACTAAATGAACCAATTTCTACATCGGTTAAATAACGCCATTCACCTATTGCTACATCCAGTTTAACCGCACCAATACTTTCTCGATGCAGCGACACCACTTTATTACCTACGGCAGCAAACATGCGTTTAACTTGATGGAACTTGCCTTCAGTTAAGGTCAGTAATACTTCTTGTGGTGTGATAATGTGCAACTGTGCCGGTAATGTCAGCTCTTGCTCCCCTTGCAAAGCAATGCCTTGTAAAAAAGACTCTCCGGCATCTGCTGCTATCGGCTTAGCTAATTTAACCCGGTAAACTTTATGGCATTGCCCAGACGGAGACGTGATAGCAAATGTCCAACGACCATCATCGGTAATAAGCACTAATCCGGTTGTGTCGGCATCTAATCGTCCGGCAATATGCAACTCAGATGGTCGTTCGGCGTCAATTAACGAGAATAGCGACGGATAGACACCATCGACATTCGAACAAAGGGTATTGGCAGGTTTATTGATTAACATATAACGAAACGCTCGAGCAGCAAGCTTTTGACCGTTTAAGCTGATGTCATTATTTTCATGAACTTGAACAGCTTCATCCCTGACAACTACACCATTAACGAGCACAGCCCCGTTATGGATATGTTGAATAACCTCATACTTTAATAATTCAGTACTTTTACAAACAAATCGATCAAGACGCATAAATAACCTTAACTTGGGATAATCATTTATTATTGGCTACTTAAGCGGATATTATGCTTTGTCTCGTCAGATATGCAGTCAATGGTGGGGGGTATTATGCCACAGACGTAAAGTGCAGTTTGTATTATTAGAGAGAATAGCAAACACATTACTCAAGCAAAAAAGAGCAAAAAAACGTAGCACCGACACTTAATGCAAACCCCAAAAACATCATTGCAATAAAAATCCATTTGTGAGAAAAATTGCTTCCTTTAAACATCAAGTACGATTTACTGATGGTGTTACCGAGTAAAATTAACAACAATAAATTTATTAAATCAATATCCTGTGGATTCATAGACCATTCGCTCATCACCGATACAAGAATGGCATGAGCTTCAAAAAATGATACCAGCAAAGTACTGATCCCTCGCGATAAACCAAGTTCACTGCCGATAAAATGCATGGCATATACAAGTCCGAGGATAAAAATAGATAGCTTAGCAACATTTTTCCAATTTATCGGGTGATCAATTAATAGCTCAATATCAACTGTTGGTTGCCCTGACTGGTTACTTAAAAAAAGTAAATTGGATTGCATCTGCACATATATTATCGCCGTAATAAAAAAAAATAATTGCGTGACAAAGGGGATATAAAAAATAAAGGCTAATTGGTCTGCCAAAAAAAAGATAATAAATAGACATTCCAGTAACATAGAACATAAAGCAAACAACAATGTCAGTAGCAAGTCACGTTCACTTGTTGATGCAAATTTTTTATCATTTAATATTTGTAAAAAAACTGCCGTACTGGAAATAAATCCTCCCAGAAAGCCCTGTAACTGGAATCGACTCCGTTTTGCTAGTAAGTGAAAACTAAAAAAGCTGAATAACTCTAGACAGGCAACTAAAGGCACAATTTTTAATAGAGGAACGTAGGCTGCAACAACAAACAATGCTGCAAGCATGGTCATGTCAAACCATATATGTTTGTCTTTAAAATGATATGAGAGTGGTGTTTTATGCTCCATCGACAATATTTGCCTCTACAACTATGTATCCTGGTGGACTAAATCATAAATTATTCAGAACTAACACTTTTCATCACAACATTAACTACTATATTAACCACTACATTTATCGTGGTCGGCACCGAGCACTTTTTAATATAGCTTAATTATACAGCAAGCCAACTTAAAACGATTTAGTGATTAGACAAATGCTTGTCCAATCTCGTAATCGACAGCTAAGGTGGCTTGATAAATTTTATAGCACGACTTGGCAGGGGGAAATAATATTAAATGTACCGCACTCATCATTGGTAATGAGCACTCACCCTGTGGTGCCGGCATTTAACCGTCCGCCAATAGGATGATCTGATAATTGTTCAGCATCCACTAATGAAAAAAAATATAGGCCAATAAAGCTTGTCTCTATATTTTAACGTATTCATCTGCCTTAAACACAAATCCTTAATACACTAATCTAAACGCTGATAACTAACGTATTAGAGCGCAAACCCAATAAACATTATCAAACTCAATGCTATCACCGCACGATACCTCAAGGATCATTGAAATGGCATGGGAAGACCGCACGCCATTTGAAGCTATTGAACATCTTTATGGCTTAAACGAATCAAATGTGATTAAACTCATGCGCTCATCACTCAAACCCAATAGCTTTAAGTCTTGGCGAGCCCGTGTTAGTGGCCGTAAAACCAAGCACCTTAAATTGCGACCTGAAGGTATTGATAGAGCGTATTGTCCAACCCAATATAAAATGCGTCAAAAGTAATCACATCAGTGATCAACTAAGGTAAAAAGGCAACATAAAAAAGGGAGATGACAATGCATCTCCCTTAATATTTGTAAGTACTTTAGCCCTCTTTTAACATGTCACTGCACGACTTATTGAGTAACTGACGACAACGCCAAATCCCTAAGATTGCCACAATTAGCGCGCCTGCGATTGGAGTTATGCCCCACCATGGCCAATGCATGTATACCACTAACTCAAACACTTGAGTTTTTAGCATGTATAAAGCAAACTCAGCCACTATCACCGCTAATAAACCAGCAATTGCACCAAGCAAAGCAAACTCAATTCCAGTAGAAGCACGAAGTAACCAACCGGATGCGCCAAAAGTTCGCAACACCGCGAGTTCTCGTTGTCGAGTCGCCATGCCAGCCTCAGTTTGCGCAATCAACACCAAGGCACTGGCCAACAACACTAATGCCAACACTAGTGATAGTGATAATGACACTTGATCGATTATTTGCCGTAGCTGCTCAACCATCGCCCCAACATCAATAATCGATATCGTTGGAAATTGTTGGATCAGTTGCAATACCACTTGATTGGCGCTCAGCAAGCTACCATCAGCCGCTAATTGCGCATCATTAAGGTGAAAACTAGCCATCGAGGTATAGGCAAATGGCGCCAACGCTTCAGGGGTAAAAATCATGAAAAAGTTAGGTTGTAGGGTTTCCCACTGAACCTGTCTAATACTGGCAACTTTCACCGAAAAGGATTGATTATCGATGCTATAAGTGAGCTTGTCGCCAAGTATAACGCCTAGTCTATCTGCGACACCGGACTCAACCGAAACATCATCCGCAGCTTGATTAAACTTGCCCTCAAGCAGCTTATTATTTGGCGGTAAAGTATCTCGATAGGTTAAGTTTAGTTCGCGAGAAATCCCCACTCGCCCTTCAGCTCCGCTTTCAGCTTGTTTGCCCGAAATCAACTCCTCGTCGTTAATATGAGTGAGTCGACCACGCACCACAGGATAAATATCGGTAGCGTTAATATGATTTAGGCTTAAAAAGTCATTTAATGGCTTAGCATCCTCAGGGGCTATATTCACTAGAAAGTAGTTAGGTGCATTTTCAGGTAACTGCTTTTGCCATTCATTAAGTAAATCTTGACGCAAGGCCAAGATGGTGAGCAATAATACCAATGCACTGCTAAATCCAACCAATTGCACAGCATTTTGACGAGCACGACGGCGAAGCCCAGCTAATGCTAGTTGGAAAGGATTGGTGGTTTTCATGCCAATGCCATGACCGAAACGGATCATCACAAAGCCCAGCACACTGAGTAAAAAACCTAACAACAGCACCGCAAGTACCACTGTCATCGTCAATGCTAAACTTCTTGAATACAAATACCCCAACAAGGCCATCGCGGCCAAGCTTAATAGTAAATGGAGCCACATGCCCAGCTGCAGGCCTTCTAATTGGCGCTGCAATACTCTTAACGGCGGAATGGCTAACAGCCGCATTAACGGATAAGCAGAAAACATAAATGCACTGATTAGCCCCGTGCTTACACCTAATAAAATAGGGCGTAAATACGGTGGAGAATAAGCGGCTATCTCTGGTGGTAAAAATGCCGTAATGCCAATGTCGAGCAATAACCCGCCCAATAAACCCAGTGCAATACCCAATAAGGTCACTAACGACAAATGCAGTCCGAATAACACCCGAATTTGCTTGCCTGAAGCGCCAAAGGTTTTCAGCATGGCCACAACATCATAGTGGCGTTGACAGTAACGCTGCGCTGCAATACCAATCGCGGCGCACGCTAATGCAATACCGAGTAAACTGGCTAGCAGCAAAAAGCGCTCCGCACGTTGCACAGCTGAAGCTATCGGGGAATCTCCCGATTGCACATCTACCCAACGCTGGCTGTTATTGAGCAAAGGTTTAGCTTGCAGTTCAAAGGCCGTTAGCTGCTCTGCATCACCAGTAAATTGGTATAAATACGTCACCCGACTACCAGGTTGAATAATACCTGTCGCCGCCACATCATCTAAACGTATGAGTAATACTGGTGAGGACGCAAACGGATTAAACCCTGCATCCGGTAAACGACTAATCTCTTCGGTTAGCGATAACTCACTATTGCCCAACTCAATGCTTTTTGGGTAGCCAAGCAAACCACCTAAACGATTTTCAAACCATGCTTGCCCCTTGCTTGGTAATGCTCGAGTGACACCGTTACTCAGTTCTATATCGCCTTTTAACGGATAGCCATCACCTACCGCTTTAACGGTCACTAATTGAAATTTATCGCCCGAATACACCATCGAGTTAAATTGCATGTTAGTGACGTGGGCAAGGCCTAACTCATTGGCAACAGTAAGGACTTGTGCATCAAGTTCAACCGGTGAGTCGATAATACGGTCGGCGGCAATAAAGTTAGAGGCTTCGCCATTAATGGCCACTTGTAAACGCTCACTAACCCGCGCTAGCCCGGTCACGGATAACACCGCTAACGTAATAGCCAACACGATAAGAATTAATTGTCCTTGAGCGAGTTCACGTTTAAACAATCTCCACGCAATTTGCCACTCCATTAATTAACCTCCGCAACAGGTTCCGCGCTCACATGGGCAGCCTTAAGATTATCTGCGTATGGTTCTGATAAATGGCCATTTTCCATCACTAATTGGCGTGCGCAACGTTTTGCTAAATGTAAATCATGCGTCACTAACACCAACGTGGTGTCACTTTCTTGGTTTAACTCAAACAACATATCAGCAATTTTATCACCATTCACACTGTCTAAGTTGCCTGTTGGTTCATCTGCAAACAGCACTTTGGGTTCACAAATAAAAGCTCTGGCAATAGCCACACGTTGCTGTTCACCACCCGATAATTGTTTAGGCAAATGATTTAATCGATGAGATAAACCAACGCGATTGAGCATGGTTTGGGCTTTCTGCTTGGCATCTTTCACCCCTGCAAGCTCTGCGGGTAGCATAACGTTTTCAAGCGCTGTTAAGGTATCAACCAGCATAAATGACTGAAAGATAAAACTGACTTTTTGCTTACGAAGCGCTGCTTTTTGCTCTTCATTTAATCCGGATAATGCCACCCCATCCAACACTATCTCACCAGAGGTAGGTGTATCTAATGCTGCAAGTAAACCCAATAGTGTCGACTTACCTGAACCTGATGGTCCCAAAATGGCGATACTGTCTCCTTGCTTGACTTCTATATTAATGCCGTTGAGGATAGTCAACTCTCCCTCTTGGGTCACGACAGTTTTATTGAGGTTAGTTACAGTAATGGCACTGGTATTTCGATCGATATTATTAGACATACAATCCTTCTTATATTCGTCACTGAAACGCGTGCTTACCAGCGTGTTTATACTGATAGTTATGAGTGTACCGACCTATGCTGCCACGATTTTGATATTAGGTGATAGCTTAAGTGCAGGCTATGGCATGCCAGAAGATCAGGGATGGGTACAATTATTACGTAACCAGTTGCCTCAGCATCAGATAATTAATGGTTCTGTTAGTGGTGAAACAACGGCGGGAGGATTACGTAGACTCCCGAGTTTACTGGCTTCAAGCCAGCCAGACCTGATTGTCATTGAGCTAGGTGGTAATGATGGGTTGAGAGGTTTTCCACCAAATAAACTGAAATCAAATCTTACAAAAATCATTACCCTATCGCAGCAACAAGGCGCCAAGGTGTTATTAACTGAGATTATGGTACCACCGAATTACGGCCCGAGGTATGCCAAATCTTTTACTCAGATTTATCATCAGTTAGCCGAACAATATACTATTAAGTTAATCCCTTTTTTCATGCAAGATATTGCCACCGACAAAACGCTTATGCAGCGCGATGGCATTCATCCGAATGAACAAGCTCAAGACACTATTACGCAGTTAATGTTACCTTGGATCACACAAGTTTTATCCGAGTAAACACTTAAATTTGAACAATTTTTGTTCGACATGTTAAAAACATTTTAATAAAGTGATCGAAAGTCATTTTAATTTAAGCATCAATGTTTAAAATGGACACTCAGCAAGCGCATTAAATAAGCATAAACATATAACGATAAACTTTAGACAACAACTAAGGCAATAAGGAAATAATATGTCCGTCAGTCGTCAAAAAAAAGTATACTTGCCAACAGCAACACGTAAAAATCAATACATTACCATTGGTTTTCCGTTAACTGATGAATATCTTAATGCATACAGTGATTTAGAAACTTGTTACGATGAATTTAGCAAACTCGTCTATCAACTAGCCGAAAAGCAAGAATTGTACAACGTGCACGTTGTCACTACCGATAAATTGCCTATGGTACGCTTCCACAGTGAAGCTTATTGCTTAACCACAGATGAGCAATTACGTTTTTTCTATAACCCAGCCCACCATGAGGCTAACCGTTTACACAGCGTTGCAGGCTTTAGAGCTAGAAAACTTAGAATTGTATTTTTAGCCACTGGCAATGACCTTCGCAGTAATTCGGCTGAGTTTCACTCTCATGTACAAAAATTTATAGCTGAACTAAAACCATTATTACCCGTTAAAAATGTGCCAATTAAAGTCCGTGACCACCAGCATATTTCTTATGATTTCTTTGCTAAAGCAAAAGGACTAAAAGAAACCTACGGTTATAAATTACGCGCTGTTGATAGTCGCTATCACCGACGTCATTGCGAGCTACCAGAAAATGTCAGCACGCTCAATTATGTCACCATAAACATTCCAGTTGACCGCCGCATCAAAAAGCAGTTACTCGCAAATGATACCACCGACTTTACCAGTGTTTATCAAAAGGTATGTGACAAGTTTATCGAAGCGACTAAAAGCAAACAGCTTAATCGTGTTGCGGTGGTTGCCAACGGCAAAATACCACTTGTACGTAACAGTAAGTATGAGCAATTAACCAGTACTAACGAATTTCAGATGGTTGGGTTTGATCCTCATGCAGAATCACCAGAGCCGATTTGCCACTGGGATGCGAACAAGCTTGTAGACGTTTTCCGATTTGTGATTGTCGCAGGTAAAAGCGATGAAACAGACGAAGGCTATGGTCGTTTTATGAATCAAGTTGAAGAAGCTATACGTGTATTTACCAATGAGTTCGACATTGATAAAGAACACGCCGATGTCATTTTACGTTTCCATCAACACATCAGTTACAAAGCTTAGTCAATCATAAGCTTTACAGTATAAAAAACGACAGCCTAGGCTGTCGTTTTTGTTTTTAATCAATTGCGTTGTGGTGATGTTGCTGTACTACACCGATTGATTACGCTCCGCAAAACGATTCATCATAGTGGTCACTGATAGTGAAACGCCATGAGCAATTTTATCTGCTAGCTTTTTCTTCATTTGATATTGAATTTTAATCACTTGATGGGTGTTAACCAAGTCTAAAATTACATCATCGCTGGTAGAAACCGCATCGATAAGCCCTAAGTCAATTGCTTGCTGGCCATACCAATGTTCGCCAGTGGCAACTTTAGCAATGTCCATATTAGGACGATAACGGCCGACAAACTCTTTAAAAAGCACGTGAGTTTCTTCTAATTCCTGTTGGAACTTAGCTCTGCCTTCATCAGTGTTTTCACCAAAAACGGTTAAAGTACGTTTAAAGTTACCTGCGGTGTGCTGTTCATAATCAATATCATGATTTTTTAACAAACGATTAAAGTTTGGTATTTGCGCAATCACCCCAATTGAGCCCACTATCGCAAACGGTGCGGCGTAAACCTTATTAGCCACACACGCCATCATATAGCCACCACTTGCAGCCACTTTATCCACGCAAATCGATAATGGGATATTAGCTTGACGCAAACGATCTAACTGACTTGACGCTAGGCCATACCCATGAACCATACCGCCACCACTTTCAACATTGACCAATACTTGGTCATCTTTATCTGCGATGGTTATAATAGCAGTCACTTCTTCGCGTAATGACGCGACTTCATTGGCATCTATACTGCCTTTAAAATCAATAACGAATACTTTGCCTTTGGTTAAGTTTTGTTTCTCAGCCGCTTTTTCGGCTGCTTTCACTTGCTTTTCATAGGCTTTAAATTGCTTTTTAGGCAGTAACTCTTCTTTCAACTGATGCTTTAACTGCATAAGCTCATCTGAAATATCAGTCAGTCTTAGCTCACCTTTATCAGATTTGTTTTTCATGCTTGCTGCCAGCACAAATATTACTACCGCTAAAATAGCGACAACAATGGTTACCGCTTTTGCTAAAAACAGGCCGTATTCATATAAAAATTCCAAAACTCGCTCCATACAGGGATGACAATCTTGCGGTATTTTAACAGTAATAACCGACAAGTAGACAATAAAAAACCCAGCTAATTGCTGGGTTTCTTAAGATATTGCGTACTAAATAGTAAACATTAGTTACAGCTTTGGATCACATCGCTGTTACTCACAACAATCGTAGCTTGTCCTAAACCTGCTGTTTTTGCAAAACCAGCAACTTGAGACTGCATTTCAACAGTCGCAGCAAGAGCCATTCCGTCTGTTACACCATCTACTTCACCTGGGCTAACAATCGAACTGTGATGGCCTTTAGAGAAGCGTACAGCACCAGAACCTGGCGTTGTAGTATCAACACATCCTAGCGCTAGCGAGGTAATTAACGGTTCAGTACCCGATAATGGGAAACCTTCAACGCTGTTAGGTAATGTTTGGTCACCTAAGTTGCCTGCCCCATCGCCAACCACTTCAATTAAATGCACTGGTAAACCAGTAGCCGCTAATTTTTCGCCATGGTTAATTGGGTCAGCAGAATCGACAGCTGTTTGCACTGCAAAAGCAAATGTTGGTATAAACTCAGCATACACTGCTTGAACTAAAGCAGCATACTCGGCACTACCTTCCTCATAACCTGCAGTATTTGCAGCAGTAACGAGAGCGGCAAACGTACTAGACGCGGTGACATTGGCGAATAACTGTGGACCAAATGCAGCAGAACCCGCAAATGCACCAGCTAAACCACCAGCAGGCGCCACTAACGATGTTGCATTAATAGCATAAGCGTTAGGTAAAGCATCACCCGTCATAGGATTAACTAATCCAGTACTAGCATAAGTAGAGAATGTAGTGCCAACAATGCCACCTAAACTCAAACCTTGTGCACTGATTTTAGACACATCAAATACTTGAGGTTGATTTGCCGCAGCGAGTTGTTGCGCCATTCCAGTCAATAATAATCTTAACCCTAATTGGTCTAAGGTTGCTTGACGGAAATTGTCACGCACTGTCAATGTGCTGGCGATGTTAACAAACACTAATGGGTTACCATTGGTGAACGCATTAGGCTTACCGACTACAGGACCAAAAGCTGGGGCTGTTGCAGATATCTCATAAGTGCCGTCTTTGTCTAAATCAAATGAACGAGCACCGTGCAATGGCATATCAATCGCAATAGTGGCAACACCAGCTGCAGCGTATGTACCCGCATAAGCTAGTGCCATTTCTTTACCACCACCTAAACCATGCATTGCGATTGTGGTTGGCCAACCACTTGTTGGAGGCACAAAAGTTCCACCTTGAGCAGCGGTAAATGCTGCAAGCTTAGCCGCATTCGGTAAGGTAATTTGAACTGAAACAGTTTCATAACCTTTGATAGCCGGAATAGGGTTAAACTTGGTTAAATGTTTCGTTTTATCTGCAGCAGTACCGTCATCAAGTTTCCACTGTTTACCTGCAAGCAATGCTGGGTTACTTAATGCAGCTTGAGGGTCAACACCATTAACAGATGCTTGTGCGAAAAAGTTAGCTTGGCTTAATGTACCCGCCTGTAAAGCTAGCAATACCGACACAGGGCTGTCACCTTGAGCAAACCAACGGCCATTAGGCGCTGTTGGAGCACCATCTACGATTGGGATCACACAGCCAGCTGATGAACAATCACCGTAGATTGGCAGTTTAATTTTGGCAGTATAAAGATCAGCCATATCGGCGACTACATAGGCTGTACCCGATGCTGGCGTTAACCCAGCAGCCTGAGCAACTGTCAATCCAGTTGGCGTAGGAGTTTGCACAAATGAAGGTGTGTAAGCAGGATTAGAAGCCATCAATAATTTAGTGGTTTCATACACATCAGCGACTGACTGAGTGGTAAATAAACCTGAAAAACTAATCGATTCAGGATCAACACCGTGTGTTTCAGCAACACCTTTTTCATAACTGTTGACCAGATACTGCAGCATTTTTTGTTGTTCTGTTTCAAGCTGCTGTGTTTCAAAATCTAACTTTAACAGACCATAAGTTGTTGACGGAGCAATAGCACGGCCTAGCGAGTCTTGAATAAGATCGGTAGTCACATAGATATAAGACTGACCCGCTTTTAATGGTTTAATCGGTACTATGGCAACTTTATTGCCTGATGCTTTTGATACAAAATCAACACCAAATTGAAGCTCTTCACCTACTTTACAAGCTGAAACTGAAGGTGCTGATTTACACTCAGCATCACTTGATAATGCTCCGCCCACCGTCGCTTCAAACATACGCACCGCACCAGGTTGAAACACAGAGGCTGCATCTAACGTTAATGCATTGCCCTGTAAATCATTAGCAAGTTCGACAGTAATTGAAATTGGTGAACTAGTTGACCATCCATCTAATGCACCTAATGCAATTTGAGGATCAGTATAGTTACCGCTGGCTTCGCCAGGGATAGATAATGTGCCATCAGTGGTTCCACTGAAGAGTAAGTCGTTTGGTAATGGTACTTTGCTATTAGCAGGATCAAACTGCATATGTGAAACAGGCACTAACGGCTCAGCATTATCTACTGCTTCGTTAAAACTGTCACCACCACATGCTGTCAAGCCAAGAGCAGATGTTATTGCAACACCCAAAATGAGTCTTTTCATCTTTTTTCCCCAAATCTTGTTTTAATAATTTTGTTTTCCCCAAGAATTGGTCACAATAGTCCTATCATGCGACCATAAGGACTTATGTTAGTCCTTAACTATTCTCAAGTTAACGTAAAATTATTGAGTTAGCTACAAGTTTGTTACATGCAAATGACCTATTCTCATACAATTATTAATCATTTGTTTCAAACGGTCGTTTATTTTTTATCCGGTACTAGATTTGACGGGCGATTGCGCTAAGAGGAAATAATCAATCATGTTGGAATATCAAGCTGCAAAAGATTTACTCAATAACAAAACAATCTTGGTTACGGGCGCTGGAGACGGTATTGGTCGTGCAGCATCAATCGAATTTGCCAAACACGGCGCAACGGTAATTTTGCTCGGTAAGACCGTTAAAAAACTCGAAAACGTATACGATGAAATTGTTAATGCCGGTTATCCAAAGCCAGCCATTGTACCGTTAGATATGAAAGGCGCGACCGAACAGAATTATATTGATATGGCAGACACTATTGCCGAGCAGTTTGGTCATTTAGATGGTTTATTGCATAACGCATCTCAGTTGGGGGCATTAGGTCCATTTGAGCATATCGATTTAACCTCGCTTGAAACCATTTTAAAGGTCAATGTCACGGCTCAAGCCATCATGACCAAGTCATTATTGCCTATTATGCGTAAAGCCGAGCATGCTTCAATTGTGTTTACTTCTAGCGGTGTTGGACGTAAAGGTCGTGCTTATTGGGGACCTTATGCATTTTCTAAATTTGCCACCGAAGGCATGATGCAAGTGTTAGCTGATGAATGTGACAATACCTCTGTAAGGGTTAATAGTATTAACCCAGGCGCGACTCGTACAGAAATGCGTGCAAAAGCTTATCCTGCTGAAGATCCACAAACACTAAAAACAGCTGAACAAATTATGCCGACTTATTTATTCTTAATGGGTAATGAATCTATCGACACCAATGGCCAGGCACTTAATGCACAATAGTTTACCTGCATGAGTTAACCTGCATGAGTTAACCTGCATGAGTTAACCTGCATTTGGGCTCGCTGAAATAAAAAACGGAAGCAATTGCTTCCGTTTTTGTATTAATAAGCGTCTCAGTTAGAAACTCATATTCTCGGAATTCTGGCTAACTAACTTTTCACCAATTCCTGTCACCATGGTTAACTGTTTCAGATCGGTAAATTTGCCGTTTTTGGTTCGATAGTCAACAATTGCTTTTGCTTTGGCTTGCCCAATACCTTTCAGCGCTTGTAATTCTTCAGCGCTGGCTTTATTGATATTGACCTTTTGCATAGCCGTTGACTTTTTCTCCATCGATTTTGTAACTTGTTTTGTGGGCTCTGCCATTGTCTTTACCGTTTCAGCGGCGTAAGAATGACTACTTAACAAACAACATAAACCCATTAATAATGCAGTTAATGACAATGATTTCATTAGATTCTCCTTTCCTTCCTTAGTTTGCTGGTATGCGTCCTTCTCCATTACCAAGCTCGAACGATTCAGAACGCTATACGTTTTCCGAATCGGAGGCTAACTGTAGTCAACAAAACTGAATTGTACAAAAAAAACACTAATTTATTCGCTATTATCAGCTGACTGAGTTTGTTTCTGTTTATTTTTAGACATCATTGACGAAGTAAACTGTTTTAATTCACCGAGTAAATGTTGATGAACGTGGGATAATTTAGGCTTGTTGTGTTTGTTAAATGCAATCGGCCGGCACAAGCTCATGGCTTGATAACCTAACCTTGCGGTAAGTAAACCACCACCAAGTCCTTGTGCAATCCGAGCAGACACCTTGCCGGTCATTTCTACTGATAATAATTGGGTACCTAAATCGGTAATCACCTCGGTACTGCCAGCATAAATAATATTCGTCACAATACTACGAATCAGTTTTATGCGGCTCCAGTAACCCAGCTCCACGGCATAAATGGCAGCGACTTCATTAATCATTTTTTGATTTCGCCACAAGATAATAGCCATATCCAGCGCAGCTAAAGGGCTTGCGGCTAATAATAATGCCGACTCAGCAGCAAAGCGGTTAACGCGTTTCTTGGCCAGTAAATCGCGCTCGGATAACACGATATCTTCGAATAACAACACGATTTCTGCATCATTATGTTCATGGCTACAGGCTTGTAAATATTGTTGTTTAGCCTGATTATTTGGGTATTTGGCTAATATTGGTGCCAAAAACGTTTTGGCTTCGCCCATTTGCATGCTTTGGGATAATCGTTCAGCTGTGCTTTGATGATCACTGACTTGTTTAAGATTAACCAACTTACGCCATTCTTTAATCGTAATGACCGTGGCCCATAAGCTAACAATGGATAACACAGAAGCATAAAAACCAAATAACCACGGACTTTGTTGAAAAGAGTCAAGTAACCCCATCACGGTTTGTACGATAACCAATAACACCAAACCAATTACCGATAATATAGCCAATAACGACCAACGCTTAGCCTTTGCAGGTTTAATGCTGTCTTCCATTGCTGCTGGCAATTCTGTTAGCGATTGCTCACAAATAAAGTCAACTTCTTCAAATGATTTAGTCGGCTTAATTGCTTCTTCAGCCGATTGAATCTCATCTGTCACAATAAGATCTGACTCGGTAAATATTTGCGATTTTTTTATCGGCGAATTACGTGTAGGTTCATTCATAACTAATGCTCACATTTATTCTCAAAATAAAACCATTAAGACAATTTATCGCCTAATAGAAACTCCAAGAGATGGTCGAGACGAATGTGTTCGAATTGCGGATTGTTATCGTGGATATGGCTCAAATTGGGCGGTAGAAAAGCACTAAAGCTAAACCCTTGTTGTTGCCAAAACTCTGCATCGGGTAATGATGTGGGCACATCTCCTGGGTATACGGTGACTTGCTTACCATCAAGCCCAGTGCCTTTTACCACTTCTTGTTGAACACCCTCTATATTAACCATCCCGTGTTGAGTAGCCTTAATCGCACTTATCGCCATGGTTTCAACTTCACTGCCTTCAAAGTTGGCATAATGCTGGCTTTGTTGCAGCATTGCGGTTAACAAACTAAGCACATGGCCTTGCTGATCACGGGTCACTCTGTCTACTTGGCTGGCAGCAAATAACACTTTGTCTATCCGCGGTGAAAATAAACGTTTAATTAAGCTCGACTGGCCAAACTGAAAACTTTCCATAATGCTGTTTAATGCGCGCCCCATGTCATTAAACTGTGCCTGACCATGATTAAGTGCGTTTAAACAATCAACCAACACTAGTTGGCGATCAAATCGAGAAAAGTAGTCGCGGTAAAATGGCTTAACAACTTGTGATACGTACTGCTCATAACGGCGCTTAAGGACATGATAATTTGAATCGCTTGGGCTTGCTGATAATTCTGAGTGCTGAATTGGGCTTAAGGTAAGCAATGGGAAAAATGTCAATAACGGGGTATTTTCGTATTCGCCCGGTAACAACATACGCCCTGGTTGAGCGTGATAAAATCCCTGTTGTCTAACCAAGTCGACCAATAAAGTTTGATACAAGTCAGCAATGTACTTAAGGTGCTGTTCATCAGCTAATTGGCTTAACTCTAATGTCTCTAAAGCTTGATTGAATGCGCTAAATAAGGGCGAGTGACGTAAACATGTCACATTAACCTGTTGTGATAAACACCATTGAGTAAAATCTTGTTTAAGCATCGGTAAATCAAGTAACCACTCACCAGGATAATCAACAATATCTACGTACAAGGTTGCGGTATCTGTTAATTTAGCTAACAAACCTTGTTGAGGCTGATACTTAATGGCTAAACGTAATTCGGTAATGTTTTTGGTTGAAGCAGGCCAATAAGGAGGCGACGAACATAATGCATTCATTGCACCTTGATAATCAAAACTGGCAATGTCTAAATCAGGTTGCATAGCGCGATTGACAGCAATTAACCGACCTTCGCGTGCCACTTGCCATAATGGTAAAGGATTGTGCTTGGCGCCTTTTCCTGCATGCAATAACTGATTTACTAAGCCACTAATAAAAGCGGTTTTACCTGCACCGGATAACCCAGTGACGGCTAATCTGACATGACGATCGGTACTGCGGTTAACAATAGACTGAGCGGTTTGGCTGACTTTAAACAAGGAACGATCTAAAAATCTCATGATGGCTGATGGCTCCCCAAAAAACACGGGCGGATAACCGCCCATTAGAAGGATTAAAGACTATTGATTTGGCGTTTAAGATCAAAGTTGTCTGAGGTGACATGTTCTTCGAGTCGTCTTAAACGGAGTTCTAATCCGTTAAATTGACGATTAACATCAAACAACGCTTGCTTTGCCGGTTCACCTGCTTGCCAAATTTTCTTTTTAATTTCAATATCTTTGTGATTTTCTTTGTTGTCTAAGTTTTGTGGTTTGATGTCTAATATCATCCATAAGGCAATATAAACAACAAACACAATCCCTGTTCCACCGAGTAAGAATATCGACACAGCAATGACTCGCACTAGCCATGTTTCAAAGTTAAAGTAATCTGCAATACCTGAACACACCCCAGCCACTTTACCATTTTTTGGGTTGCGGTATAGAGTACGACCATTAGATGGGACCATGTTTTGCTCTCCATTCTGGTGATTCAGTATCTAAAATCGCTTCTAATGTTTCAATGCGACCGCTCATTTTTTCAGCTTTCGCAATGAGACCATTAAGCTGGTTAAATTCTTCCTCGGTGAGCCCCTGGCTCACTTGTCGCTTACTGCGATAATGAAGAACCAACCAGATAGGTGCCACAACAACCATAAAGATGATAATTGGTGCAATAAGAAGATCCATATCCATAACTCACCTCTGAATAAATTTACGCTTTAGATTTAGGTTGTGCTTTCGCACTCATTTTTGCTTTTAATGCTGCTAATTCATCATTCACAGAATCTTCTGCTTCTAATGCTGCAAACTCGTCAGCTAGAACGTTCTTTTTACCTAAATCATATGATTCTACTTGTGCCTCAAGTCCTTCAACTCGGCGCTCGTATTGTTCAAACTTCATCATTGCATCATCGATTTTGCTTGAATCAAGCTGCTTTTTGACTTCTAAACGTGAAGTGGCAGTTTGCTTACGCATAATGATGGTTTTTTGACGAGCACGAGCATCATTCAATTTTTCTTGAAGTTGAGCGATTTCATCTTTTAAACGAGCGACATGCTCTTCAACAACTTGCAGTTCCATCTCAAGCGCTTGCAATAAACCAACCGTTTTTTGCTTTTCACTCAACGCGGCTTTGGCTAAGTCTTCACGATCTTTGGATAACGCTAACTCAGCTTTATTCTGCCAATCTTGAACTTGCTCTTGAACACGAGCAATCCGGCGAAGTAATTCTTTTTTCTCTGCCAATACTTTAGCGGAGGTTGAACGTACTTCAACAAGTGTGTCTTCCATTTCTTGAATGATAAGACGGACCATTTTTTCTGGATCTTCGGCTTTATCAAGTATTGCGCTGATATTTGAATTAACGATATCTGCGAAGCGAGAGAAAATTCCCATAATGTGTTCCTCAAAATTAACGTGGATGTCGCAGTTGGTATTACACATTACGTGCCAACATTTACAAATGCAACAACATCATATACTTAAACAAATATTTAACTTTTGCTTTCTTTTAACACTCAAGCCATTTATTATGATTTTCACCAATTATTAGTCTAATTCACTAACAATTTTGCGAGTAAGCTAACTGTGAGCAAACAATTCCAGCAAGACAATCTCATCGGCCAATCTAATGCACTGCTTGAAGTATTAGAACATGTGTCTAAAGTCGCGCCATTATCTAAGCCGGTGCTCATTATTGGTGAACGCGGTACGGGTAAAGAATTAATTGCCGAACGACTACATTACTTATCCCCTCGTTGGGATCAAAGCTTTATTAAACTCAATTGTTCTTCATTAAGTGAAAACTTACTCGAAAGTGAACTCTTTGGCCATGAATCTGGTGCATTTACGGGTGCGAAAGGACGACACGAAGGCCGTTTTGAACGCGCCGATGGCGGAACACTGTTTTTAGATGAATTAGCCAACACTTCTGGATTAATCCAAGAAAAGTTGTTACGTGTCATCGAATATGGTGAATTTGAACGAGTCGGTGGCAGTAAAACGGTTCAATCTGATGTGCGACTGATTTGTGCCGCCAATGAAGATTTACCTACCTTGGCTGACAATGGTGAATTCCGAGCGGACTTACTCGATCGTTTAGCCTTTGATGTGATCACCTTGCCACCATTAAGACATAGAACCGAAGACATTATGCCATTGGCCGAACATTTTGCGATTAGCATGGCAAGGCAACTATCACTGGAATATTTTAGTGGTTTTAGTCCGTTGGCGGTAGAACAATTAATGATGCACAGCTGGCCAGGAAATATCCGAGAATTAAAGAATGTCGTCGAGCGAAGTGTTTACCGTGAAGGCGCTGATGGCCAAGAGATTGATCATATTATTTTAGATCCTTTTGCATCTCCCTATCGTCCTGTAAATCGCGTCAAAACCCGCGAACGTCAATTAAATCAAATAGAACATGCACCAACACCAGTGACGGAATCGGCTGAGTTAAATATTAAAACGGAAACATCTGTGGTGCTTAATAGCATCGAATTCCCGATAGATTTTAAAGAATACACCGAAAACAGCGAAATAGAACTATTGCAACGAGCATTAGCTGAAGGCCAATATAATCAGAAAAAAACCGCCGATTTGTTGGGCTTAAGCTACCATCAGCTTCGAGGTATTTTGAAAAAGTACAATTTACTCGACAAGAGCTGAATCAAGCTTGGATATGCTCATTGCCCCAATGCAATGAACACTGTTAAAATACCCACTCAAAGTCGATAAAAAATGATCACACTATGCCTGTTATAGTAAAACGCTGGTATCAGCAGATGTCTTTATGTCTCTCCAGCATCATGCTGGCTGCATGCGGACAAGTGCAATTGCCTTCTGGCCTTGTGTATTGCAGTGAAGGTAACCCTGAAA
Source organism: Shewanella sp. TB7-MNA-CIBAN-0143 (assembly GCF_040310065.1). NCBI lineage: Bacteria > Pseudomonadati > Pseudomonadota > Gammaproteobacteria > Alteromonadales > Shewanellaceae > Shewanella > Shewanella sp. TB7-MNA-CIBAN-0143. The sequence goes on from NZ_JBEOPL010000002.1 coordinate 170,242, forward strand.
GCTTTAACCCTCAGCTTGTTACATCAGGCACCACTATTGATGCAACTTCACATCAAATTTACAGTAGACTCGTCAATTACAGCCAAGAAAAAGCCGAAATCACACCTGGTTTGGCAACATCATGGCAGGTGTCCGATGATGGTTTAAGTTATCTATTTACTTTACGTCAACATGTGAGTTTTCATAAGACCCGCCATTTTACTCCTGCAAGAGACTTTAATGCAGATGATGTGTTGTTTTCGTTTAATCGGATTATTGATCCACTGCATCCCTATCACTTAGTCAGTAGAACCGGTTATCCATTTTTTCAAAGCATTGGTTTTGCTGATTTAATTGGCTACATTGAAAAAGTAAACGACTACCAGGTTATGTTTCATTTAACTCGGAAAGACGCTTCTTTTTTATCTAATCTCGCCACTGATTTTGCCGTAGTGTTGTCGGCAGAATATGGTTATCAACTGTTAGCGCAAGGCACACCTGAAGATATCGATTATTACGCGGTAGGAACAGGACCTTTTCAGCTTAGCCAGTATGTGAAAAATGAATATATTCGCTACAAAAAGAATCCAGTTTATTGGGGCCCTAAGGTCGAGCTTGATCAATTAGTGTTTGATATCACCCCCAGAAGCACCGCACGTATTGCTAAATTAATTACCGGAGACTGCAGCGTTTCAGCATTACCTAAAGCTGGTGAACTGGCAGTGCTTGACCAACATAAAGATATTATTATCGATGCAAAACCTGGATTGAACGTCGCATTTTGGGCATTTAACACTCAAAAACCGCCATTAGATGATGTTCGTGTAAGACGCGCACTTGCGCATGCTATCGATAAAAATAATATTCTAGACGTGGTATATAACGATACCGCTGTCGAAGCGACAGGCGTTTTACCTCCGGCATCTTGGGCTTACAGCAAAAACTTATCTCCAAATGAATATAACCCTGAAAAAGCCAAAGTATTACTGCACCAAGCAGGTGTATCTAACTTATCCATTAATGTGTGGGCCATGCCAGTGGCGCGAATTTATAATCCGAGTGCATTGAAAACAGCGGAGCTCATTCAGGCCGATCTAGCCCGTATTGGCGTAAAACTGAATATCATTAGCTATGATTGGAGTGTATTCACCCAGAAGTTAGCCAGTTCCAATTATGATTCAGTGCTTATTGGTTGGAATGCGGATAATAGCGATCCTGATAACTTTTTCACTCCACTATTAAGCTGCGCCGCATTAGCTTCTAATAATAATCGCTCTCGTTGGTGCAACAAAGACTTTGAACATCTGTTAACCCAAGCTCAGAGCGTATCGACTCAACCTGAACGTAAAGCATTTTATCAATCAGCAGAAGCTATTATTAGCGATCAAGTTCCGCTAGTAACAATCGCGCATGCCAAAAAAGTGGTATTGAAAAAGAGTAATATTACCGCCATGCAAATTAGGCCTTATGGCGGTATTTCCTTCGCCAAAACAACTCAAGCAATAGAGGGAACTGAATAAATGTGGCGTTATCTTTTTAGTCGCATAACCCTGTTTATGGCCACGTCGCTAGTCATGGTGGCCGTACTCTTTATGGCATCAGGACAGTTTCCTGTCAGTAAAGCATATTCTCTGTCTGGGGTTCAATATCCCACGCTTGAACAACAACAGCAAATAGAGCAAGACTATCAACTAAATGATAACCAATTACTGCAGTTTACCGCCTACTTGCGCCAGCGCTTATCGGGTAACTTTGGTATTTCCAGTAACTCACAGCAAGAGGTATTGGAGGAGCTTGAAGCAGTACTACCTGCGTCTTTTGAATTATCATTATTTTCTGGTTTTATTGCCGTGTTTTTTGGCGTGCCCATTGGCGTGCTAGCCGCATTAGGTAATAACAAAGCACTGCAACGCAGTATTTTAGCCATCACCTTAACAGGCTATTCTATTCCGGTATTTTGGCTCGGCTTGACCTTATCTATGTGGTTTGGGGTGAATCTCGGCTGGCTGCCTATTTCAGGCCAAATCAATTTACTTTATGAAATTGAACCTGTGACAGGTTTTATGCTGGTCGACACTTTATTATCCGATTCTAGTTATCGCATTCCGGCGTTTCATGATGCTTTATTACACTTGATTTTACCGGCGGTCACTTTAGCGGTACTTCCTTTTACATTGGTAGTGAGGATCACCCGGCAAGCCATTTTAAATGTGATGAATCAAACCTATATCCGCGCAGCTGAAGCCCGCGGTTTACACACGGCTAAAATTCTACTCCGTCATGTTTTGCCCAATGCCTTAATTCCGGTAATAAAAAGTATTGGTTTAATGCTGGGATCATTTGCCAGCTATGGCATTGTGGTTGAAGTGATATTTTCGTGGCCAGGGGTTGGCAGTTGGTTAGTGTCGGGCATTTACCAGCGTGACTATACTGTTATTCAAGCGGGTATCTTATCTGTTTCATTATTAATTATTTTCTTAAGCATTTTGATTGATTTACTGCATACCGCAATCAATCCAATGAGCAGAAAGGAATTGTATGCCTCGAATTAAAATATACCAAGAAGACCATATAGCCTCGCCTATGTGGCGAATGTGGCAAACATTTTCTGCTAACCCATTTGCGGTGATCGGTCTATGGGCAGTTATTTTTTTATTAATATTAACTATTTTCGCCCCGTTTATAGCGCCTTATTCAGCAGAGATGCAAGACCAACAAGTATTACTTTTACCGCCATCATGGGATCCAGCTGGTACTGTAGAACATTTCCTTGGAACCGACGATCTAGGACGAGATATTTTTAGTCGAATCTTACACGGCGTACAATTAACCTTTGGCATGTCATTATTAATTGTTACTGCATCGCTGATATTTGGTTTTATTATTGGTTCTCTTTCAGGAATGATGCACGGCATAAAGTCGAGTGTGTTAAGCCACTTGCTCGATGCATTACTGTCTATCCCATCGTTATTAATGGCTATTCTAGTCGTCGCAGTTATGGGGCCTGGGCTTAATAATGTGTTTTGGGGCGTTGGGATTGCGATGGTTCCACAATTTGTGCGTGCTATCCATCTAGCGGTTCATGAAGAGCTTCAAAAAGAGTATGTTACCGCAGCCAAATTAGACGGTGCCAACTCGTTACAAGTTTTTTGGTATGTCATCATGCCCAATGTATGGGATGTGGTGATTATTCAGGTCACTATGGCAATATCTGCCGCAATACTCGATATTGCCGCTCTCGGTTTTTTAAACCTTGGTGCACAAGCACCGAGTCCAGAATGGGGTGCAATGGTCGCACAAGGGCTTGATAATTTACTGCTTGCGCCTTGGACCGTTACTATCCCAGGTGTCGCGATTTTGTTTACTGTATTATCGGTCAACTTAGTCGGCGATGGTTTACGTTCTGCGCTTGCACCGATAAGAAATTAACCTATGCCTTTACTCGATATTCGTAATCTCACCATTGAATTAGATACACCTGAGGGCACTGTGAAAGTGCTCGAAAAAGTCAGTTTGACTATTAATCCAGGTGAAATCCATGGACTTGTTGGCGAATCTGGCTCTGGGCGCAGTTTATTGGCCAAAGCGATTCTAGGCGTACTAGGTCCTAATTGGCATATTATTGCTGACCGTATGATGTGGGATGGAAAAAACTTATTAGAAATGAGTTCGAAGCAACGACGCTGCCTGATGGGCAGTGAAATGGCGATGATTTTCCAAGACCCTTCTGGCAGTTTAGATCCGGTAAAAACCATTGGCAGTCAATTGATTGAAGCTATGGTGCCCAACAAAAATATTCCTTTTTGGCGACGTGGAAAGGCGACCTATTTAAACGCACAGAAATGGCTCCACAAAGTCGGTATAAAAAAACCAAAACAACTGATGAAGTGCTATCCATGGGAATTGTCTGAGGGCGAATGTCAAAAAGTGATGATTGCGATGGCTGTGGCGAATCATCCTAAATTGCTGATTGCCGATGAGCCAACCAACTCAATGGAGCTCAACACCCAAGCGCAAATTTTCAGACTATTGTCGCAACTCAATCAACTGCAAAACGTGTCTATTTTATTGGTTAGCCATGAGTTAGAAACCATGGTGCACTGGTGTGATAACTTAACGATTTTGTACAGTGGTCAAGTTATGGAATCAGGCCCTGTTAGCGAAATGGTAGCAATGCCTTATCATCCTTACACACGGGCATTATTAAAAAATCTACCTGACCATACTGAAAAAATGCGTCATAAAGCTAACTTACCCACACTGCAAGGCTCTTCGCCGTCGATGCAGCATTTACCTGCCGGTTGTCGGCTTGGTCCACGTTGCCCAGAAGCCCAACGCCAATGTGTAAAACAGCCTAACCTTGAACATATTAAAGACCGCTATTTTGCCTGCCATTTCCCTTATAAAAGTGAGCAAGAAGATGACGATGCCATTGCTTAAAGTAACCGACTTAAGTAAACAATACTTAACCGGTTATAAGCATTTTAAACCTCAATATTATCAGGCTCTCTCTCCGGTTTCATTTGAACTCGGTCGTGGTGAAACCTTGGCTATTGTGGGGTCGGTCGGCTCGGGTAAAAGTACCCTAGCCCGAATTCTAGTGGGTGCTGAACAACGCAGTGGCGGCGACATATTTTTTGAAGGTGAAGCTTTAGAAACACGTAATTTAAAACAACGGTGTCGGTTGATCCGGATGATTTTCCAAGATCCGACAACCTCGCTTAATCCACGTTTATCGATTGGTAACTTACTTAAAGAACCGTTACGGTTTAATACCCAATTAAGTTCAACTGAACGAAAAACATTGGTGATTGAAACCTTAAGAAAAGTCGGCTTATTACCTGAACACGCAGAGTTTTATCCACACATGATTTCCGAAGGCCAAAAACAGCGTGTCGCGGTTGCACGTGCCTTAATGCTTAACCCTAAAATTATTATTGCAGATGAAGCACTAACGGCTTTAGATTTATCGGTCCGGTCTCAGATTATTAATTTGCTATTAAAGCTGCAAAAAGAGATGGGATTATCGTATATTTTTGTATCACATAATCTGAATATTATTCGTCATGTAAGCGATAAAATTATGGTGTTGCAAAATGGTCATATGGTCGAGAAATCAACTACTGAGGCCTTATTTACTTCACCACAACATGAATACACCCAACGACTCATTCAAGAACAAAGTCAATTTATGCAAAAGCGCTAAACTGCTCCAACCACTGTGGTTTTGAGGGCGTTTTAGAAAAAATCAGTGCCATTTGGCCGTCGAACTATTTATCCTAGAGCCAATGTTAAAGGAAGAAGCTTAAATATGATTATTAAACCTAAAATTCGTGGCTTTATTTGTACCACTACTCATCCAGTAGGTTGTGAAGCCAACGTTAAAGAACAAATCGAACTCATTAAGGCCAAAGGCAAAATTGCTAATGGGCCTAAAAAAGTATTAGTGGTCGGTTCTTCAAGTGGCTATGGCCTTTCATCTCGTATCACCTCAGCATTTGGTAGCGACGCTGCCACTATTGGTGTGTTTTTCGAAAAACCAAGCTCTGAAACCAAACCCGGTACAGCGGGTTGGTACAACACCGCGGCATTTGATAAGTTTGCTAAAGCAGAAGGCTTGTATTCAAAAAGCATTAATTGCGATGCATTCAGCCATCAAGCAAAGCAACAAGTCATTGAGCTTATCAAGCAAGATTTAGGTCAAATCGACATGGTGGTTTACTCACTGGCTTCTCCAGTACGTAAAATGCCTGACACCGGTGAAGTTATCCGTTCATCACTTAAGCCAATTGGCCAAACGTATACTGCCACGGCTGTTGATACCAATAAAAACACCATTATCGACACTTCGGTAGAGCCTGCGACTGAGCAAGAAATTGCTGATACCGTCACGGTAATGGGCGGCCAAGATTGGGAATTATGGATGAGTGCGCTAAGCGACGCTGGCGTATTAGCTGACAATTGCAAAACGGTTGCTTATAGTTACATTGGTACCGAATTGACTTGGCCTATTTATTGGCATGGCGCTTTAGGCAAAGCCAAAATGGATTTAGATCGTGCAGCTCACGCCCTTGACAACAAATTGTCCGCTACGGGTGGCTCAGCTAACGTTGCAGTGTTAAAAAGTGTCGTGACTCAAGCGAGCTCAGCAATTCCAGTAATGCCACTTTACATCGCCATGGTATTTAAGAAAATGCGCCAAGAAGGCTTACATGAAGACTGTATTGAACAAATATACCGTTTATTCAGCGAACGCCTATACCGTGTTGATGGCCAAGTACCGGCTGTTGATGGCGAAAATCGCTTACGCCTTGATGACTGGGAACTTCGCGAAGAAATCCAGCAGCATTGTCGTGATTTATGGCCGTTAGTGACCACAGAAAATTTAAGCGAACTCACTGACTATGATGAATACAAACAAGAGTTTTTAAAGCTGTTCGGTTTTGGTATTGATGGTATCGATTACGAAGCAGACGTGAATCCTAGTGTAACGTTTGATGTTATTGAGCTATAAGCCTAATTTCAACAAGTGTTAACGTAAAACCATAATGCACTGCATTATGGTTTTTTTATGAGCGATACATTGTGAAGATTCATATTTATAACAGTAAAGTCTGTCAAAATGCGGCGAGATTAGCTAATTAACATACCGTTATTGCTAAGCCGTACTAAAACAACCGTCTTATTATCTGAAATCGGGCCTGAAGTATTTCGAATTGAATTCAGCGACATCATTTTATCATACAAATAAATGTAACTCAGCCATGAGTTCATCAAGGCTTAATAACTTAAGTTAAACAACGGGTAAATAAATGAGTACCTGTTGTGGAGATAACGCTTGTCTTGGCCCATGTTGCGCTAACTTATTATCATTAATGTCGAGTCGTTCTAAAAACAACGGGTAATTTCGTAGTGTAATATCATTAGCATTAACCCAATCGCGATACAGGTAATCTATTGCCGCTGTTAGACCATTGTCATCAACACTGTATTTAATCATCGCACATCGTCCCTGAGGGATTGATTTGAGCTTAATCTGGCTCGACTCAGACACTATAGCTTGTGTCTCGGCATTTAACGATACACCAATATCAATTCGATATTGCGTTTTAACAGATAACTCAGGGGTTGAGTAAAGTAGGTTAAAGGTTCTGCAACTTGTAGGAGATAAGCCATGCTGTCGACGCCAATCAATAAATGTTGCAATGGTTTGAGGTAATAAAGCCGGATCACCATGATGTTCCATCACCGCTAATGCCTGCGTATCAAACGATACAATATCAACAGAGTAAGATTGCTTATCTTGCTGATTAGCATCTACTCGAAATGATTTAAGCGGTTGTTGCTTCGCAAAAAAATTGCCCCAATCAGGTGCTTGCTGAAACGATTCAGGGCTTTGACCTATACTGCGAGTAAACGATTCGATAAAGTGCTGTTCGTTACGATACGCTAATTTAGCCGCTATTGTGGCCAGAGAAACTTGCTTGCCAAAACCTAATAAATGGGCAGCTTCTAGGCTTTTGAGCAATTCAACATAAGCGTCAATAGACATATGGTACAGCGCAGTAAACAATGGGTCGAAATGACATAGTGGGATGTGGGCAATGTCGGCCAACACTTGTCGATCAAAAGGCTCATTTAAGTGTTGATCTAAATAGGCTAATGCACGCTCAAATGCGTCATCAAGTCTGTGGCTCATGCCCTCTCCTTTGGATTAAATTGTTACTGTCGATTATTTATTATAACTAAACCAATGTAAATTAACGATTTGTACACATGCAATAAAACACACTTTTGTGCTAACAATGTGGCAATGTACAACTAGTCGACTAATTGAATATCTAAACCTTCTAGTAAACTTAAGGCTTCGAACCGACTGAATTTGGCTTGCTTAACGTTATTAGCAGTAATATCAATTTGGTAATTCAACGCATCGGTAAAATTCGCCTTCGTTAAATTTGTATGACTAAATTGGCTTAAATTAAAATCGGTCAGACGCAAATCTGCTTTGTTTAAATTAGCTTCTCTAAAGTCGACATCATGAGCGCGGCAATCAACAAGTGAAAACTCGGGTAAATGCAGCGCATAAAAATTACTGCCATCGAGCAAACATCTTTCAAACTTAATTGTGGTTTGAGCCATAAACTGTGGCCACTCAGCTTTAGTCCAATCAATACCTATGGCTTTACTGTCGCTAAAAGTCACATCATCAAACTCTGTAGCAACAACTGACATTACGCTTAAATTACATTGACTAAAAACACACTCAATAAAATGGCAATGATAGAAATCAGTTTGACTAAAATCACATTGGGTAAAATGACAGCGTTCAAAAGTAATATGTTTGAACTGTAAAGCCACGCCCTTGATCGATTCGAATAAGTCATCACTGTAATTTGATAACCCAAACAATTCACTAGGTTGTATATTTGAGATGGTTTTCATGCCTTAAGCACCTTATAAACAAAAAGACCTAGACGTGAGCCTAGGTCTTTTTGTATTTCATCTGTTGCGACGACTTAATTAGTCGGCAACTGGATACTCAATTTCAGCATCAGCTTTAAGTGAGGCAACCACTGCTCGATAATCAGCTTCGCTGTATTGAGGCGCAATACGTTGTTTAAGCGTATTGATGAGGTTGTCATTAATGCCTTCAGCTTTATTGACTTTATCAACCACAATAACCGCATAACCTGTCGCTAACGCTGCAGTATCAATTGTGACACTATGTTCAGCAGGAGCGGCAATTTTGAAGGCTTTATTGGTGATAGCTTGATCAATATCCTGATTAAAGCGACCTAGTTTAGCTAATGTCGTCAATGAAGCACCTGTTAGCGTGTTATTACCCGCTTTTAACTGTGCCATATATTCCGCAGCTTTGTCACGAGCACCGTCATTCGCTTTATCTTGCTGTAAACGTTCAACAATACCAGCTTTTACTTCTGCAAATCCCATAACGCCAGCTGTCTGATGTTTTTTCATGCGAATAACCACTACATGGTTTGGCGCAAGTTCAATCACATCGCTGTTTAAACCACTTGCTAACACTTGGTCAGAAAATGCGGCTTTGATAAATTCAGGATTGTTAAATTTAGCCGGTACGTCATCACGCGAGAATAACTGCGTTGATTGTACTTTTGCATTAACCGCTTGCGCAGTTTCAGCTAAAGTATCAGGGATTTCGTAACTGGTATCAGCCAACTTAGTTTGTAAGCTATAAAACACATCTAAGGCTTTCTTTTCTTGTAGCTGAGCAACAATTTTCGCTTTAACGTTTTCAAAAGCGGTTGCTTGGCTAGCTTGTAAATCAAGCAGCTTAATAATGTGGTAACCAAATTCACTTTTCACAATTGACGAGACTTGATCTTTTTGTAATCCAAAAAGTGCTTCATCAAATGCAGGGTCCATTACGCCTTGTTCAAACCAATCTAACTTACCGCCCTGTTGAGCACTAAGCTGATCGTCAGAATCAGTTTTTGCTAACTCAGCAAAATCTTCACCCGCGGTTAACTTGGCTTCAATAGCATCAGCTTTGGCTTTATCTGCGCTGTCATCGTCAGTTGCGGCGACAAAAATATGCGCAGCAAGACGTTTTTCAGCCGTTTGATATTGCTTTTGATTCTCTTCGTAATAAGTTTTCACTTCTTCATCAGAGGTTTCGCTGCTTTTAGCCATGTCGGCAACATTCAATTCAACATACTCAAGGCTGACTTTTTCAGGGCTCATGTATTGCGAAACATTAGCATCGTAATAAGTTTGAGCTTCTTCATCAGCGACAGAAACAGTTGATAAAAACGGTGTTGAGTCGACGACTAAGTAGCGAATATCACGGGTTTGGCCTTGAACCTCTGCAAGCTGTTTAGCTTCACCGTCCAGCACAAACTCACTACCAACAAGCGCATTTAATAACTGACGACGGGTCATATCTACACGCATCATGTTTCTAAAGCTTGTGGTTTGATAACCTAGTTGACGCAATACTGCTAGGTAGCGTTCGTTATCAAATTGACCGTCGGTTTGAAATGCAGGCTCTTCGATAATCGCTTTCTTGATTTGCTCATCTGATACACGTAAGCCCAACTTGTTGGCAGCTTGATCAATGAGCTTATCGGCAATTAAACGATCCAATACACCTTGCTTAATTCCGTTCATGTAGGAGTCGTCAGCCGCTAATGCAGTAAACATTTCGCCTAGCTGTTGCTCAATACGCGAGCGTTCATTTTGAAAAGCCTGTTCAAGTTCGTTGGCGCCAATTTCGTCACCATTAACAACTGCAGCAGGTACACCCGTGTTTGAGCCTAAATAACTGCTCACACCGGCAAAAGCAAAAGAAAGTATCACAAGTACTAGAATTGTTTTAGCAACAATCCCCTGTGATCCTTCACGAATTTTTTCTAACATCTGAATTCTCGCTTGTTGCGATTAATAAAATAAAAAGGCGCATCACCTTGTGGATGCGCCTTATTGTAAATTATATGGAGTTATCAGACGCTACCACGGGTATGACCCAATACTCCCAATATGTATTATGCTTTGCATAACAATATTGCTTTTCGTAAAAAGCACCGCCTAAGCAGTGCTTGTATTACGAATGCCTTACAAAGGCCACGTTATTAACTATTTAGTTAACAGCGTCTTTTAGCGCTTTGCCAGCTTTGAACGCTGGAATGTTCGCAGCAGCAATTTTAATTTCTTTACCCGTTTGTGGGTTACGGCCAGTACGTTCAGCACGTTGACGTACTTCAAATGTACCAAAACCAACTAGAGAAATCTTATCGCCATCTTTAAGACCTTCCGTTACCGCAGCGATAAAAGAATCTAGTGCGCGGCCAGCAGCAGCTTTAGAAATATCAGCACCAGATGCGATTTTCTCGATTAGTTCAGATTTGTTCATGTCATCCCCTTGAATGTTATTGTCGCGCCGCAACCAAATCTATGTTTAGAGCGGTCTGCGGAGGCTTTATTTTATAAGCTTGATAACACACCAAACTTAGTACGAAAACCAAAAAATGAAATTGGATACTGCTCAACGCCAGATGCCCCAAGGGCTTGGTGCGTCTGACTATCCACAAACCTAGGCTACCACAGGTCAGCGTTTTGTTAAGCCCCTTTTTTCATTTTTTTCATGCTCTACAGCAATTTTTTAACTAACAAGCTATTTTTTAACCACTTCAAAGCCTTCAACTGGTCGCTCAAGCGCCAATTTCAACACTTCATCTATCCAACGCACTGGATGAATGATTAAATCAGCAATCACATTTGCAGGAATTTCTTCCAGATCGCGTTCATTTTCTTGAGGAATTAATACATGCTTAATTCCACCGCGATGGGCTGCTAATAGCTTTTCTTTTAAACCACCAATAGGCAATACTTCGCCACGTAGAGTAATTTCACCTGTCATGGCTACATCACTACGTACAGGGTTACCGGTTAAACTAGACACTAACGCTGTACACATTGCCGCACCCGCAGATGGACCATCTTTTGGCGTCGCACCTTCTGGTACATGCACATGAATATCTCGTTTTTCATAAAAATCATTGTTAATACCAAGATTTTCAGCACGAGCACGTACTACGGTCATTGCCGCTTGAATAGACTCTTTCATCACATCACCCAACGAACCGGTATAGGTTAATTTACCTTTACCTGCTACTGAGGTGGCTTCGATTGTTAATAAATCGCCACCAACTTGAGTCCATGCAAGACCGGTTACTTGACCGATTTGGTTATTCGATTCAGCTTTACCGAAATCAAAACGTTGCACACCAAGGAATGACTTTAAATTTTCCTGGTTAACTTCAACCATTTTGACCGTTTTATCAAGCAAGATATGCTTAACCACTTTGCGACAAATCTTCGACAATTCACGTTCTAATGAACGCACACCCGCTTCACGAGTGTAATAGCGAATAATGCCTAAAATAGCGCTGTCATCAACCTTGATTTCTTTTTCTTTAAGGCCGTTACGCTCAATTTGCTTAGTCAGTAAATGCTTCTTAGCAATATTGAGCTTTTCATCTTCGGTGTAACCCGATAAACGAATAACTTCCATACGGTCAAGTAAAGGGCCAGGAATATCCATTGAGTTTGACGTAGCAACGAACATCACATCTGATAAGTCATAATCAACTTCAAGATAGTGATCGTTAAAGGTCGCATTCTGTTCAGGATCGAGCACTTCTAATAACGCTGACGATGGGTCGCCACGCATATCAGAACTCATCTTATCGATTTCATCGAGCAAGAATAATGGGTTTTTAACCCCTACTTTAGCCATCTTTTGAATGACTTTACCTGGCATAGAACCAATGTAGGTACGACGATGACCACGAATTTCCGCTTCATCACGTACGCCGCCTAAAGCAACACGAACATACTTACGGCCGGTTGCTTTGGCAATCGACTGGCCCAATGAGGTTTTACCCACACCTGGAGGTCCGACTAAACACAAAATAGGCCCTTTAAGCTGCTTAACTCGGCTTTGAACCGCTAAATACTCAAGAATACGTTCTTTGACTTTTTCAAGCCCATGGTGATCGGTATCGAGTACTTCTTGCGCCTTGGCTAAGTCACGCTTTATTTTTGAGCGCTGCTTCCAAGGTACCGCAGTCATCCAGTCAACATAGCTGCGCACAACTGTGGCTTCAGCTGACATAGGTGACATCATTTTGAGTTTGTTTAACTCAGCAGTGGCTTTTTCTTTGGCTTCAACTGGCATGCCAGCTTCTTCAATCTTACGCGCCAATACTTCAAATTCGTCGTGGCTTTCGTCAATATCGCCTAACTCTTTTTGAATGGCTTTCATTTGCTCATTCAAATAGTATTCGCGTTGACTTTTTTCCATCTGTTTTTTAACACGAGTACGGATTCGTTTTTCGACATGAAGCAAGTCAATTTCCGATTCCATCATCGCCATTAAATATTCCAGACGCTCACCGACATTGATCATCTCAAGGACAGATTGTTTGTCTTCAAGCTTCAATGGCATATGTGCAGCCATGGTATCTGCTAAACGAGCGGCTTCATCAATCCCCGACAATGAAGTTAATACTTCAGGTGGGATTTTTTTATTTAACTTGATGTAGCCTTCAAATTGACCGATAGCACTGCGAACTAACACCTCTTCTTCTTTATCACTTAATTCTTCAGACTCGAGGTATTCAGCTGTTGCGGCAAAGAATTCTTCTTCTTGGGTGTATTGCTTGATTTTGGCACGCTGGCCACCTTCAACTAATACTTTTACCGTGCCATCTGGTAATTTAAGCAACTGTAAAATAGAGGCAACTGTACCAATATCGAAAATATCGTCTTTGGTAGGCTCATCAAGATCTGCATCTCGCTGAGCGACTAATAAAATTTGCTTGTCTTGTTCCATTGCCGATTCTAGGCAACGAATAGATTTTTCCCGTCCCACGAATAGCGGAATTACCATATGCGGGTAAACTACCACGTCTCTAAGTGGTAACACGGGGAGTTCGATATGCGCTTCACGCTCTTTAGTCATGGCTCGATTCCGTTTAATGAAATTGACTTATTACTGAGTATATTGGGGTGATGTTATCAGTTTCAATGGCTAATACGAAAAAAGGAGCCCAATGGACTCCTTATTTTTCAACTTCCTGACTATCAGTGCAATTATTGCTCGCCTGAAGCAGCCTGTGTCTCAGTGTTTTCGTAAATCAAAATAGGGGCTGACTCGCCTTTCACTACTGATTCATCAACAACGGCTTTAATCACGCCTTGTGTCGACGGAATATCATACATTGTATCGAGCAAGATGCTTTCAACAATAGAACGTAATCCACGTGCACCGGTTTTACGTGACATTGCTTTTTGAGCGATGGCTTGTAATGCATCATCACGGAATTCAAGTTCGACATTTTCCATCTCAAATAATGCACTATATTGTTTAGTTAATGCATTCTTTGGCTCAGACAGAATCTGTACTAATGCAGCTTCATCTAACTCAGTTAGCGTAGCAACAACAGGTAAACGACCAATAAACTCAGGAATTAAACCAAACTTCACTAAATCACCAGGCTCTACTTGGCTAAGGATTTGTGAAATAGTCGCTTTATCCGCTTCGCCTTTTACTTCTGCACCAAAGCCAATTCCGGTTCCGGTGTGTGCACGTTGCTCAATGACTTTTTCAAGTCCAGCAAACGCACCACCACAGATAAACAGAATTTTAGACGTATCCACTTGCAAGAATTCTTGTTGTGGATGCTTACGTCCGCCCTGTGGAGGAACAGAAGCAACTGTGCCTTCAATTAACTTAAGCAACGCTTGCTGAACACCTTCACCCGATACATCACGAGTAATTGAAGGATTGTCAGATTTACGACTGATTTTGTCAATTTCATCAATATAGACGATACCGCGTTCCGCTTTCTCAACGTCGTAATCACATTTTTGCAGTAGCTTCTGAATGATGTTTTCAACATCTTCACCCACATAACCAGCTTCGGTTAATGTGGTTGCATCTGCCATAGCAAAAGGGACATTAAGTGAGCGAGCTAACGTTTCAGCCAATAAAGTTTTACCGCTACCGGTTGGACCTAGTAGTAAAATGTTACTTTTACCTAGTTCAACGCCATCTTTAATAGCGCCATTACGTAAACGCTTATAATGATTGTATACCGCTACGGCTAACACTTTCTTAGCCTGATCCTGACCGATTACGTAGTCATCAAGATGTTTGCGCAATTCATGCGGTGTCGGCAATTTGTCTTCATCACGTTTGGGTGAAATCTCTTTGATTTCTTCACGGATAATGTCATTACATAAATCAACACATTCGTCACATACATAAACTGATGGACCAGCAATGAGTTTTCTGACTTCATGCTGACTTTTTCCGCAAAAAGAGCAGTACAGCAGTTTGCCGCTGTCACCGTTATTTTTGTTATCGCCCATTATTCTACCTCTGTTTACAACTTAGGTTGAACCTAAGCTCTGCTTGTAGATACTTATCATAACCACATTGATGACTGAACGCCTTTCAATACAGAATACCTGAAAGTATCTAGAAAATCAGCTACCAGTTTTAGCCGCGACTCGTGAGTAATGAATCGACAATACCATATTCAACAGCTTGAGTAGCACTCATGAAGTTATCACGGTCGGTATCACGTTCAACAACCTCTAACGGTTGACCAGTATGGTCCGCTAACATTTGGTTTAATTTATTCTTAATACCAAGAATTTCTTGAGCATGAATGGCGATGTCGGATGCTTGACCTTGGAAACCGCCTAATGGCTGATGGATCATCACTCGAGAGTTCGGTAAACAATGACGTTTACCTTTAGCGCCACCGGCTAACAAGAATGCGCCCATACTCGCGGCTTGGCCCATACATACGGTACTCACATTAGGCTTAATGAACTGCATAGTGTCATAAATAGCCATACCTGCTGTGACAGAGCCACCAGGAGAGTTAATGTACAAATAAATATCTTTATCTGGGCTTTCTGACTCAAGGAATAATAATTGAGCAACAATAAGGTTAGCCATGTGTTCTTCAACTTGACCAACTAGAAAGATGACTCGCTCTTTTAATAGACGAGAGTAGATATCATAAGAACGTTCACCTTTAGCTGTTTGTTCAACAACCATAGGTACAAGAGCATTGAGTACTGATTCTGGTGCTTTATGCATTATTCATTTCCCTAAAATAAAAATGGCCCGCATGAGAGGAACCTCATACGAGCCATTATAAATGGCGAACGGCTTGTTAAGTCAAGCTTAGCTTACGCTCGTCCGGTAGCCTTGTTCATAAATTCTTCAAAAGCGACGTCTTTAACGGTTACTTTTGATGATTTTAACAATGCTTCCACCGCTTGCTCTTCAAGCGCTACGTTGCGCATGTTTTGCATGAGTTCTTTGTTTGAGTTGTAGTATGAAACAACTTCAGATGGATCTTCATACGCTGAAGCCATAGATTCGATCAATGTATTAACACGATCATCTTCTGCTTTTAGTTCGTTTGTCTTGATGACTTCGCCTAATAGCAAACCGATTTTAACACGACGTTCAGCTTGTTCAGTGAAAAGTTCAGCCGGAAGTTCAGGCATATTTTCAGTTTGACCACCAAAACGCTGCATAGCTTGTTGACGAAGTACATTCACTTCACCCTCAATAAGCGCTTTAGGAATAGCGATGTCGTTTGCTGCAAGTAAACCAGTAATAACCTGTTCTTTCACATTCGCTTTTAACGCTTGCTCTAGTTCACGAGTCATGTTTTTACGGATTTCAGCTTTAAGTGCATCTAAGCCACCTTCAGCAATACCAAACAATGAAGCAAATTCATCATTCACTTCTGGCAGATTAGCCGCTTGAACTTCAGTTAAAGTAATAACGAACTTAGCCGCTTTACCTTTCAAGTTTTCAGCGTGGTAATCTTCAGGGAAAGTCACTTCGATTTCGAATTCATCACCTGTTTTATGGCCTACGATACCGGTTTCAAAACCAGGGATCATACGGTTGCTGCCTAATTGAAGTTCGAAATCATCAGCTTTTCCGCCTTCGAATTCTTCGCCGTCAATAGAACCGATAAAGTTCATTTTAACTTTATCGTCAGCAACTGCTGCACGTTCAACAGCGGCAAAAGTGGCATGTTGCTTACGTAATGTTTCAATCATAACATCAACGTCAGCATCATTAACTTCAGCTTTAGGCTGTTCAACTGCAATGCTATCTAAACCCGTTAGAACAACTTCTGGGTAGATTTCAAATGTTGCAACGAATTCAAAAGAATCACCTTCAGTTGAACCAGGAGTAAATACTGGTGCACCTGCAGGATTTAACTTTTCAGCTACGATTGCTTCAATAAAGTTGCGTTGCATCACTTCACCAGTGATGTCTTGACGAATGGCTTTGCCATAACGCTTGTTGATTTCGCCGATAGGCACTTTGCCTGGGCGGAAACCTGGAAGACGCGCACGCTTAGCTTCGCGCAATACATTGTCTTTAACCAATTTCTCGATTTGCTCAGCAGGTACAGAAATAGTTAGGCGACGCTCTAGGCCTTGAGTTGTTTCAACAGAAACTTGCATTGTTTTACCTCGAAATATGTCTGACGTTCTTTGTAATGGTCGACAACTCAACCATTAGATATTCGTTTCTTGACCATGGATTTAGCTCTGAAACCCAGCACAGCGATATTATTGATGCTGAAGACGCTGTTGGTACAGGTAGCTTATTTTTGATATTTATCAAGACGCGACATTATAGCTACCGTTTTTAACAGAGTCGAGCCTGAAAAGGTCGATTTACATGATAAAAACGCCGACTTATGTTCAATTTTGACGTGTTTGCACGTTTAATGTGCGAAATGAGTTTTTGACTTACGCTCGAAAGGACTATGAGCAAAATAATTATCGTGATCAAATCAAACTTATCTGTACCCGTTAAAAGGGTTATACACGATAGTTTGATTTAATCAGAAAATGGGGTGACTGATGGGGCTCGAACCCACGACAACCGGAATCACAATCCGGGACTCTACCAACTGAGCTACAATCACCATTGAAATGGTACACCCGGCAGGATTCGAACCTGCGACCACCCGCTTAGAAGGCGGGTGCTCTATCCAACTGAGCTACGGGCGCATGGTTACAGTTAGATACTGCATCCTGTCTGGCTGAACAAGTTTACTTGTTCCGTTACTCACTGCAAGAGCAAATAACATTAATTTGGTCGGTGATAGAGGATTCGAACCTCTGACCCTCTCGTCCCAAACGAGATGCGCTACCGGGCTGCGCTAATCACCGAAAATATTGCTTTGTTTTCGAGGCAGAAATTATCTATAAACAATAACGATGTTGTCTCGAGAACGGAGCGCATATTAACGAGTCACCTAGCTATCGTCAACGATTTTTTTAACCCTTATTGCTATATGACGAATTTAGCAGCAAATATCGTGATTAGCATCATAGCGCGAATAGTTTATTCACTGTATTTTCCACGTCTAGCAAATGACACTCTTCAATACGCCTGCTAGAATAACGGCCGATCGACCATTGACTTCAACACTTGTGTCACTCAAAGGAAACTCTATAGCCATGACTGCTCAAATTATTGACGGTAAAGCCATTGCACAATCTATTCGCACCACACTAAAACAAAAAGTAACACAACGTAGACAAGCTGGATTTCGCGCGCCAGGACTTGCAGTTATTTTAGTGGGCAGTGATGCCGCATCTCAAGTCTATGTTGGCAGTAAACGCAAAGCTTGTGAGGAAGTCGGTTTTGAATCTCAATCTTTTGACCTTGACACCAATACAACTGAAGCAGAGCTTTTAGCGTTAATCGATGAATGTAATGCCAATCCAAGCATTGATGGGATTCTAGTGCAGCTGCCTTTGCCCGCCCATATTGATGACTCCAAAGTAATTGAACGTATTCGCCCAGATAAAGATGTTGATGGATTTCATCCCTATAATGTCGGCCGTTTAGCTCAACGTATCCCAGTGCTTCGTTCTTGCACGCCGATGGGCATTATGACGTTAATAAAATCAACCGGTATAGATACCTATGGCCTGGATGCAACTGTGGTTGGTGCATCAAACATTGTTGGCCGACCAATGACACTAGAATTATTATTAGCAGGTTGCACAACGACAACCTGTCATCGTTTTACCAAAAACTTAGAACAAAAAGTGCGTCAAGCAGATTTATTAGTCGTTGCCGTTGGCAAACCTGGGTTTATTCCTGGTGACTGGATAAAGCCGGGCGCGATTGTTATTGATGTTGGTATCAATCGTTTGGAGAACGGCAGTTTAGTGGGTGATGTTGAATTTAATGTTGCCGCTGAAAAGGCTGCATTTATTACGCCGGTCCCTGGTGGAGTAGGCCCGATGACCATTGCAAGTTTATTAGAGAACACCCTATACGCATGCGAGCAATATCATAGTTAACTAAATCTCAGATAAGCAAATCTCAGATAAGTAAATTATGCTGATTAAAAACAAAAGCCTGCTATTGCAGGCTTTTGTTTTTATGCGCTAAATAAACTACTTTTTACGCCATGTGGTGCCGCTTGGGCCGCCATCTTCTAACTCAACGCCTAACTCGTTTAAGCGATCGCGGGCCACATCCGCAGCAGGCCAATCTTTTTCAGTACGGGCACGGTTACGCTCAACGATAAGCGCTTCAATTTCTGCCACTTCATCGTCACTGCCCTCCCCCTTAAAGAAAGCTTCTGGCGTTTGGCTGATAAGGCCAAGCACATCTGCTAATTGCTTCAAGCTGACACCTAATGCCGATGCCGCTGCCATATCGGTTGTTTTAAGACGATTGATTTCACGTACCATCTCAAATAACACGGAATAGGCTTCAGGAGTATTAAAGTCATCATCCATTGCCGACTTAAACTTGGCTACAAACGGTTCAGCAGGCGCAGCATCAACAGTTAAGTCTAAACCTTTAAGTGCTGTATATAAACGCTCTAGTGCTGCACGAGCTTGCTTTAAATTGTCTTCAGAATAATTTAACTGACTACGATAATGACCGGATAATAAGAAGTAACGTACCGTTTCAGCATCATAATGCTTAAGCACATCTCGAATGGTAAAAAAGTTGTCTAATGATTTAGACATTTTTTCACGGTCAACCATCACCATTCCGGTGTGCATCCAGTAATTCACATACGGAGTATCGTGAGCACAGCAAGACTGCGCAATTTCATTTTCATGATGTGGAAACTGTAAATCAGAGCCGCCACCATGAATATCAAAATGTAAGCCTAAATGCTTACTGTTCATGGCAGAACATTCAATGTGCCAACCTGGACGACCAGGACCCCAAGGTGATTCCCAGGTTGGTTCACCCGGTTTTGACATTTTCCATAACACAAAGTCCATAGGATTGCGTTTAGCATTATCTATCTCAACGCGAGCACCGGCTTGAAGCTGGTCTAGGTTTTGACCTGACAACTGTCCATACTCAGGGAATGAGGCAACACTGAATAATACATCGCCATTGCTGGCTACATAGGCATGGTCGCGATCGAGTAAACGCTGAACCATATCGATAATTTCTTCAATATGTAACGTTGCTCGAGGCTCAAAATCTGGACGTTTCATGTTCAAGGCATCAAAGTCTTGGTGCATTTCGGCGATCAAACGCTCAGTGAGCGACTCACAAGATTCGTT
Organism: Shewanella sp. TB7-MNA-CIBAN-0143; assembly: GCF_040310065.1. Lineage (NCBI taxonomy): Bacteria > Pseudomonadati > Pseudomonadota > Gammaproteobacteria > Alteromonadales > Shewanellaceae > Shewanella > Shewanella sp. TB7-MNA-CIBAN-0143. Next base: position 190,378 of record NZ_JBEOPL010000002.1, read on the forward strand.
GTTTTCAGCGGCCCGTTTGATAATTTTGTCATCAACATCGGTAATGTTACGCTGAAAATTCACCTCATAACCGATATAACGTAAATAACGCACTATCATGTCAAACGAAACAAAGGTACGCCCGTGACCAATATGACATAAATCGTAAATGGTCACGCCACAGACGTACATTCCGATTTTACCTGGATTTATTGGTTTAAATTCTTGTTTATCACGGCTAATACTATTGTAAATCTTTAACATCGATTGTTCTCTTTTACACTAATTTATAACGGGAAATGTTAATGCTGAGTTTAGCATGATGTCACCTGTTTTGAACACTGCACTTTATGCGGCAGTTAAGATAAGTTAGAATCGCGCAAATTATTATTTTCAAGTGAGACAACATGATTACTTTACATACCAATATGGGCGATATTACTTTACAGCTAAATGAAGAAAAAGCGCCAATTACCGCGGCTAACTTTATGCAGTATGTTGAAGATGGTTTTTTTGAAGGTACTATTTTTCACCGTGTTATTGACGGCTTTATGATCCAAGGTGGTGGTTTCACTGAAGATATGAGCCAAAAAAGTGTTAAAGCATCAATCAAAAATGAAGCCAACAATGGTTTATCTAACCGAAAAGGCACTGTTGCCATGGCACGTACTTCTGATCCGCATTCAGCGACAGCACAGTTTTTTGTTAACGTGAAAGACAATACTTTCCTTGATTTTAAATCAGAAACTTCACAGGGCTGGGGTTACTGTGTATTTGGTGAAGTGGTTGAAGGTTTAGACATTATTGAAACAATCAAAAATGTTGCCACTGGTAATAATGGTATGCATCAAGATGTACCATTAGAAGCCATTGTGATCAAAAGCGTTAGCGTTAAAGCGTAATTTTGAAGAAAACAATCTTCGTAGGCGATTTGCACTTAAGTGCAGATCGCCCAGATATTACACAAGCCTTCATCTATTTTCTAAACCATGGTTTAGACAATACTGAAGCGCTTTATATCATCGGTGACCTATTCGAAGTTTGGATGGGTGATGATATTGCAGAACCCTTTACCATTGCCATTGCTGAAGCAATCAAAACAGTATCGAACTCAATACCTGTATATTTTATTCATGGTAATCGTGATTTTATGGTTGGCAAACAATTTTGCCTACGAGCAGGCATGAAAATATTACCTGAAGTCTATTGTATCAACTTGTACGGTGTTAATACTGTGATTTTACACGGTGATAGCCTTTGTACCCTTGATATTGCTTACCAGCGATTCAGGCGCTTTAGAAGTCTTGATATAGTGCGTTGGGTCTACTCTCACCTACCTAAAAAGACACGCTTAAACATTGCCGCAAAAATTCGTCAAAAAAGTGTTCAAGGTAATCAGCAAAAACATTATGAAATCATGGATGTTGAGTCAAGTGCGGTAACCGCGCTACTGGCTCGTACTGATTGTCAAAGAATGATCCATGGTCATACTCATCGCCCTGCCATACATCAACTCACTGCACAAGAACAACGTGTTGTGGTCGGTGATTGGTATACTCAAGGCAGCGTACTAAACGTCAGCGAGAACGGTTGCGAGTTAGTAACATTACCCTTTTCCGAAACAAACTAGGCTCACTAAACAGTATCAACGTTGATATCATCAGTGAGTCTTGGTTTATATCTCGCAATTGTTGGCTATTGTGGCGGTAAACCACTGTGAAAACGAAACTCGCTATCTTCTGTCAAAATTAATTCCATTTCTTTTTCGCGAAAATAATCAATGCGTTCACTGATATCTTCACCGGCAATATCCTCAGCAAGAGCCAAATAATCTTGAAAATGTCGCGCTTCTGATCGGAGTAATGAAGTATAAAACTTAGCGAGTTCATCATCTAAATGCGGCGCAAGTTTGGCAAATCGTTCACATGACCGCGCTTCAATAAACGCGCCAATTATTAACTTATCAATTAACGTAAGTGGCTCATGAGTCCGCATATGAATAATTAACTGTTTGGCGTAACGACCGGCACGAATATTACTGTAATCAATACCACGCGCAGTCATAATCTGTAAAACTTGTTCGAAATGATGAAACTCTTCTTTAATCAAACGAACCATTTTACTCATTAAATCAGTGCTGTTAGTGAGGTTTTTATTGGCTATTAATTCACTAGTGATGTCGTTCTTTTTACTGTCGCGGGCTAAAAACTCGAGGGCATTACGGTCTTGTTGATAAACAAAATCTTCATAAGGCTTAGCCCAGGTCTTCAATAGATGTGAACTACTCTTGTCAATCGCATATTTGCGGATCATTAACATTGCAGTTTGCGCAGCTTTAAGCTCACAGTTGCAATGGTCAATCAGCAACGCGGTGAGTTGTTCAGGTTGTTTAGCTTGTTCGACCCAACGGTTTGGTGTCTCACAACCTAAAAAGTCGTAAATAGGGACAAGTAATTGCTGCATAAAATGGATAATCCTCTCAAAAATCTATGTTCATTTTACCTTTAGAGCGATCTTTTCTGAAACCAAAAACGTAATACAACTTGACGAAAGTCTATTTATGTTCAATAAATAAGCTGAGCATCTAATTTAACGATTTAATAACAGATGCCATCGATCACCTTAAATGATGATTCTAAATTGGGATAGAGTCATAACTTAACAACATAGATGTTGGCAATAGAACGATCTCAGTGTTATGCCAACACCATTCCCCTGTTGATAAGTAGATGTGGACTGATTAAGGCGATTGGTAAAAAGCTGTAGTCAGTTCGTCGTTGTTTGGCGAGCTAGGTCAAAAATGCTAAACAAGGATAACTATAATGGTATTGAATCACTTAATGGGACTTTACACTCATCCAAAAAAAGAGTGGCACACAATTGAAAAAAATCACGAAGCGCTAAAGAGCAGCTTGAGTCATGTATTGCTTATCGCGCTGATCCCTGCAATTTGTGCTTATTTTGCAACCGCACACATTGGTTGGCATCCCGGAGCTGGAGAACTTCTATTCCTAACCTCAAAAAGCGCACTATTCATGTCAGTTGGGATGTATTTCGGCTTAATTATTGGTGTTATGGCTCTCGCGTATTTAGCATATTGGATGGGCAAAACATTTGATGCGGATCCAACTTATACTCAAGCTCTCGAATTAGCGTCTTATACTGCAACCCCATTATTTATGGTTGGTTTGGCAGCACTCTACCCCGTGTTATGGTTCATTATGATCGTCGGCTTGATTGGCTTGTCTTATTCGGTTTATCTGCTGTATGCCGGTGTCCCTATTATTATGAATATCCCGGAAGAAAAGGGTTTCATTTACGCTAGCTCAGTGGTTACTGCGGGACTTGTTTTATTAGTTGCGCTGATGGCCAGTAGTGTTATTTTATGGAGCATTGGTTTTGGGCCAATGATGCAATAATTTATTGATTATTGATTATTGATTATTGACTATTGACTATTGACTATTGAAAAAATAAAACAAAAAAGGCGCATTCAGCGCCTTTTTTGTGATTCCATAATGCTGATTACGCAAAGGTATCTCTTAACGGTACCGTTAAGTTAAACACTAAATGTTCAGCGCTTGAATCTTTACTGTCTGCACAGAAATAGCCTTCTCGCTCAAATTGAAACGCTTTCTCAGCCGGCGCATTGACTAAGCCAGGTTCAACGAGTCCCTTCACTACTGTGAGTGAATTGGGATTTAGCACTTCATCAACAGTTTCAAAAGCTGCAGGATTTTCACTGGTAAATAAACGATCGTACAAGCGAAACTCAGCAGGTTTCGCTGTTGAGGCTTCAACCCAATGAATCACCCCTTTAACTTTACGTCCATCTGCAGGGTTTTTACCTAATGTATCAGCATCGTAAGTACAATAGACGGTGGTAATATTACCATCTGCATCTTTGTCACAACGTTCAGCTTTGATGATATAGGCATTACGTAAACGGACTTCTTTACCTAAAACAAGTCGTTTAAAGTGCTTATTAGCTTCTTCTTTAAAATCTTCAACATCAATGAATAACTCACGTCCAAATGTCAGCTCACGAGTGCCCATGGCTTCATTGTTTGGATGAGCTGCAGCAATAATGGTTTCGGTTTCAGTATCTGAATAGTTCTCAATGATAACTTTTATAGGTCTTAACACGGCCATCGCACGAGGTGCATGTTCGTTTAATTCTTCACGAATACACGCATCTAACATGCCGACTTCAATTAAGTTTTCTTGCTTGGTAACACCAATACGTAAGCAGAACTCGCGAATAGAAGCAGATGTGTAACCACGACGACGTAACCCAGCGATAGTTGGCATACGGGGATCGTCCCAGCCATCAACCAGTTTGCGTGTGACTAAATCGTTTAGTTTACGCTTAGACATCAAGGTGTATTCAAGATTTAAGCGTGAAAACTCATATTGACGAGTGCGATTTGGTGCTTGGAAATCATTTAAATGATCTAATACCCAGTCATATAAACGACGGTTATCTTGAAACTCTAAAGTACAAATCGAATGAGTGATATTCTCAATAGCATCAGAGATACAATGAGTAAAATCGTACATTGGGTAAATGCACCACTTGTCGCCTGTTTGATGATGATGAGCAAATCGAATACGATAAATAATAGGATCGCGCATACACATGAAAGGTGATGCCATATCAATTTTGGCACGCAGTGCACACTCACCTTCTTTGAACTCACCTTTACGCATTTTCTCAAATAACGCGAGGTTTTCCTCAACACTGGTGTCACGGTATGGGCTGTTTTTACCAGGCTCTTTTAATGAACCTCGGTACTCTCTGGTTTGTTCGCCATTTAAGAAACAAACGTACGCCAATCCTTTGGTAATGAGCTCAACTGCATATTGATGTAGTTGATCAAAATAGTTTGATGAATAACGGATATCGCCAGACCATTCAAAGCCTAACCAACGCACGTCTTCCTGAATAGACTTAACATAATTGATGTCTTCTTTTTCAGGGTTTGTATCATCAAAACGTAAGTTACATTGACCTTGATAATCTTTTGCAATACCAAAATTTAAGCAAATAGATTTAGCATGGCCAATATGTAAATACCCGTTAGGTTCTGGTGGAAAACGTGTATGTACTTGGCTGTGCTTACCGATTTTTAGGTCTTCGTCTATGATATTACGAATGAAGTTACTTGGACGTACTTCGGTGTCCACATGACTCATGGAATTCCTCTTGGCGCACAATGGCAATATGAATAAAAATAGATGATCCTACAGATCTTAAGTAGTTACAACTGCTAGCACTGAAAAAGTTAGCTTGTTAAAGCAAATAAACCCAGCAAAGCCGGGTTTATTGTTTAAATCAATCATCAATACGGTTAACTATTCCGTGACAATACGTATTCCAGGAATAATTTGTTGTGCTTTGCGACCTTTCTTATTCAACCAGAAATAAAACACAACCAAGGCCGCGGCAAAGAAACAGATCCAACCAGCAGACTGCACCGGATGCTGAGTAAATGTAGCCCCCTGATAAACCACAGTTGCAGAACCATAGGCTAATGAAAATGTCCAAATAGCAGCAAAACGGGCCCACTTAGCACCAAACTCATGTACCAAAGCTCCCATTGCTGCCACACAAGGCGTATAAAGCAAGATAAACAACAAGTATGAGAATGCGGCGATCTGGCTTTTAAAGCCTGTTTGAAGCGCACTGAAGGTAGAGGTATCAACAGATAACTCCATTGCTGCTTCATCTAAATCTGTGATACCTGCTATCGCAATTGATAATGGGTCACCAGGTTCAATACCTAATAAGTTTGTTGGAATTGTCGCTAAGCCGACTTTAACACTGTCCCAAATAGACAATAACTCTTCATCATCACCTGCTGAGGTGCTGTATAAACTGTTTAATGTACCGACTACGGCTTCTTTAGCAAAAATGCCGGTAATAATACCAACCGTTGCAGCCCAATTGTCTTGTTCTATTCCCATAGGAGAAAACAGCGGTGTGATTTGTTGGCTAGCAACACTGAGCAAAGACTCTTTACTGTCTTCATGACCGAAAGATCCATCTGTGCCAATAGCATTAACAAAGTTAAGCAGTGTCACCACAATAATGATGGTTTTACCGGCGCCCATAATAAAGCTTTTAGTTCGTTTAGTCGTACGAGACAACACAGCTTTAGACTTAGGCATTTCGTAGCTTGGCAATTCCATAACAACGGCACTGCTTGTGCCCGGCAATACCGTTTTGCGCAGTAGCAAACCGGTGCCAATAGCGGCAAAAATACCAATGATGTACAGTAAAAACACCAAATTCTGGCCTGATTGAGGGAAAAAGGCCGCTGCAAATAAGGCATAAACAGGCAATCGAGCACTACAAGACATGAAAGGCGCCATCATACCGGTAACGATACGTTCACGCTCACTGCCTAATGTTCTGGTTGCCATAATGGCAGGAACCGAACAACCAAAACCAACAATCATTGGCACAAAGGCTTTACCAGGTAAGCCAATACGGCGCATCAAGCCATCAACCACAAATGCTGCACGAGCCATGTATCCAGATGCTTCTAATACTGAAAGGGCCAGAAATAATGCAGCAACAACAGGAATAAACGTCGCGACAGTTTGGATGCCTTGGCCAACACCGCCAGCTAAAATAGTCACCAGCCAATCAGGCGCTCCAATTGATGACAACAAGGCGCCAAAATGGTCAACAAAAATAGCTCCAGCGGTAATATCGAAGAAATCGATAAAAGAATTACCCACGTTAATACTGAATAAAAACATTAGGTACATAACAAATAAGAAAATAGGAATACCCAACACCGGGTGTAACACTACTTTATCAAGCCTATCTGTGGCGCTTATGTGTTTACCTTGATTTACTGATGCCTCAAACACCTGTTGCACAAAATCGTATCGGGTTGTGGCGATCATAATATCGATGTCTTCGCCGGCTTGCTCTACTCGTAAAGTGCACTGCTTTACTGTGTCGTGTAATTGTACTTCACTTGTTCCACAGCCATCTCCATGGCTATTGGCTAAAATAGCAAGTGCCTGCCCACGGCTCAGCTCAGTAAGACCTTGGCTATCATTTTGCATCTGCAGTGCAGTTACACTTGCTTCAATATCAGTGTGGTACTGCAACATTAATGATTGTACAGAGTCACCTTTTTCCAGCAGTGACATTAATTCAGCTTGTAGTTGTTCTACATCGGCTTGATTTCGTGAGCAAATTGCAACAACAGGACAACCTAAACGTACTGACATGTCGTCAACATTAATGTTGATCCCCAGCTTTTTAGCTGCATCAATTTTATTAATAACAACAATAATCGGAATACCTAACTCACGTAATTGGGTGGTTAAATACAGATGACGTTCAACATTTGTGGCATCAACTAGGTTGATGATTGCATCGACTTGTTGATTAGAAAGATAAGCTTGAGCAATTTGTTCGTCTAATGAACAATCGCAGCTATTGCCTGCGGGAAGTAAATCGTAAATGCCTGGGAGATCGGTAAGAAAAATATCCGTCCCTGAATAATTTATCTTACCCGTTTTTTTTTCGACGGTAACACCCGACCAATTGCCAACCTGCTGGCTTGCACCAGTAAGTGCATTAAAAAGAGTCGATTTACCAGCATTGGGATTACCCACGGTGACACAATGAAATTGTTTAGTCATTTTTGAGCACTACCTCGATGATATCGGCTAAATCACAACGCATACATAATTTACTGCCACGTAAATCTAATTCAACACCCGAGCCCATAGGGGCTCTTCGTATAAAATGAAAACGAGTATTGGGTGTAATGCCCATGGATAACAATTTACGTTTAACAGTTTGCGGTAACGTTAATTGACCTATTTCAGAGATAATCGCCTGATCACCAGGCTTAAGTTCACTCAGCTTCATGTAACACTACCTTCAACAACATTAATAACGTTAAAAATTTTATCGGAACTAAACAAGTTAAACTCAAATCTAGATCAAAGTTTCACTTGTTAACGAGAATAGTTTTCAGTTGTATTACGTATTATGTGACAAATGCCCGTTAGAATATAGTGCGACAAAGATTTTATTTTGTTTTGAGGCTAAACGGACTAAAAATTGGTCACGTTCTCTGTGCGGTCAACAACCCCATGTAACAATCATCGGTCCATTTACCATCTATACAGTTATTCTGTTTTAGCACCCCTTCCAAAACAAACCCCACCTTCTCTAATACATTACGTGAAGCAATGTTTTCTTGAGCACAAAGGCCAATGTATTTATGCATACTGAATTGTAGAGCACCCCAATCAGTTACCGCGCGTAAGCTTTCACTAGCGAACCCTAATCCTTGCTGTTCTGGCGCAATGAGATAGCCTACTTCTGCCCGCCTTAGCTGTGCATCATCACATCTAAAACCAATAAGTCCCACGGCCTGACTATTATCAATTCGCTCAATAACAAGCGTTAACCAATCTCCTGACTCAAAAAGCCATACCGCTTTACGCTGCTCAAATTTAGCGACAATATCTGATTCAGATTCAATGTTTCTAATATGCTGATTAACACCTTTATCAAGATGTAAACGTAAAAAAAATGCCCAATCTCTACTGTGCAAATTTCGTAATTTCAGCCGATCACTATAAAGATTTATGTCCATATACCCTCTAGTTTTTTTCAATAAAAATGGCAGCCTAAGCTGCCATTATTTATCACGGACTCAATAATGACTAGCCGCGACTGGTCACTTCAAGTAAATGAAAACCAAATTGAGTTTTTACTGGGCCTTGAACAACATTTAATGGTGCACTAAATACCACTTCGTCAAATTCTTTAACCATCATGCCTGGTCCAAAAGAACCTAACTCGCCACCCTGCGCACCAGATGGGCAAGAAGAATTTGCCTTGGCTACGTCAGCAAAATCAGCACCAGCTTCGATCTGTTGCTTGAGTGATTCGCATTGTTCCTGAGTGCTTACGAGTAAGTGTCTAGCAGTTGCTTGTACCATAATTTGGCTCCTAAAATATAATATAAAATAAAAATGTAACACTAACATAATGACAGAACGATGACATACATAAGTCACCGTCCTTTTTACGGCATTTATTTGGCTAGTTCAGCTTTTATCCAATCAGCAATTTTGTTTTCCATCACCGCCATTGGTAATGATCCTGACGTGAGTAATTGATCATGAAAACCTTTTAAATCAAATTTTTCACCCAAGGCCTTTTCTGCATCCGCTCGTAAGCGCAAAATAGTTAACTGACCGACTTTGTAAGATAGTGCTTGGCCTGGTATGGCCATGTAACGCTCCACTTCTGCAACAATATCAGACTCCGCCATTGGAGAATTGTCTTTCATGTATTGAATAGCTTGTTCACGACTCCAGCCTTTCGCATGAAGTCCTGTATCTACGACTAAGCGCATTGCTCTTAACATTTCATCAGATAACTTGCCGAAATACTGATATGGGTCGTTAAATACGCCCATCTCAATCCCTAAGTACTCTGCATACAACGCCCAACCTTCTTCAAATGCAGTGTAACCCTGGAAGCGCTGAAACTGTGGAACATCAGTTAACTCTTGCTTAATCGCAATCTGAAAATGATGACCGGGAGCAGCTTCGTGCAATGACAAGGTTGTCATACCCCATTTGGGTTGTGCTTTTAAGTTGTAAGTATTGATATAAAAAACACCTGGGCGTGAACCGTCAACTGCTGGTGATTCATACGATGCGCCAGCGGCAGATTTCTCACGAAAACTCTCTACAGGCTTAACAATATAATCAGCTTTGGGCATCACATTAAAATACTGAGGCAATACTTGATTTATATGTTCTTTAATCGTCATATAGCCATCAATTAAATCTTGTCGGTCAGTAAAAAAGTACTGCGGCTCTGAAGATAAAGAAGCAAAAAATGCAGTTAAATCACCTTTAAAACCAACTTGTTCTCTGACCTTGTCCATCTCAGATAGAATGCGTGCAACCTCAGAAAGACCAATTTGATGAATTTCATCCACTGACAAAGTTGTTGTTGTATGGCTATTAGCTAAATGTTGATACCAATCTTTACCGTTTGGCAGTCCCCACCAACCATCTGAAGCACGAGAATTGGGTAAATAGACATCTTTTACATAGTCTCGTAACTGAGTCAATGCAGGTAATAGCTCAGAATCAATAAGTTGCGAGTATTCAGTGGTTAATTGTGTTTTTTGCTCAGCAGTAAAGCTTTCTGGCAGTAAATTAATTGGGGAATAAAACAAACTACTCTGTGCATCTGTAACAAGTTGAGCGTCTAACTGAGGAATAATCCGCTCGACAAGCACTCGAGGTAGTACAACTTTACTTGCTATACCTTCATCCATACGTTGCTGTGCAAGTTTAGTCCAGTTAATAAACCCACGTAAGCGGCCTAACCAATTTTGATAATCTTCAACAGTCTTAAATGGTTGAGCACTTTCACCACTGCCCAACTGGACCATAGTAAACACTGTGCTATAAAACTGATTAATAGGTAAGAAGTACTCTGGATAAGTTTCGCCAATAAGCTCCATATTACGATCATAAATAAACATGTCGTAACTCAACTTAAGTGATGCAGGAAGCTTATCAACATCAATCGTTTTAGCTTGACTAAAGTAACGGCTATTTAAATTATGACGAGCCTTTAAATACTCTTCAGTTAATGCTCCACCGAATTGGTCGTTATAGTCATTAACTCCCACAAAGGTGGCGTAAATCGGCTCAAGCTTTAATTGATCATTAAAAAAATTATCAACCATTGCCAAATACTGCTCTGAGGCAGATTGAGGCATAACGGCAGCACTAGGTTCGGCGGGGGTTTCAGGCGTAGATGAGACAGTAGTCGCTTCAGAACAACCTTGAGCGACCAATAATAAGGACACAGTCAATGCCAGCAATGTTTTATTCATTTTTATTATTCCTTAACACAATTTAACTCACGCCTTATTAGCGTGTCGATTTATCTCGATGTAACTCACCTTAGCTCAGGATAAAAACAGTTATCAAACGCTCCTTGTCTGGCTAACTGCTTTATATAGACTTGCAATAGACTAGCTATTGACGCGTCAATACGCCTTGTTAGCAAAACAAATGACCAGTTTGATATGACATAGGACAAATGTTGTCATTTTGCCTTACTTATCCAATCTCTTAACCCGAGTCGAGGTTAACTATTTAATCTCGATAAAAATATGATTTAGTTATTACGCTTAAAAAAACAGGATATGGGGGTTTCATTACCACGTATGAGTATCCTAATTAGAAGTGAATTTATCTCACGCCCAATCACCACTACTCTACACCTGAGCATATTATTAGATAGCACAACATAAGCTCTCACTAACAATGCCCGACCTTGCCTACTTAAGTGTATAAAATACACTTACAATCAGGCTTACTCGTTCTGGATAACGTATTTCTGATATGTAATATCGTTACTATATGCCATACATGACTAAGCAGACATCATCATTTCACTTATTGTATCTTTGCATGGCGGTACATGAAACTAAACTTCATCAAATACACACTATCTAACAATTTATTGATTTCAAATATCAGTCAATACGTTAATTGAACAAGATTCGAGCCATTAATACAGCAAAATTAATAGCCTAAATACAATAAGAATGATGAGATCATTTTCATGAGAAAATAAAAAAGCCCCTAAAAAGGGGCTTTTTAAATCAAGCTTAGATTAAAGCGTTACGTTGTGAATACGAGCTTTTTCTTTGATATAAGAAATATAGCTCTTAGCACTGCGTTCAGTCTTTTTATCATTAGCGGCAAGAACTGCACGGTTATAAGCAGACTTGTACTTTTTAAGGCTCAAGTATGCTAAAGCTAGCTCAAATTGAGCTTCACCCGGGTTATCAATACCAGCATCAAGTGCTTTTTTAAGCACCGGAATAGCTTCATTGTATTTTTGTTCTAAAGCAAGAATACGACCTTGTTTTAAATACAGTTCACCCTTATTACTAACTGCAGCAGCTTTGCCATAATAGTAAGCAGCTTCTTTTAGCTCTTTAGCATTATGATAAAAACCAGCGAGTGTAGTTAAACTCTTCTCGCTTTCAACAACTAAACCAGACTTCATGTGCTTTTCAAAAATGGTAGCAGCTTTATAAGGCGAACCTTTTTGCGCTAACAATTGAGCCAAACGAGTAATATTACTGTCCGTCTCTAAAAAGCCATTTTTATATGCTAAATCATATGTTGCTAGTGATTTATCATAGTCTTCAGTCATCAAGTAAAACTGAGCTAACTGAACCCAGAGACGTTTATCGTCTTGGAACAAAGGCACCATAGTTTCTAACACTTTTACGGCTTCTTTGTACTTTTTCTGGTTGAAGAAAGCGGTTAACTTCATTTGATACAAGCCTTTATCAGGCGATTCAGCTAAAGTTAAACCTTTGTCAGCAACTTGCAGTACTTTATTCCAATCTTTTAACTCAGTGTAGGCAATACCAATTCGACGATACATTTGCGCATCAGCCTTACAGGTAAAATCCATCCACTTGTAATAATATGGAATAGCTTCTTTAAACTGTTTCTCTTGTAATAACAAATCAGCATACAAACGCATTGTTGCAGCATGATCTGTACCACCAAGAATGTCAGCATCAACAGCAGTCTTTAAATATTTGATTGCTGTCTTCATCTGACCTTTTTCAGCATAGAAGTTACCTAACATACGATCGACATACGCTTTGTCGAAATCGTTTTTAGCATTAGCCTCAAGCAAAATTGCAATCGCTTGGTCTAAATTCCCTTCGGTATATGCTTCAAAAGATTTTTGAACTTTTTTTGCAGCGCTTTCGCCAACAGCACGAGATTGACGTTTGTCAATCTCACACTTTTCCGCAGCAACTACAGAGCTAGACAATAATGCACTTCCGCAGACTGAAAGTAATAACGCTGTAGCGATACTAGTAACTTTACGCATTATCTACCTCCCTTCTCTAGTGTGAAGTCCAGTTGTACTGTCATACCACTTTGTCTTAATGGCTTGCCATCGACAATCTTTGGTTTGTATTTCCATTTTTTCAATGCGCGAATCGCTTCACGATCGAATAAACGCTTAGGTTCAGCTTTGATAACAGAAACGTCATCAACACCACCTAGTTCGTTAATTGTAAAGGTAAGTTGAACCCAACCCTCTTTACCATCACGAGCAGCAGCAATTGGATACTGGGGCTCAATACGAACGATAGGGGTAGCATCACCATCACGGGTCATCATGTTACCAAGCTTGAAACCAGTACTTGGTCCACCAGATTCGATTCCACCCATATTGAACGCCATATTAGTGTCAATATTAGATGATGAATCAGGCGGAGTAGTATCCGGCTTCGGTGGCTGCTCCGGTGGTGGAGGTGGCTTAGGTGTAACCCTTGGTTTTTTCTGTGCCTTCGAATCCTGTTTATCCATCGTAATTTCAATAACAGGGGATTCCACTGAGTCGCCGTTGCGTTGTGCGCCGCCGCCGACCAGGAAAGCCATGAAAGCAAACAGCCCAAAAGTCACTGCAGCACCAATGATTATTGATACGAGTGCTCTTAGCATATTACTCATTCCCCGCTGATACTGAAATTTTATCGATACCTGCAGCTTTAACGTTATCAAGCACTTTAACGACTAAACCATGTAAAGCGTCTTTGTCTGCTTGAATCAGTACGGCTGCTTCAGGTGCTTCCGCCAACATACGTTCTACGTTTGCAGTTACACGTTCGATATCAACCTGACGGTTTTCCATCATAATGACACCAGTTTTACTGATACCAATAAAGATGTTCGCCGAAGGTTTAGACGTAGCCTGTGACGCTTTAGGCTTGTTGTAGTCTAAGCCTGATGGCTTAACAAACGATGTTGTTACAATAAAGAAGATCAGCATGATAAACACGATGTCTAGCATCGGGGTCATATCAATTTGCGCTTCCTCTTCCATAGTGGAATGCTTCTTACGTGCCATGTTCAATCTCTCTCTAGTGGTGAGGCATGCTGTCTTTTAGCTTTTCTAAACTGATTCTCATTTTTGAGTCTAAACGTGTGCTAAAGAAAACACCCGATAGAGCTGCAACCATTCCTGCCATTGTCGGCATTGTGGCCATAGAGATACCAGCGGCCATTAAACGAGCATTACTCGTCCCCTGAACTGCCATCACATCGAATACTGAAATCATACCGGTTACAGTACCTAATAGACCAATCATTGGACAAATGGCTACTAGGGTTTTGATTAACAGCATACGTGCATTCAAATCTTGCTTCGCTTGGGATACCCAAGCTTCACGGATACGGTGAGCATGCCAAGAAGTTGTTTCTTCTCTTGCTTCCCATGAGGCGATAACGGCTTGATGTTGTTTTGGAGATATCCAATTTAGATACCAATAACGTTCAAGCATTAACACCCACATTAGGAATAGCACAGCTGCAACCAGCCAGAGGACATCGCCTCCGGAGGCCATGAAGCCCCTGACGGAATCCCATACGTCCATCAGGATTAGCATCATTAGTCAGCCCTCTTCTCAGCATGTTCTGCAATGATACCGGCACTTTGTTCTTCAAGAACTTGAACAATAGACTTACTACGAGCAACTACGATTGCATGTAATAACATTAGAGGCAATGCAGCGATAAGACCTTGAACAGTCGTAATAAGCGCCATAGAAATACCGCCAGCCATCAATTTAGGGTCACCAGTACCGAATAATTGAATAGATTGGAAGGTTGCGATCATACCGGTAACCGTACCCAATAGACCCATCATAGGAGCGATAGCTGCAATAACTTTGATGATTGAAATACGAGCTTCTAAAGCTGGTGTTTCTTTTAAGATAGCTTCATCAAGTTTTAGCTCAAGCGTTTCAACATCAACATCTTTATTTGACTGGTATACTTTAAGAATACGACCTAAAGCGTTGTTACCAGGGTTTTCGATGTTTTTACGTTGGCTATTAACTTTAGTACCAATGATAGTCAGAGTCACTAAACGCTCAACCGCAATCAACATACCTAATGCTAACAATGCAAGAATGATGTAACCAATCGTTCCACCGGCTTCTAAACGATCTTCTAAACTAGCTTTGTTAGTAAAGATGTTTAGTAACACGCCACGAGCTGGATCGATATAGAAAGGAGCAACACCTGAAGTAGTATTTTCCCACGTATCAACGGCACTAACCTGGTAGCCTTCTGGTTGCTGTGATAATTGTTGAATTAAACCAAGTTCAGGTTTGTAAACAACATATTTACCTTCAGCAGTTAAGTTGAAAGGACCTACACGGTGAATTGCAGTATTTACTACATTGCCATCGATAGCAGTAACATCACCATCAAATTTAACAACTTTACCTGACTCAACCATTTCAAATAACTGTGCTTCCCAAAATTGTTCTAACTCTTCAATTTTAGGCAGTGATTTACGTGCACCCAATTCAGCAATAAAGGTGTCACGACCAGGAAACTGAGCACTGATGTTAGACGCAGCTAACTTACCAGCGAAATCACCGGCTTCACCTTTAACAACACCAAACATTTCACCCAAGTCACCTTGAGCAGTTTTTAAGTCTTCTTCTAACTGAGCAATTTTACGCTCGTTGTCCAAGAATGCTTGGTTCAAATCTTTGCCACGTTGCTTTTCAGCAGACAGGGCATTTTTTTCACGCTTAAGTAATTCAGCTTTATCGCCACGTTCCGCTTGAAACTCTCTTTCACGCTTAGCGTTTGTCTTACCTTCGTTAGCTCGGTCGGCTTTAACTTGCTGTAACAGTTGACCGATAGTTTTTGGTGCATCTGCAGCAGAAACCATACCAGCTGTTAAAGAGAAAGTTGCAGCTACTAGCACTGATGTAATTAACTTCTTCATTATTGTGCAGTCTCCGCAGCAGGAATTGGTAATGCGAATAGGTCTAGAGCGCCTTGCTTACGAGCAATGCGGATACCTTTAGTAATATCACGTAGGTAGCTATCGTCTAACTTATTCCAAGACTTCGCATCTGCGTCGTACATCCATGCTATTTTCTGATCCAAGCTCTGTGCATAAAGTGCAACGCGGCCTAAATTGAAGAAATCAACTAGCACTTCTTTACCGTCTAGATTTAACTTACCGGTATGAACTGCTACAAAGCTACCATACTCACGCTCAATGCTATAAGCATCAAGGATTAGACGGTATTTTTCTGCCAATGTAACTTCAGCAGTATCAAGGATATCTTTTAAATTCTTAACACGATTCTGACGAGTCTCAATGTTAAATGGTAAATCTAAATTTACGAACTGCTCTAAAGCGTCAACCATTTTAAACATTAATGGCACAACACCCTGACGCAGTTTATCCACGCCGTTGATATCAGTTTGAATTAAATCAAGTGAATTTTGTTGATCAGCTACCAAGCCTGCAACGTAATCATTATATGCTTTCAATGACTCACGCTCATCAGCTACGCTGCCATACTCAAAAAGCATGTCTTGTGCTTGGTCAAAATATTTGTCGACTTTCTGTTGTGACGCAGCTGAAGCAGCATTAAGGCTGCTATCTGCTTTTTGAACGTCAGCTAGAGGATCTGCAACAACGAAGTTGCTACCAGCTAAAGCCAGAGCGCCAACAAGTGCAGTAGCGATTTTTGTTCTATTGCTTACCTTGGACATAGTTCCCAACCAATTTGAAGTGAATTAAAAAGTTCAACTTTGCAAAATAACGATGATCTAAAATTGTTAATCAATGTTACTTCAACTAAGCACGTCTTTTTCTTGTGATTGTTAGTTTTTCTTCCCTTTTCTACACCTATTAAAGCGTAGACCCGTTGGCATCATTTCACAAAATGTTGACCTATGTCAACATTTGCAAAGTTTAAAAACTTGTGGAAAGAGCTGTTAGAGGCGTTAATGTTGTCGAAAGGTTAATAAATAAACGTCTTCAACATAAATGTGTCGTAATTTAATGCTAAGAGAAAAATATTACTTGTTTTTATTCAATTAGTTATAAAACGCTGTCAATTCAATAATACAATGTATTTAGCCTTTTCCTCATTACTAAATAAATTTTGAACCATGTAAATACCAGCCTAAGACTTCATTTTGTTCATTATTTAATACTTTGAGTTCATTTAATATCATATTATTTTGGTGAAATTTAGCTATAAATGTTGCCAATTTAGTTTCATCAAATGAAGCGTTCACTAACTCAGCTAACCGTAGTCTTAACGTATCCATTTGTATTGTAATAAATTCAATAAATTCTAACTTTTTTGCAACAGGCCAAAATAATCCAGCTTTAAAAAACTGAGCCACGAAACGCATTAAATCACAATCCTGAGCGGCCGACTCATCAAACATGACTAATAATTTAATCAAGTGATTGATTTCTGCTCTAATTTGCTCACATTGAAGGTCTTTCTTAATTCGCTCAACATCTTCTTGATTGCTGATATTGCCCATGGCATTTGCCATTTTAGCTAAACAATTAATTAATAAATTGACTTCTGCTTTATCAATTAACGTCAAAATCCTTCTATTACGGTTAAGGATCATTGAACGATTATGATGACAAACAATAACAAATTGGCCATCGTCCTTTAATACTCTAGCCGCTTCTTCAAGTGACAGCTCGACATTTGAATACTCAAAACCAAATTGAGATATATAAAGGTCAACGGAGTTGGGTTCAAAAGGAAGTTGTTCGCAGCGAGTATTAGACATTAAGGCTATGTCTATATTTTGATTGTTGTTACTTACTGAGTTGGCTAAAGTAACCTCTGCTAAATCAACACCAATAACCTTACCCGTTAGCTCACCTTTTGATAACCCATCTCGTAATAACAGCGGTAACGAACCATTACCCGTGCCAACATCAACTACCAAAAAGCCTTCTGTAAGAGCGCTAAATACCGGCTCCCATACACTTTTTAATACACCTTCGTAATTACCTGATAATGCCTCACCGAATGAAGTTGTGTGTCCTTGCTGCCAATATTCACTCCAGTGACTATTCATTTAAACTCCCCCCTCTTAACCACAACATATTGCTACATAATATACCAAGTAAAAAGGCTCCCGAGGGAGCCTTTCTTATATCTAATTAATAACTAATCAGAATTTAGAACTTAAGTGTATAACTTGCACGATATTCACGACCGTAGTTGTTATACAGGTCAGGATTATCGTATGAGCCTACAGAGCTCAATACTGGATCTTCATCTGTTAGGTTATTGATACCTAACAATACAGAACCATAATTACCTGCGTCATATACATAACTTAGGTTATGGATTAACCATGAATCTAAGTGACCAGTAGCATCATCTTCATATGTAGATGATGTATAGCTCATGTTCCAAGACAGTCTATGGTCGCCCATGCTGTAATTAGTAGTGAAGTTAGACTTATAGTCAGGTGAACCATTCCAACCAGCGATATCAACCGCTGCAGAACCACCTTCAACTTCTTCGATATAATCTAGCACAAAACTGTTGTTCCAGTTGAAGCCGATATCACCGATTGCAGTTTCAAACTTAGCGTTTAACGCTACGTCAATACCAGTAATTTCTAGCTTGTCACCGTTACCATAACCAGTACCGACTTCTAAAGCACGACCTAATGAACCATCAGCGCCATTAGGTGCACGATTAACGTAGAAAGTTTCATTTTCTACTAGCGTACCAGCAGCAACACCACGCATAACGTTAGTAATTGTGCGGCTGTTAATAACATCATCGATGTTCAGGTTAAAGTAATCAACCTTGATCCCGATGTCATCAACGATATCCCAAGCAACACCTAAGTTTATGTACTCAGATGTTTCAGGACCTAAGCCAGTGTTAGCACGAATATATGTGTCGTACTGTTTTGAACTACAATCTGCAGCAGAGATACCTGCAGATTCACAGAACGGGTAATCGGTACCTGTATCAGCACTGAATGTTGTTGCAGCGTATAATTGGTTTAGAGAAGGTGCGCGGAATGCTTCTGAGTAAGATGCACGTACTACTACGTTCTCAAGCGCTTGCCAGCGAATAGATGCTTTTGGCGCTACGTTGTCACCAAAATCACTGTAGTCATCGTAACGAGCTGCAAGGTTTAATTCAATGTCATCTGTTAACGGTAGAACCGCTTCATAGAACATTGCCCATACTTGACGATCGCCACCTGCAGAGTTACCCGCACTACCACCGACTAAGCCAGCTTCAGACTGTGCGTCATACACTTCGCTAAACTGTTGGTCGAAATATTCCATACCTACGTAATGTGCAACTGCACCACCTGGTAATTCGAATGCATCAAAACCAATACCAGCACTGTACTGATCAAAAGTAGCACGGCCTTGTGTTAACGTTGTGGCTTTCATGTTATTGACGCCGGCTTCAGAGCCTAAATCAATATCATTTGCTTGGTTATAAGCAAGGCCAGAATAGCTTAAGTAATACTCACCAATAGACTTGTTATCGGCGATATTGTGATGGTAGTAAACTTCCCACTCAGCATCGTTTAGTGCACTAATAGTACCGCGTAAACCTGTTAGGTAATCTTGGTTGTAATCGTCTACGTTACCGTCACGAGTACCAATACCCACCCAACGGAAATAACCTGTTGTTTCTTCACCGTATGGGTTATTTGGGTTATCTGCTGACATGCTATTCCAAGCTGCAGCTGGAGGCGCGTAACGACCAAACGAGTTACCTTGAGTTACCATTACACGACCAAACCATTCTACGTCTTCTGCAACTTCATAGTTAGCATCAACATATACTGTATTACGCTCTGTAGATGCTTTGTTATAAGAAACGTTAGCAAACGCATACATACAGTAAGTAGAGCCAGCTCCACCCCAATCGTTGTCTGCTTTAACAGTTTGGAATACATTTGAACCGTATTCTGATTCTAAGTCATCACATAATAGTGATGCTTGAGCAGTAGAGAAATCAGGTGCGGCAACTGTTGCGCCATAGATACTCCAACCTTTAGTTTCTTCGTAAGCTTGGATTTCACCATCGCCATTGAAGTCTGTCATGCTCGCCGCAGTATATGGACGATCTGCGTCTGAAATGCCTTTACGGTCTTGATGGTCGAATGAGAAAGTAATGTTACCTTTATCCATTTGATAACCAGCAACAACCGAGAATTCTTTACTTGTTAAACCACCGTCCTGGTCGCGTGAGCCACCGCCAACGTTGAATTCAATACCTTGGTAATTCTTTTTCATGATGATGTTAACAACACCAGCAATTGCATCAGAACCATAAGTAGAAGATGCGCCGTCAGTAAGAATGTCGATACGTTCTACTGCAGCCATAGGAATAGCGTTCAAGTTAGCAGATGCACCACCTAGCGTTGGTGAACCTGGGAAACGCTTACCATCAATAAGTACTAAAGTACGGCTTGAGCCTGCACCACGTAAGTTGATAGTTGCTTGAGATTGTGCAGAACTACCTGAACGTTCAGAGAATGATCCGAAAGAGTTCAAGTTACTGTTACGAAGTGCATCAGCAACTGTAAAGTTACCTTCCATCTTCATATCTTCAGTTGTAATGGTCGTAATTGGCGAAGCGCCTTCAAGGTCAGAACGCTTAATGCGCGAACCAGTAACCTCAATACGTTCTACTTTTGCGCCATCTTCATCAGCAGCAAAAACTGCTGGCGAAGCAAATGCAGCTGCTGCTGCACCACTGATCAGTGCTAAACGCACCGACTTAGCTAATACGTTCTTATGCATTGTCTATCTCCCTGGACTTTTTTATGTCTTTCTTATAATGCTAACAACCTTTTTAGGTGTTAGTTCAATGAGGGGATGCAACAAAAAACAATCACAACCTCTCAACTACAGGTGCAATAAAATCACATTTGAAACAACTAATCAACATTTGAAGTGTCGTAAGCGCAAAAGTTAATCAAATGTAACAACTTTAACTGTTAAGAAATATGAACAGGTAATTTTTTTTAACTTTATAAACAATAAGTTAAAGTTGTTTAGTTATTGTCGAAATAACATACCAAGTCTAAAGTTAAAAAATTAACCTACTGTTTTAAATAACTATTAATCTGGAGAAGGTAGTTTTTTATTACTTCTGGTAAACATAAAAATGTTAAGTGTTAATAAATAAGGCTATGTAAGTAATTGCTTAACATTAATCGTCTGGATAAATCTTCGTAGATTGGGTTTGCGAGGTTTGTGCGTCATCAAATAATGCTTGATTGCCTTTACTGAATTAAGAACGTAAGGACACGAAGAAAAACAAGCAATGTTAATTAACATTGAAAACTTAAGATTGGGGTGTTGGTAAGTTAACTTATAACAATAGAAGTTGATTATTCACCAATGAGTCAAAGCTATGGCCACACAGTTGCAGAATGGGCTCCGCGATAGGTTGAATTTGTTTACAAATATAGTATTCATAATCAATATTTTGTGGTTTTGCTTCTATGGCTTGTGCACCAGTGAGTGTCATTATATATCGAATCTGTTGTCCTTTTCGGGTAACACTTACGTCACCGAGTAGTTCGGCAAGCTGTTTTGCGGCTTTAACATGGGGTGACGACTTTGCGGTATAATCTTCAACATTGCGTCTTAATCGCTTTTTAAAAATAAGTTCATTATCTCGAGCACCGCACTTAATTGCTGCGATCTCATTACTCAAAAAATCAATAACATCCTCGCCCTTGAAAAACAATTCATATAAATGGTACTGCATCCTTCTTGCAATAGGGCTCCAGTCACTCCTCACCTGCTCCATACCTTTAAAGGTTAGAGTTAATTGTTGCTGATCATTTGACACCGCGCCGACATAACGCTTTTTACTGCCTTCATCCGATCCCCTCAAGGTAGGCATAATAAATTGTTCAAAGTGGGTTTCAAACTCCAGCTCAAGATAACTGTCTAATTGATATTCTTCTGCACACCATTGAAGCCAACGTTCGGTTATTGATACTGATAGTTGTTTACCAACCGCTTGAATATCTTTAATCCCATGATTATCTCCTAACCAGACAAAGGTAGAATCGGTGTCACCATAAATCACTTGATAACCGCACTCTTCTATCCATTGCTTAGTGAGTTTCATAATTTGATGACCGCGCATGGTAATCGAACTGGCTAACTTAGCATCATGAAATACACAACCTCGAGAGCCTAATACGCCATACAATGAGTTCATAATAATTTTTATCGCTTGCGATAACGGCGCATTTTTATCTCGTTTGGCCAGTTCTCTTTGCTCTGCAAGGCTGGCAACTAATGCAGGTAAAATAGGCGATTGCCGACTAAATTGAGCACCTAAATATCCAGCCACTGTCGTTGCATCATCTTTTACTTCACTCGCGTAGAGTCCTTCAACTAAGCCTTTAGGATCGATAAGAAATGTCCTAATAATCGACGGATATAGACTTTTAAAATCTAATACTAAAACATCTTTATAATAACCCGGTATAGAGGACATAACATATCCGCCAGGGCTTTCTAAACCTTGGCTCGCGGGTTGTGCGGGGGCCACAAAGCCACTTCGATGTAAGTGAGGTAAATACAAATGATAAAATGCAGCAATCGATGCACCCACGCGGCCGAACTCCAAGCCCGTTAACTTGGCGCGTTCAAGAGCAAAATCTAACAACTGTGTTTTTTCAAAAATATCCCACACTAGTCGGCAGTCGGTAATATTATAAAAAGCCAATGCATTTTTATCTTGTGCAAATAAATGAGTAATTTCTTGGCCACGATTTTCAACATGATCAATGGCTTTACCTTCGGCTAATAACTGCCTCGATACCGATTCTAACGAAAAACTATCAAATTGATAAAACGCCGCTTTAAGCCAATCAATACCATCCAAAACCACACGCCCAGGTAAAGATAATGTTTCCGGCCGATATTTGTCAGCCACTTTCCAGCTCAGTTCGCTATTACCTCTACCAATTAATAATGGAATTTGATGTAAAACACAGCGTTTGAACAACAAGGCTAAATCAAAGGTCACTACTGCCCAGCCAATAATAATATCGGGGTCATAGTCGCTAAACCACGCTATTAAATGATGTATCAGTTCAATCTCATTTTTTACCCAAACAATGAAGTCATTACATTCTGCTTGCGGTTCGCCCACCATATACACACATTGATAATCGGCACCATATAAACCAACCGAATAAAGTTCACCCGTAAAACTGCACTCAAAATCCAGTGAAACCATCTTCAAAGAGATATCAACAAGTTCGTTGGCGGGCATTTTTCTAGCCCGATTAATCGATAACAAAGGAATCGTTGAAGTTGAATTACGCTGTTGATAATGCCCTGAACACTCAATATCTAAGGCAATAAATCGTTCTATAAGGTAGCGTTGCTCAGACCTAATATCGGCTTCAAATAAAGTAATACCGATATCATTAGCTATGCGACTGAGTAATTTCAATTGGGTATTTGATTTAAGATACAAGGCACTGATAGGTTCATGTGCAAAGCTCATCAATGATATCGACTCAGCCTTAAGGGCAAAGCCGACTTTTTGACTTAATTGATTAACATCTTGCTGACGGCAGAAACAGATCACTTCACTGTGATACAGCTCTGCTAATACAGGTCCTTGAGCGGTTTTAATATAATATTGAAGCACTAATTGTCCATGCCGATAAATAGCATGACGAGTTAATACTCGTCCCTTCACATGATTATTGGTCGTTAGATTATCTGTCGGCGTCACAACGGGTTTGAATTCCGGCACAAGTTTACTCAATTTGATTTATTACTTCGTGGCATGCTAATTCACTGTTATTATGTACAGCATAATTCAGTCTATGTAGAAATCATACTTCCTATGCTACCGGATAACATAAAAAGTCAAATTCGCACCATTTATAAAGAAATTGCCGCATCTATGCCGCAATTTCGTTCTCGTCGCGAACAAAACTATATGGTAGCGGAAATATCAAAAACCTTAGCAGGCGAGTATGACAAAGACCGTCGTATCATTGTGGTTGAAGCGGGTACCGGCATTGGTAAATCTTTGTCTTATATCTTAGGGGCAATCCCTTTAGCCATCTCGAGTAAAAAGAAAGTCTGTATTGCCACTGCAACCGTGGCACTTCAAGAACAATTACTCCACAAAGATCTACCTTATTTTTTACAACAGTCTGGTATTGATTTTAAATTTGGTTTGGTAAAAGGTCGTCAGCGTTACGTATGTTTAGCCAAACTTGAAGCCATGATAGGGGCACAAGACAGCACACAAATAGCCATATGGCAAACTAAACCCGACCAAAGTCAAATTAACGAATTACAAAAATTGCATCAAGATTTTCATCAAAAACGCTGGAATGGTGAAATTGATACTTTAAAACACCCTATTCCTGATTTCTTGTGGCAACAAATTTGCTGTGATAAACACAGCTGTCATCGTCAAGTATCGGCACACCATAATTGCCCGTTTCATAAAGCTCGTGAAGATGTGGACACTTGGGATGTACTCATTGTTAACCACAGTCTGTTATTTGCCGATTTAGAACTTGGCGGCGGCGTCATTTTACCAGAACCAGAAGACATGTTTTATGTCATCGACGAAGCTCACCATCTCCCCATTGTCGCAAGAGACTTTTCCAGTGCTCAAGCCACATTGCGAGGAGCATGTGATTGGTTAGAAAAGGCCTCAAAGACCTGTTCTAAGTTGCAAAATCAGCTCAAAACCACCCATATTATTGCCCCTGTACAGGCCATGCTTGACCACACCACAGAGTTAACCAATTTACTGACTCAGGTTGCTCATTTTTGTGATACCCAACCACAGTTATTCGCTAACCCTGAATCCAGGCTTCGTTTTGAACATGGCCAATTACCACAATCGTTATTAATACAGGCAGAAAATCTGGCCACTGCATCAGGTTCCGCGGTAAAGCAATTTAATAAAGTGGTATCAGTGTTAAATGAAGCAATCAAAGATGGTGAAGTGCCTAAACATCAGTCGGAAGGGTTGTTATCAGAAACAGGTTTTATTTTACAGCGGCTAGATAACTTACATAAGTTATGGAAGATGATGGCCAAAGAAGACAGTAAAAAAGGCGCACCCATGGCGCGTTGGGCTGAATTAATTACCGGTAAACAACAAGATTATTTATTTTGCTCATCGCCTATAGAAGTTGGCTTTATGCTTGAATCTATGTTGTGGCAAAAAGCCGCTGGCGTGGTGTTGTGCAGTGCAACGCTTCGAGCCTTAAACAGCTTCAACCATTTTGCTCATCAAGTAGGCCTGTCAATGAATGATGGCAGCCGATTTTTAGCATTATTATCCCCTTTCGATTACGAAAATAATGCGACTTTATTTATACCTCAAATGGTTTGCGAACCTACGGACGAAAATTACACCACCGAACTTGCACAACATATTGTGACACTTATCGATGGTGAAATGGCCACATTAGTGCTGTTTGCCTCATATTGGCAAATGGATAAAGTGGTTGAGCTCGTCGAAGGTAAAATCCCCAAAGACCAGCTTTTTGTTCAAGGTGCTATTCCACGTCAACAAATATTAGAACAGCACAAAAAACGCTGTGATGAAGGTCTACCCAGTGTCATTTTCGGTACTGGTAGCTTTTCTGAAGGCCTCGATTTACCGGGCGATTACTTAACAAACTTAATCATTACCAAACTTCCGTTTGCTGTCCCGACCTCACCAGTAGAACAAGCTCACGCGGAATACTTAAAAGTAAAAGGCGGTAATCCATTTTTACAGCTGACAATTCCTGATGCTTCACGTAAATTAGTCCAAAGTTGTGGCCGACTGTTACGAAAAGAGCAAGATTATGGCCGAGTGACCATTTTAGACCGTCGTTTGGTCACTAAACGTTATGGCAAATCATTAATTGATGCCCTTCCTCCTTTTAGACGTGTTATTGAATAGGTATTGAGTTGGATTTATTATTAGACCCTAGCCATTGGGCTATATTAGCGGTCATAGGTATATTTGCGGGTTTTATTGATGCCATAGTTGGCGGTGGTGGGCTTCTGTCTATTCCAGCATTACTCACCGTTGGTATTCCGCCACATTTGGCATTAGGAACCAATAAATTAGCAGCTTGTTTTGGTTCTCTTACTTCGAGTTACACCTTTTATAAACAGCATTTATTTAACCCTGCATTATGGAAAACGTGTTTTTTTGCCACCTTGGTTGGGTCGATTGCAGGTTGTGGTTTAGTATTTCTGATTGACCCACAATGGTTAGACAAAATATTACCACTACTCATAATTAGTATCGCTGTTTATACCTTATTTAGCCCCAAAGCGATGGGTGACAAAAATATAATGGCCCCAAAATATCGCTCACCCAAATACAAGCAGATTAGCCAAGGTTTTATTTTGGGCGGATACGATGGGTTTGCAGGACCAGGTATTGGTGCTTTTTGGACGGTATCGTCTATCTCGCTGTATAAACTCCCTCTGTTGCACAGCTGTGGATTAGCGAGAGTCATGACCGCTGTGAGTAACATCACAGCACTCATTATCTTTGCATCCATGGGTCAAGTACAATGGATGCTCGGCTTGTGGATGGGGGTATGCATGATGGCAGGTTCATTTATCGGCGCCAGAAGTGCGATTCGATTTGGGATACCTTTTATTAAACCAATATTCATTATTATGGTATTGTCGATTGCAGTCCATCTTACGTGGAGTGCATGGGTATGAACACCCAACAATTGCTATCAATGTTAAAACAACAGCTCGCTAAACTTGAGCAAGACGCATTAATACACGACCAGAATTTGGCGCCTTCGCAACGACAGTCTTTACAAGAAATTGAACGATTTAACAGTCAGCTATTTGCCCAACAAGGAGCCCAACTAAGCCCTTGTATCACTCAGTTACGTCAAGATATTAAACAACTCGAAAAACAACTTTACCTTAAGTTGGGCAGTAATGTTATCCAACTCAGTTGTGATCGTATTCAAGACCGATTTAGTGCATTACGCAGAGCATTGCTAACCACTCACATCAACCTTAAATCCGAACAACAGCGCAAAGCCAGTAATCGAGCCCGATATGCAAAAAAACAACAACAAGCAATACAAGACAGCGGATTTGGTTGGATAGCCAGCAATGTGATGCAAAATAGCCATCAACTCTACGCTGAACTCAATAAACATTTAAATTGGGCAAAAAAAATAGAGCAAAAAATACAACAAATGGAAGCAACTCTTGAATTCTGTCATAGTGATGACAAAATAAAACTGCAAAATGATATTCTGTCTATGCATCGCCGTTTAGGAAAGTGCAAACAAGCAACCAGTTATATTGAAGAGCGTATTCAACTTTTTGAAAGACCTCGCCAAAGTTACCCACGTTAAGGAGCAACAATGAAATCTTTATTTACCACAAGTGCGCTTTTGGCATTTTTAACATCATCATCCGTCTTAGCAGCGAATTTAACCATTCCAATGTCTTTTGAGTACCTAGCGCTTGATGGTGCAGAAGTTGAAACCAGTATGTTCAATCATCAATCGGATTTAGCGTTAACCAATGGCACCCATAAAATTGCAGTCCGTTATCATGATGTGGTTGATGATTCCTTTAGTGACAGTCAATCTTTTGTAAAATCGACACCTTTAATTGTGACGTTAACGGTTGATGGCGATCATCAATATCTATTACAACCCGCTGACGGTGACGTTATCAAGAATCCAAAAGCATTCGCTAAAAAACCACAAATCAACATTAAACGCCAAGATAATGCAGCGGTAACTTACAGTGTAGAACAAACTAATTTTACTGAAGAGTCATTTATTACTAGCCTGTTTAACAATAAAAACCAACATGATATTGAAACCTTATCGGCTTCAGCTACAGGTAACGGCAGTCAACCAATACAAGCATTAGCAGTCAAATCAGATATTGAATCTGCTACGATGAGTGCACCAGTTATTGCAACTGTACCAGTAACGGTACCAGTAACGGTGCCAGCAACAACGGCGCAAAAACCGACTCCAGCACAAGCAGAACAAATGCTGCAATATTGGTGGTTACAAGCCGATGACAAAACGCGTAAAGAATTTATGGGTTGGGCAATCAAGCAACTTTAATGTCCGTGTCGATCCCTTTTGTTTACCACGCCAGCTATTCACTGCTGGCGTTACCTAGCACCCATCGTTTTCCAACCACTAAATATCACAATTTATACCAGCACGCGCTCAAACAACAATTGTTGTTTGAGCAATATCGCCATACGCCTACGCCAATATCGAAAGATTCGCTCTATACAGTGCATTGCTCGCAGTATGTCGAGCAATTTATCAATGGCACCTTAGACCATAAAGCCCAAAGACGTATTGGTTTCCCATGGAGCACAGCGCTAGTCACCCGCACCTTACACGCCGTAAATGGTACCCGTTTATGTGCTGAATTAGCGCTTAAACATGGAATTGCAGTTCACTTAACCGGTGGTTATCATCATGCGCACTATGATTTTGGCAGTGGTTTTTGCATTTTCAATGATTTAGTTATCGCGGCGAGATCAGCCATTGACTCAGGTAAAGCGGATAAGGTACTCATTTTTGATTGTGATGTTCATCAAGGTGATGGAACCGCGACACTCACTCAAGGCAGCCCAGATATTATTAGTTGCTCGATCCACTGTGCACAGAATTTCCCGTCCAGAAAGCAACAATCTGATCACGATATCGCTCTGGATAAAGGGTGTACCGATAAACAATATCTTGAACACATACAACAAATATTACCTTACTTGATACGCATCCATCAGCCAGATCTGATCATCTATGATGCTGGGGTCGATATTCATCAACATGATGACCTTGGATATTTCGCCATTTCGAATCAAGGTATTCTCGCTAGAGATAAACAGGTAATATCGATAGCACAAATGCATAGCATCCCACTTGCAGCAGTAATAGGGGGAGGCTATAGTCGTAATGAAGCAGAATTAACCATTCGACATAGCCAATTGTTAATTGCTGCCAATGAAATCTGGTCACCACAGTGTCAGGCAATGCAAAACCAATAACACTGCGTCACTAAATTAAACAAACATCTCGACATTGAAGCATATGTCGATAAAACAAACTGTCTCAATGGAGCGTAATAATGCAATTAGAGATCCGAAACTATTATGAAGTTCTATTAATGGAAATGCTGCGAGATGAAGGTCTAATGGAAGAGTTGCCAGAAGAATACTTAGCGGATTTATGCTGCGTCACGCTGAATCAGTTACCCGTCAGGTACATTCGCCATTTAGTTGATACGTATTTCTTCGAAAATTATCAAGAATTAAAACAGATGAAAACAGAGATAAGCGAAGCACTAGAACGTTCGAGACAATTCCTCAAAGCAAATTTGCAAAAACGCTTAAAAGAAGAAGCTGAAATCGCAGCAGAACAACAACAGTAATTTCACCGGCATTAGCTGATGCTTGCCATTAACTGATGTTTTGCCGGATATTGAATGAATATATTCTAGTAAGCACTGGTTATGGTAATTCCATGAATAATTTATTCATACAATACGGCTGTTTTTTGATTGGAATTTTTTGGTTAGAATCTTTTGGTTGCAATACTTTGTTGGAATTAATGCGGTGAAAATCATACGGGGAATATTGGAGGTTCCCCTAGAGCCACACCCCGGCACACGAGTCACTTGCTGCGGTTGCTCCCTTCCAGGCCTGGCCGAGTTCACAAGTTATCGTTGCGGGGGGACCCTAGGGTCACCATTGACTTCTGAACCATATAATACAAAGCTTATGTCTCAGAACAGGGCGATTATCCCCTAACCCATTGGCTGGATCAAGCCTTTATCCTAATAAGTTTTCAATCCTCTTCCTAACTGCGCAATACTTAACCTTAACTGGGAATACTAGATGGGATAAGGGATGGGTTAACCGACATAAATCGATCTATTCACAAGCCAAGTATGCCAAACACACTATTTATGTTGCCCATAATACGAATTCAGACGTGAATCATTAATCTATTGAACATAAATACATAGCCAGATGAAATAGAAAAACAGTGGTGAGATAATCGTTTATGACGTCGAGCACAAGTCACTGATGCAGGTTCACATCACTTAGCGTATTCAAGAATATGCTAATAACGGTATTAACACTTTGGAAATATCCTATTTATTTCAGTAATACCGGCAAATCTTCATCAAACAACGTTACCCATAAAGGAATAGTCAGATCTCAGTCACAACTCTAGACATAATTCAATGAGTAAGTGGCCAAGGTTAGCTAACATTAGATTTGAATAAAATCCGCACACTTATAACCAGTAGTGAATGCGAGATAACAAAAAATGCAGGGAATACATGATGAAGACAATAACAGTTAGTCCCGCTGCAAAAGCGGTATTGAGTGCAGGGCTTATTGCTCTAGCGCTATCGGGTTGTGGAGGCAGTGATGGTACTAATGGCGAAGATGGGCCAGATGGTATTATTGGTGTAAACATTGATGCGACATCTACCCTAAAAGCGACCTTTACCGATGCAACCGTAGTCGATGGAAAAGTCAGTGTTGACTTTATCCTTAAAAATGCCAATGGTGTTGCGGTATTGGGACTAACAAAAGATCATGACCTTCGTTTTGGTATCGCTCAATTAACCCCGGTTACTGAAATGGTCGGTGCTGATGGCGCTAAAGTCGAAGTCGACCGTGGTTATCAATGGCAG
Organism: Shewanella sp. TB7-MNA-CIBAN-0143; assembly: GCF_040310065.1. Lineage (NCBI taxonomy): Bacteria > Pseudomonadati > Pseudomonadota > Gammaproteobacteria > Alteromonadales > Shewanellaceae > Shewanella > Shewanella sp. TB7-MNA-CIBAN-0143. The sequence continues at coordinate 221,006 of NZ_JBEOPL010000002.1, forward strand.
TCTTATATCAATACAACCAAGCAACCTAATGCAAGTTGGATCCCTGCTGATGAAACCAATATTGCTCCTTCTGCGCAATTTCAAGCTGAAGTGGAGGCTGCTTCAAAATGTGCCGACTGCTTAGTTGATAATCTAGATGGCTCATACTCATACACATTTCAAACCAATATTGCTCAAGTCATAGAGCCGTTAAGCATCACTTACCAAGCTGATGACACCCAGCGCATTACATTGGAATTAAAACAGCCGTTAATTACAGCTAATGCTCATTACGATTTTCAACCTTCTACTGGCTTAACCGAAGATATTGCATCACGCGACGTTGTCTCGATTAATGCTTGTTATACCTGCCATCAACCAGAAAGCTTAGCATTGCACGGCGGTCGTCGAATCGATCTTGAAAACTGTGCATCATGTCATACCGCAACATCTGGCGATCCTGAAACCGGTAATAGTGTTGATTTCACTTACATGATCCATGCCATCCATAAAGGCCAAGACCGCGTAACCAGCACTGTTGATGGCGATGTAGCCGCACCTTATAAAGTGATTGGCTATGGTGGTGGAGTACATAATTACGGTAACGTGATGTATCCGCAAAAACCTGCTGCCGATTGTAGTGCATGTCACGTCGAGGGCACAAACGCTCCCAAAGATGCCGCGCTGTTTAATGCCAATAAAAGTGATACCGCTTGTATTGCGTGTCACACAGAGTTAGCGTCTCAACAACATGTTGGTGTCGGCACAAATTGTACGTCATGCCATGTTGAAGAAGGCTATGGTCGCAGTGCAAAAGAAGCGCATGGCGATGTGATGAAAGCCTATAACGAAACCCAAGCGATGAACGCCGTATTCAGCGACGTAATAGTTACTGCTGATGGGAAATTCAGTACTACGATTAAATTTACTGATGCTTCAGCTAATGTTATTGCAGCAGAATTTATCGACCAAGGTAGCCGTATCGTTATGGCATGGGACAGCGACAAAAACTACCCAACGTATCAAGATGCCAGTTACAGTAATCGTCGTCTTAAATTAAGTGAAGGTACCGCCAACACAGATAATAGCTGGACCTTAGTTTGGGATAAGATCACCTTACCAACAGATTATGTGGGTAAAACATTTGAACTATGGTCAGCAGTCACAGCCTGTTTTAATCATGGTGGCTACGGCAGACCGGAAGTTAAACTAACGACTTGTAGTACTGATGATGTCCAGAAAGTGGAAATTAAAAGTAGCCCATACCATTTTGTTATGGCTGCAAGTGCAATAGACACTAGCCAAACCACTGCTACACGTAGAAACATTATCAACACAGAAAGCTGTCAAGGTTGCCATAACCAAGAAGTGTATCACTATGACAATGGTGTCAATTGCCAAACCTGTCATACCGCTGATAAGACGCTTAAAAATGACGATACTTACCCTGGTGGCAAAAAATCGACCAGCTTTGCCTTTAAAGCACACAGCGCTGAAGGTCATTACCTCAAATATGCCGGTGTTGAATCTGGAACCGTGTTGAAAACCGATTGTAAAACCTGTCATACCGCTGATGGGATCCAACTTGGTAGAGCCACTGACAGAGTATGGCGTTATGGCGATATCGATACTGGAGCCGATGTATGGATGTCATCAGATACTGGAGCATGTTTAAGCTGTCATCAAAAGTATCGTACTGATGCCACCGTGTCGCATATTGAATCTAATGGCGGTATTGTTGATGGGATCAGTGAGGACGATGCTCGTAATCGTGCATCAGAAATATGTTCTACCTGTCATACCGTAGACCGCGTCACTAAAACACATGGTTTTTAAACAGTAAAAAGAAACAACATTGGCGTTTTATCCATCAAAGACCTTAGTTTATAACTAAGGTCTTTTTGTTATCCGAACAATCCTCCCCCGTTAAACTGCGCATTTTACATACCTCTTTATTAATAGGCTGATCATCATCACACAATTACGTTCGTTTTAAAGACGAGTTGCTGTTTGTAACGTAATCTTAGTGTTGGGAAAATTAATTCCAACATCAACTTAACTGAATAAGATAATTGCAGAACATACTGCCAGTGAGTTAGATGGATGACCTTTGCAGGGAAAATATGATGAATAAAAAATACACAAAAATGGCATTGTTACTTGCTATGTCAGCATCAATGACACTGGTCGGTTGTGGCGGAGGCGATGATGGTGAAGCTGGTAATCCAGGAAACCCTGGTGGCGAGCCTGCTGAAGCAATTAAAACGCTAAACTTAGATATCACTAAAGTCACTTATCAAGATAGCAAACCGACTATTGAAGTATTTGCGACCAATGAAAAAGATCTCCCTGTAGCGGGTCTTAAAGACTTTGAAATTAAAAAAGTCGTCCAACTCATTCCAGCTGGCGCAAGTGGTGCAGGTAATTCAGCCCAATGGCAATTTATTGGCTCCGAAAAAGCTTTTACCGACCATGGTAACGGCAATTACAGTTTCACAGTCAATGTTGAAGGCTTTAACCCAGAGCTAACCCAACGTTACAATGTGATTGCAAGTGCATCAACCTTGCAAGACGGCGTTACCGGAGTGCCGCGTACTGAAATTACCAAAGATTTTGACGGTGAAGGATTTGAAGCTAAATACACTAAAAACATCGTCAGTGGCGCTACTTGTAATACCTGCCATGCAAAGGGTGAAAGTATTTATCATAGCTACACTGATTTAGAAACCTGTACATCTTGCCATACCAACGAAATGGCCATTGAAAAAGACAAGGTTCAAGTTGAGTTCAGTCACTTAATTCATAATGTTCATAACAATGCCAAAATGTATGGCCGCAACTTGGACAAGAGTGCAGAAGCAGCGCATGCGATAGTGCAAGATAATTGCACCACTTGTCATGTTAATTCAGAACAACTGAGCGAATCGAACAACTGGTCTCGAATTCCAACCATGGAAGCCTGTTCAAGTTGCCATACCGATATTGACTTTAAAACGGGTCAAGGTCATCCGCAACAAGTGGATAATTCAAATTGTATAGCTTGTCATAATGCAAGTTGGACAGAAGAATTACACACAACTTCGTATACTCAGAAAAAAGCATTTATCGATTTATACGGCATGACAGCAACACTAACGGCTAATAAATCAAGCACTGAAGACAAGTCAGCTACCCTATCGGTAACGATTTTAGATGCTAATGGTACGGCCATTGATGCTGCAAGCTTAGTCAGCAAAATTCAACGAATTGAAACCATCACTAACGTCGGACCTAACTTCCCAATTATGGGATATAACCCTAGCCCAGGAAGCGGTTTAGCCAAAATCAGTAAAGACTTTATCAAAGCGGGTCTGTTACAAGCCGATGTAGTCATTGAATCAGGTAACTTAGTCTATAACATTGCATCACTGCCATTTGGCGCAGGCGACACAGATACCGCCTTTAGCTTTATTGGTCTTGAAATGTGTAACGATGGTATTCAAGCCATTGATTGTGTCGACGGCGTAGCAACTACCAGCATGAAAGCCGAGTTCACAGTAGGCACTTTCTCTGGTAATGCGCCTAGCTATCGTCACACTGACTCGGTCAATTTTGGTTCATGTGATAATTGCCATGGAGATACTTTTGAGTTGCATAAAGGCCACCATGCTGGTTTTGTGATGTCAGAACAATTAGCTCGTGAGCTTAATGGCGAAGTCACCATAGGTTTGGATGGTTGTGTAGCTTGTCATACGCCAGATGGCACTTATGCTTCTGGTGCTAATCAAGGCGCCATTGAAATGAAATTGCACAGTGTTCATGGTGAGCAAGGCATTATCAAAGACTGTACTCAGTGTCACAGCGACTTTAATCTTGATGCATTCAAAGTTAAAGGTGCACTTGCTACGTCGCAAGGCCTTTATACAACACCTATCACTGCAACGTGCGCATCTTGTCATGGATTTGACACGATTTCGCAGCATGCACAAAGTCAAGGTGCGGTTGTTAATGGTAGCTATCAAGAAGCCAATGATGCTGCGCAGTTAGAAACCTGTTTCTTCTGCCATGCACCTACCATTGAAAACCACACACAAGTGAAGCTTTAATTTGTCCATTGAGAGAGAAGCCCTGCTTCTCTCTCATGCTATGGCTTACGTAATCAACTTGTTGATCATCAAAATGGACAAATTAGGAAGTCTACTTATGAAGACCACACATTCAATAAATACCTTATTTTTAGCCCTGCTCTGCCTTACTGCATCGACGCTGTTTATGTCGAGTCATGTACAGGCGGCAAAGTGGGATGCCAGCATGACACCGGCAGAAGTTGAAGCAACACTCGATAAAAAATTCGCCGAGGGGAAATACTCACCAAAGGGTGCCGACACTTGTTTAATGTGTCATAAAAAATCAGAAAAGGTCATGGACTTATTCAAAGGTGCTCATGGCGCAATTGATTCATCAAAAAGTCCAATGGCTGGATTACAGTGCGAAGCGTGTCACGGCCCACTAGGTTCACATAATCGTGGTGGTAAAGAGCCAATGATTACCTTTGGCCCAACTTCAACACTCGCTGCAGACAAGCAAAACAGTGTGTGCATGAGCTGTCATCTCGACGACAAACGCGTGGCATGGGACAGTAGTCATCACGCCAATGCCGATGTGGCATGTGCATCTTGTCATAGCATACATGCTGAACATGACCCAGTACTGTCAAAGCAAACAGAAGTCGAAGTATGTACCACTTGTCACACTAGACAAAAAGCAGACATGAACAAGCGCACCAGTCATCCAATGAAATGGAATCAAATGACCTGTAGCGACTGCCATAATCCACATGGCAGTTTGAGCGATTCAGATCTTGTTCAGCCAACAATCAATGAAACGTGTTATTCATGTCACGCTGAGAAACGCGGCCCAAAGCTGTGGGAGCATGCACCCGTAACCGAAAATTGCGTCAATTGCCATAATCCACACGGTTCTGTGAACGATGCAATGCTCAAAACTCGTGCGCCACAACTGTGTCAGCAATGTCATGCGAGTGACAATCACACAAGCAACGCTTATCTAGGTAACACTGATATGGGTTCAACAGTAAATGGTAATGCCTTTACTGGTGGTCGTAGCTGCTTAAATTGTCATAGTCAGGTGCATGGTTCTAACCATCCGTCTGGTAAGTTACTGCAGCGCTAAGGAGATTATATTATGAATACTAAATTGAACCTCATTACCTTAGCGTTACTCACTAGTACCAGCTTTAGCCTGATGGCTGATGGTTATGGCCTAGCCAATGCTAAAACCGACAACATTAAATATGATGCTTGGAATTGTAAGGCTTGTGCTGTCGAAACTGGTACCACTGGAAATGTCGGTGTTGGTATTGGTTACAACAGCGAAGACGATATTAACTCAGCTAACGCCTTTAATAGCAGTAATCAAACTGCTGGCAAAATTGATGCCGATATAAAGTATCGCGGTGACAATGGCTACCAAGCAAAAGTCGTCGCAAATAACATGGGCATGGACAATGGCCGTATGGAAATAGATGTCGGTAAACTTGGATTGTATCGTCTTAATCTAGGCTATCGCTCCATTGCGACGTATCAAAGCAACAATGCATTAAGCCCTTATCAGAATATCGGCAGCGATAATCTTACTTTAGCGGATAATTGGGTAACGGCAGGTTCAAGCTCAGATATGCCAATGCTTTATAGCAGTTTAACCCCATTTGAATTATCACTTAAACGTGAACGTGCCGGTCTTGGGTTTGAATATCAAACAGAATCACTGTTCACAACCTACGTTAATTTTCAACGTGAAGAGAAAACCGGAACCAAAGTTGCTTCTGGCAGTTTCTTCAACCAATCAATGATGTTGGCAGAGCCTGTTGATTACACCACCGACATCTTAAACGCTGGGATTAAACTCCGTGGTGATCACTGGTTTACCAGCATAAACTACAATGGTTCAGTGTTTAGCAATAACCACCAGCAGCTTGGTTTTGACAGCGCCTTTAACCCTACGTTTGGGGCACAAAGTCGTGGTTATATGGCGCTAGACCCAGATAACGAGGCCCATACTATTTCGTTAATGGGCCAATATAACGATTCCATTACCAGCTTAAGTGGCCGTTTACTCATGGGCCAAATGACCCAAGATCAGCAATTAACTAGCATAGGTTATGGCTATTCATTACCGGCAGATTCTATTGATGCAAAAGTTGATATCACCGGCATGACACTTAAAGCGGTGACTAAGCTCAGCCGAGCATGGCGTCTCACTGGCAGTTATGATTATAACGACAGAGAAAACAACACCCAAATCGAACAATGGACTCAAATTAGCATTAACGATGTTACCGGCAAAGTGCGGTATAACACGCCATACGATCTCACTACCCATAGCGCTAAATTATCCACTGACTATCGTATCAACCATGGTTTAAAACTAGATGCGGGTTATGATTTCAAACGAGATGAACGCAGTAATCAAGGCAGAGAAACCACTGACGATAATAACGTCTGGGCACGTTTACGCGTCAATAGTTTTGACATGTGGGATATGTGGCTTAAAGGTAGTTTGAGCAAGAGAGATGGTTCAGAATATAAAGCATCGGAATCGTCATCTGCAGAACAAAATCCGTTGCTACGTCGATACTATTTGGCCGACCGTGACCGCACTCAAATAGAGGCGCGCTTTAACCATAGCCCTATTGATAACTTGAACGTCGATTTTGGGGTTCGCTATGCATATGATGACTATACAAATACACAAATAGGTTTAACTGAATCAAAAGACACAAACTACGATATTAATTTGAGCTACATGATTAATGACGATATGAATGTTAATACATTTTATAACCATCAAATCATCAAATCTGCTCAATCTGGCAGCGCCAATTTAAGTATAGCGACTTGGCAAGCCGATATTGAAGACACTGTCGATGTTGTTGGTGCAGGCTTAAGCTACAACAATTTAATGGACAGTCGTTTACGCTTAGGCTTAGATTATACCTACTCAGACTCAGACAGTACTACCCAAGTAAGACAGGGAATTAGTGGCGATTACGGTGACTATTTTGCAAAAGTACATAACATTAATGTGTACGCACAATATCAAGCCACCGAAAAAATGGCCTTGCGTATAGACTACAAAATGGAAAAATACCTTGATAATGATGACGCCAATGATATTGAGCCAGATACCATTTGGAATGTCATGAGTTTAGGTAATTTACAGCATGACTACACTGCACACATGATCATGCTCAACGTGAGTTATAGTCTGTAAGTGATATCACGGTAATATAACCAAGTCGATCACATTAAAAATGACGCCAACCTTATCTAGGTTGGCGTTTTTATATCATTTGATTTAATGACCTTTAGACACAAAAACGGTCGCTAGCATCCTATTGTATAAAAAACTTGCAATTACACCAGATTTAACATTATATTAACAAGGTGAATAGCTTGTGATTGAAGTTTGGGCAAATGGATGTGCCCCCCATTTTATGTTGCTCATCTTTCCTCCCCTATTGCTTGTTAAAGACCATTGCTTGTTTTTTAAATTTCCAATGCATTTAAGCACCAACCTCCTCCCAATACTTAGCGAACATCAGGTATCATTCAGTACCGATATTGATTGCCCAGAGAAATTCATGTTTCAAATTGATACACTAATTGCCACTAAAATTGTCGACCGAACCATGAAAATTATTGGTCATAATATCAATGTTATGAATGCTCAAGCAGTGATATTAGGTTCAGGCGATATCGATCGGATTGGCACTGTACATGAGGGGGCACTATTAGCTATCAGCCAAAATCGCAATGTTGAAATAAGCCAAGCCATCGCTTCAAACTTACATGGCGTCAAACCTGGGCTAAATTTGCCATTGCATTACCAAGGTCAAGTGGTTGGCGTTATCGGTATCACTGGCGAGCCAGACACATTAAGCCACTATGGTGAACTGCTTAAGATGACAGCAGAGATGATTGTCGAGCAAGCAAATTTGCAAGAGCAATTACAGTGGCAAAATCGTCAAAAAGAGGAGTTTATTTCGCAACTCATTCATGCCAATGAGCAAGACTTGCCTTCTTTACAACAATGGGCATTGCAATTAGGTGTCGATTTAAGCGTACCGCGAGTGGCCGCCATTATCGAACTCGATAACAAAAACCCATTATATCAACAAGACAATCAAGCATTAAAACAAGTACTGTATTTATTACAAAATCCTGTACGCGATAACTTAATTGCGATGACCTCACTAACTCAATTAGTTATTTTAAAGCCGGCTTTTTTAGATGGTAAGCAATTTGACCCTGAGCTTGAAAACCAACGCATCAACAAATTACTCAAACGCTTACCCGCCAATATGCAACTTAGCCTGCATATTTCATTGGGGCATTATTTCAGTGGTGAATTAGGCATTAGTTACTCCTATCGCACCGCCAAAGAAACGTTAGATATTGGAAAAAGATTACATCCAACAAAAACCAAATATTTATACCAAGACTACAGCTTACAAGTACTGTTATCAGGGTTACGGCACCACTGGCGAGGTAATGCCCTTGCTGGGCCTTACATGAAACTGATTGCAGTTGACAATAACCAACAATTGCAAAAAACACTTGCCGCTTATCTAGAACACATGGGGGACATCCAAGCCTGTGCTAACAGTTTGTTTATCCATCGAAACACACTGCGTTACCGATTAGATAAAATTCAAACTATCACCAATATTGATTTACACAGTTTTAATGGATTACTGAGTTTATATTTAGGTCAGTTAATTCACCAACCTAGCACTTAATTGTGCGTCAGCACAAAAATAGCATTAACTCGTAGATTTATTAGTGCAAGCGCACAAAGTAATTTATAGGTAATGGTTTACTATGATGAATACTAAACCACCCCCTACAATAATAAATAACGAGTACTCTATGGGACTAATATTGATCTTAATCGGCGTGATAGCCTTTATCGTCATCGCCACCTCTAAATTTAAACTACACCCTTTTTTAACCCTCATTTTAGCCTCATTTCTCACCGCATTTGCCTATGGTTTACCCAGCAATGAAATTGCCAAAACCATCACTGGCGGTTTCGGTGGTATTTTAGGTTACATCGGCTTAGTCATTGTGCTCGGTACGATTATCGGCACCATTCTCGAAAAAAGTGGTGCAGCCATAACTATGGCAGATGTAGTGATTAAACTGTTTGGCCAACGATTCCCAACGTTAACTATGTCAATGATTGGCTACTTAGTGTCGATCCCTGTTTTTTGTGATTCAGGTTTTGTCATTTTAAATTCATTGAAACAGTCAATGGCGAACCGGATGAAAGTGTCTCAAGTTGCTATGAGTGTTGCGCTGGCAACTGGGTTATACGCTACTCATACCTTTGTGCCGCCAACCCCAGGCCCTATAGCTGCGGCGGGTAATCTTGGCCTTGAATCACAGCTTGGACTCGTGATAGCTGTCGGTGTGTTTGTTGCTGCCATTGCCGCTTTTGCCGGTATGTTGTGGGCCAATCGTTTTGCCAATGAGCAGCCAGACGGAGAAGGCGCCGAAGAACTGAATCTGCAGCAAGAAGACTTTGATGATCTAAAGAAAACCTATGGCGAATTACCTAGCCCTACCAAAGCATTTGCGCCTATTTTTGTACCTATCATTTTAATCTGCTTAGGCTCGGTGGCTAACTTCCCTTCAAAACCATTAGGTGAACAAGGCTTATTCGATTTATTAGTGTTCTTGGGCCAACCTGTTAACGCCTTAATGATCGGCCTATTTCTGTCGTTATCGCTGTTAAAAAGCAACCAAAAAATCAAAGAGTTTAGCGATCGTATCAGCCAAGGTTTAGTGGTATCAGCGCCAATTTTATTGATCACCGGTGCTGGCGGTGCATTTGGCGCGGTATTAAAAGCCACTGAGATTGGTGCATTTCTGGGTAGTAGCTTGTCCGCTTTAGGTGTGGGTATTTTTATGCCGTTTATCGTGGCCGCCGCACTCAAATCAGCACAAGGTTCATCTACGGTGGCATTAGTCGCTACCTCAGCATTAGTGGCACCATTACTAGGCGATATTGGTTTAGCCTCAGAAATGGGCCGAGTGTTAACCGTAATGGCAATTGGTGCGGGTGCGATGACCGTCTCACATGCAAACGATAGCTTCTTCTGGGTGGTGACTCAATTTAGCCGCATGAGTGTCAAACAAGCGTATCGGGCCCAAACAATGGCCACCTTAATCCAGGGAGTCACGGCGATGATTACCGTTTATCTACTAAGCTTATTTTTACTGTAAATTATTAATCAGAGTCTTATATGAAAATTGTTATTGCACCAGATTCATTTAAAGAAAGCCTAAGCGCCCTAGAAGTGGCTAATGCCATTGAGAATGGATTTAAACAGGTATTCCCGAATGCACAATATTGTAAAGTGCCAATGGCCGACGGCGGTGAAGGTACAGTACAAGCTATGGTCGATGCCACCCAAGGACAGATTATTAATCTCACTGTCACAGGGCCTTTAGGTTTACCTGTTAACGCATTTTATGGCGTGCTAGGACAACTAGATGAGGATGGAAACCAAACTGCAATAATCGAAATGGCTGCCGCATCAGGTTTACATCTGGTGCCATCCACTCAACGTAATCCATTATTAACCACCAGTTTTGGTACTGGTGAGTTGATTGCCGATGCATTAGACAGAGGCATAAGACACATCATTTTAGGCCTAGGTGGCAGTGCTACTAATGATGCAGGCGCAGGCATGATGCAGGCCTTAGGAGTCCAACTCAGTGATATAAGCAATACTCCATTACCTTTTGGTGGAGCTGCCCTCGCCGAATTACATTACATCGACATGCAATCATGCCATCCAGCCATTAAGGAGTGCGTAATTGAAGTTGCGTGCGATGTCGATAATCCATTATGCGGGCCACGAGGCGCCAGTGCTATTTTTGGTCCACAAAAAGGGGCTACTACTGAGATGGTTGAGCAACTTGATCTCGCTTTGGGGCATTTTGCTCATATCATTAACCAACACCTTAACCAGTCAATTGATGGACACTGTCAATTACACCCTGGTGCTGGGGCTGCTGGTGGTATGGGATTTGGCGTAATGACAATGTTAAATGCAACCTTAAAACCTGGGGTCGATATTGTCACTAAAAGCGTTAAGTTGGCACAACATTGTCTCAATGCTAATCTGGTTATTACCGGTGAAGGTCGAATAGACGGTCAAACCGTGTTTGGTAAAACCCCTATGGGAGTATTGAATGTCGCCAAACAACTTAATATTCCAGTTATCGGTATTTCAGGATGCCTTGGTGAAAATGCAGATGCTATTTTAGCCGAAGGCATGCATGCTATTTTCCCTATCATTCCTGCGTTGCAGCCCTTAGAGCAAGTATTGTCTGAAGCTCAGGTTAATCTAACCAATACCGCACGCAACATTGCGGCAATGATGTCACTTTCATTTGCAGACAAATAATCTAATCCAGCACAAATACCTTACCGCATTTGTGCTGGATTATTCATATCAACATCATTCATATTCTGAATTAACGCAGCTAATCCGCAGTAATAACACGATAAATACTTGAAGCGAAACCAGCCATACAGTAAAGTTAGCACCCTCATTTCATCCTGAAGGTGTAGCGTTAATCGTAAAGCACCCGTCAATGCTATCAGGATGAAGTTTTCATCATTACGGCAAGCAAAATGACCTCGAAAATCACCCGTCAAGCAAACGCTTCAGAAGACAGCTTACTGCGAATTTTTACCGCCCCTGAAGATTCAACCTCGACGTTGAGCATTATTGAGCAAAAGCTGTCTCAAGACCTCGCAGGTTTTTTAGGCAACAGCATCGCCGCACTGGAAAAACCGCTGTCAGAAATAGAAACTGACTTTAGCGCCTATCAGATACCGACCGATCCCAAGTTCGTTTCTGATTATGCCGACGAAATCATGCAAAACCTAGTCGCTCATTCAGTCCATACTTCAGCACCCAGTTTTATTGGACACATGACCTCGGCCTTGCCTTATTTTGTGTTACCACTGTCAAAAATGATGGTCGGGCTAAACCAAAATTTAGTCAAAATTGAAACATCCAAAGCCTTTACTCCATTAGAACGCCAAGTGTTAGGCATGATGCATAATTTGGTGTATCAGCAATCTGATGATTTCTATCATCAATGGATGCACAGCGCTAATCATTCACTTGGGGCATTTTGCTCAGGCGGCACCGTTGCTAATATCACCGCGCTGTGGATTGCCCGAAACCGACTGTTACGACCTCACGGCGATTTTAAAGGCGTCACTCGTGAAGGAATGACGAGAGCATTGCGCTTTTATGGCTATGATGACCTTGCTATTTTAGTGTCCGATCGCGGTCATTACTCTTTGGGTAAAACTGCCGACTTGCTGGGTATTGGCCGAGATAACATCATTAGCATCCCAACAGATGAACATCATAAAGTCGATGTTGCCGCCATGCGAGATGCAGCAGAAAAGCTGGCACAACAAAATATTAAAGTGATGGCCATTGTCGGTATCGCTGGCACAACTGAAACAGGCAATGTGGATCCCTTAACTGAATTAGCAGCGTTAGCCAGCGAGCTAAATTGCCATTTTCATGTCGACGCTGCCTGGGGCGGCGCGAGTTTATTATCTAAAAAATATAGCCACTTATTGAAAGGCATCGAATTAGCTGACTCCGTCACTATCGATGCTCATAAGCAAATGTATGTTCCAATGGGCGCCGGTATGGTGCTATTTAAAGATCCTGAACTGGCTAAAGCCATAGTTCACCATGCTGAATATATTCTACGGGTAGGTTCAAAAGACTTAGGCAGTCAAACGCTGGAAGGTTCGCGCCCAGGGATGGCAATGCTCGTGCATGCTTGTCTTCAAATTATTGGCCGTGATGGCTATGAAATCCTCATTAATAACAGCCTAGAAAAAGCCCGTTACTTTGGATCAATCATCGACCAACATGCTGACTTTGAGTTAGTCACCGCACCGGAGTTATGTTTACTGACCTATCGCTATGTACCAAAATCGGTGCAAGCCATACTCACTACAGCTCTAGCCAACCAAGATAGCGTTTTAGTTGAATCAATCAATGAACTACTCGATGGACTGACACAATTTATTCAAAAGCATCAACGCGAACAAGGTAAATCGTTTGTGTCACGCACACGTATTAAACCGGCAAAATACTTACGCCAACCAACGACAGTATTTCGTGTGGTACTGGCCAATCCGTTGACCAGTCATCAAATATTGCATGATGTGCTCACCGAACAAGTCGAAATTGCAGCGTTAGACAGCGAATATTTACCGCAGCTGTTGGCGTTGTAGAGCACAGACTCATCAATAACTTCGATGTTTATAGCTTGTTAGCTACCTTCTCGTCATCCCGGCAGTGTTTTTAAGCCGGGATCTAGGTGTTTTCTTTGTACTTTTGTACTCATGGCCGTAGGCCATATCCACAAAAATGCCACGTCTGATGTTCAACAACAGCGTCAGGGATTTCATCTTTATTCTTTATCATTAAATTTCAGATATAAAAAAGCCCCAACTAATGTTGAGGCTTTTTTACACCATACTTACGTATGTAAATGATGGTACCCGAGGCCGGACTTGAACCGGCACGCTTATTCAGCGAGGGATTTTAAATCCCTTGTGTCTACCGATTCCACCACTCGGGCAAAGTGTTGTTTTAACCGTTACTTAAAGTAACCATTAAACGCAATTTTGTGGAGGCGCGACCCGGAGTCGAACCGAGATAGACGGATTTGCAATCCGTAGCATAGCCATTCTGCCATCGCGCCATCTTTAACCAAATTCGAATCCATCGGATAAGATAAGAAATTGGAGCGACATATCGGGTTCGAACCGATGACCTATACCTTGGCAAGGTATCGCTCTACCAACTGAGCTAATGTCGCTTATTCAATCGTTTCAACGCTTTATTAAATCTGCGAGAAAGGTATCGTCTTTCAACCTATCCAACTGAGCTAATGTCGCTTATTCAATCGTTTCAATGCTTTATTATATCTGCAAGAAAGGTATCGTCTTTCAACCTATCCAACTGAGCTAATGTCGCGTATTCAATCATTTTAATGCTATATTATATTAGTAAGAAAGATTTCATATTTCAGCCTATCAAACTAAACTAATGTCGCATTAATCGTGTTAGTTAACATAAAACCCTAAGGCTTGTTGTTGACTCATCACTTGTCTACGGGGAGGCATTCTACCGAATTAACCTCGTGTGTCAATTATTGATTTACGCAATTATGACTGTTTGCGCACTAAATAATCTTATTGAACTATTATTACGCTATTCTGCCGTTAAATCTTTCCAAGCTGCTGAAATGTAACTCATCATCGACCAGAACGTCAGTGCTGCGGCAATATAAAACAAGCCGTAAGCGACATCAGTTAGCCAAGGTGTGGGTTTCCAAATCAATCCAATAATTGCGATCATTTGCGTGGCAGTTTTATATTTACCAATCCAAGACACGGCAACTACGCCACGTTTGCCTATTTCGGCCATCCATTCACGCAAGGCTGAAATAACAATTTCGCGACCAATCATAAATAACGCTGCTAAGGTTAAGTACACATTGTCATTTTGTTGAACCAACAGCACTAATGCGGTCGACACCATGACTTTATCTGCAACTGGATCCAAAAAAGCGCCAAATCGGGTTAGTTGACCAAGTTTACGCGCAGCATAACCGTCTAACCAATCGGTCAAAGCGGCCAACCAAAAAATAAATGCCGAAACAAATGGTGCCCATGGATATGGTAAATAAAATACCGCTATAAATACGGGTAACAAAGCAATACGGAATAATGTCAGTGCAATAGGTAAGTTAAACGGCATAAAAAGACCAATTTGTCAGAAGCAGCGCCAATCTTGCCTTAATTTTAGCCCCCTCGCAATGCATCATGAATTGTTTGTGCCATTTCTAAGCTAATTCCGGGTACTTTTGTCAATTCAGCCACGCTAGCGCCCTTCACTTCTTGAATTCCGCCTAAATGTTGCAACAAAGCTTTACGTCTTTTAGGGCCCACACCTGCGATGGATTCTAAGGTAGAAGTATTGCGAGTTTTCTGACGTTTATTACGGTGTCCGGTAATCGCAAAGCGATGTGACTCATCGCGAATGTGCAACATTAAGTGAAATGCAGGCGAATCACTGGCAATATCGAAAGCTTGTTCACTGCCACCAACAATAAAGGTTTCAAGGCCTGCTTTGCGACCCTCACCTTTAGTCACGCAAATGAGTAATGGTGGATTATCAATATTGACACACTTTTCATCGACAATCGTTTGCGCCACTCTTAACTGGCCAATACCACCATCAATGAAGACTAAATCAGGCACTTTGCCATTGTTGTCGATTTTATCAAATCGACGGCTTATTGCCTGTTCCATCGCGGCATAATCATCACCACCGGTAATACCGGTAATATTGTAACGGCGATAATCGGCTTTATGCGGCCCTTCTCGATTAAACACCACACACGATGCCACAGTGCTTTCGCCCATAGTGTGACTGATATCAAAACATTCCATCCGCTTAATCGGTTCATTAAGTTCAAGTGCTTCTTCAAGTAATTGAAAACGTTGTTCAACAGTATTCTTATGTGACAGTCTGGTCGCGACGGCATTACTGGCGTTAGTCATGGCAAGACGTAGAAAATTAGCTCTGTCGCCTCTTACTTGCGTTTTTAACTCAAACTTTTTATCTAATGCGTGTTCTATCGACGCTTCTAATTCTTTTATACCGTCAAAGTGATGGCTGAGAATGACTTCTTTTGGAATAGTGCGCTGAATATCGGCATTAAGGTAAAACTGGCCCAAGAATGATGACAACACTTCTTCAATTTCAGTTTCTGCGGGTACTGAAGGATAATAGCTGCGACTACCAAAAATTTTACCATCGCGAATAAACAATAGATGAAAACAGGCAATACCTGAGGCGTAATCGACGCCGATGACATCCATATCGCCTTTATGATTTGACACTTCCTGCTGTTCTGCCACGCGCCTTAATGCGGTAATTTGGTCACGATACTGTGCCGCACGCTCATATTCCATATCAATTGCAGCAGTCTCCATTTTGGCCACCAGCTGCGATATGACTTGTTTGTCTTTTCCGCGTAAAAATAAACCGGCTAATTTGACCTGTTCGCTGTATTCCTCATCACTGACAATCCCCACACAAGGCGCACTACAACGATCTAATTGATACTGTAAACAAGGCCGAGATCTGGATTTATAATATAAGTCATCGCATTGACGGATTGGAAACAGCTTTTGCATTAAATGCAAACTCTCACGGACTGCACCACCATTAGGGTATGGGCCAAAATAATGACCTTTTTCACGTTTTGGACCACGATGATAAGCAAGTCGAGGGTGCTTATGGCCGCTCAAAAGAATATACGGATAAGATTTATCATCACGCAACAGCACGTTGTATTTGGGCATGTACTGTTTGATGTAATCGTTTTCGAGCAATAACGCATCAGTTTCGCTGTGCGTAACGGTCACATCAATATGATCGATATGCGAAACCAGCGCCTGAGTTTTAACATTGGCGATATTGACTCTAAAATACGAGCTTAAGCGTTTTTTGAGATCTTTGGCTTTACCAACATAAATAACCTGTTGGTGTTTATCGTACATTCGATAAACACCAGGCGCTGAGGTGACATGTTTTAAAAAAGATTTGGCGTTAAAACCACTTGGCATGATTAAAGCTACTTAATGCGTTGCGAGGAATACATTATTCCTGACTAGAATGAACCTGTATCGAGCATTTTGTAACGGATAGCTAAACGGGTCAACTCAACGTCACCGCCGATCCCCAGTTTGGCAAATAGTCGATAACGATAGCTATTGACAGTTTTAGGGCTTAAATTTAATTTTTCAGAAATATCATTAACCTTTTCACCATTGGTTATCATCATCATAATTTGCAATTCTCGCTCAGACAAACTGCTAAATGGATTCTCGTCAGAGTGGTTGAATTGGCTTAGCGCCATCTGTTGCGCAATTTCTGGCGACAAATAACGTTGACCACGAGCCACTTGAGTAATGGCACGCAATACTTCTGGCGATGTGGAACCTTTGGTTAAGTAACCAGAAGCACCAGCCTGCATCACTTTGGTCGGAAAAGGGTCTTCTGTTTGTACGGTTAACACAATAATTTTAGCGTCTGGCTGATAGCGTAAAATCTTACGGGTGGCTTCTAATCCCCCCATACCAGGCATATTCATGTCCATTAAAATGACATCCGCTTCATTTTGTCGAGACCACTGTACGGCTGTTTCTCCATCAGGTGCTTCACCGATGACTTTAATACCGCGTTCATCTTCCAAAATGCGACGAATACCCGTTCTCACGAGTTCATGGTCGTCAACCAAATATACAGATATCACGTAAACCCACCTATTATTATGCGTAATTCATTTTTGAATTTTAGGGCCGTTTTTATATATAAAACATTTATATGTAAAATCTTATCGTAAAAAAACACCGGTAACATTGCATATTTTACATATCTCATTTATCTGCTTGAATTTAGCATCTTTACATTTACTGACACAAGCAAAGTCAATTATTAACGTGAGAAATGAATGTAAAATAGGCAATTTTGTTACCTTAGCATTGCAATTTAACCTTTTTAAATCATTCACCCTGCAAGGTGATAATAATAGTACGCGCCGAAGCATGGTCGCGATGTTCACATAAATATAAACCTTGCCAAATACCCAAGTTCAAACGCCCATGGGTAATCGGAATAGACTGACTAGAACCAATCAGGGTCGACTTGATATGCGCAGGCATATCATCGACACCTTCATAAGTATGCTGGAAGTATGGCGCACCTTCTGGTGCGAGTACATTAAAATGCCGTTCCAAATCGCCACGAACAGTAGGATCAGCATTTTCGTTTATCGCCAGCGATGCTGAAGTATGCTGAATAAACACATGCAATAAGCCAACATTGATACCTCCTAGCTCTGGCAGCCGTGCTATCACTTCATCAGTAATTAAATGAAATCCTCGTCTTTTAGAGTTAAGTGTCATCTCTCGTTGTAACCACATCAAATAAATCCCTCTTCAAGCGACTCGCACAGATGAATAAACCATTAAGCAACAACATGCAGAACGAAATACAAAGCATACATCAGAGCAGTGTTAAGACTGACAAAAATGAGGCTATTGTCACACAATTTACTCACTATTTACCGAACAATTAACCGATTAATATCAATTTCACTGTTCATAGAGTAGTTACATCCTTAGCAATATAAGAACATCTAAAAGAATATCCGAAAAAACATCATTAGATTTAACAATTATTACTTTACAAACAATAATATAGGGGGATTTATTTTTGTATACTTTTGGATTGATTATGAAATGTAGATAATAAAGGCTAGGTTTGCAAAGATTTAAACGGTCTATATATATTCGCCATTAATGCTAACTAAACAGAAAAATGATCATAAATTGGCATCTGCATAACTTTAAGCACTGTGCTTTAAGGGTAACGAAGCATACATCATCGTAACCAATACATTATTCTAAGGCTGGATAATTTCCGCCAGAAAGCAAAAAGGCACAACCTTAAGTTATAAGGTTGTGCCCGTTAACACTTTTGTCAGCAATCCGGCTGAAATTTGCTCCCTGCACCATCCATGTAAACATGCTTCCTGCAGTCCTTTTCCCTGTTCTCATTTCCTTGTCTATTTGTGTAACACAAACAAACGCATGAGTTTCATTCCGTTGAACAGCCTATCCGTTGGCTGAGCGGTAAATCTATTCAATCCGTTGAATTATCCCAGCTGCATCCTGCAGCCCTATCCTTTTTTTCCTTGTGTCGACTATTTACTGTCTTCACCCATCCTTGATTCGGCTATCCATTTGCCGAGCTTATGCTCAAATCCGTGAGCGTGTCCTGGTATCATCCCTAATATTCTTAAGCATCATTAGTCTTATTTCTCATCCTAAGAAAACCAACTGATGACCCGCTTTCGATAACTACATTCTAGCCAAAATAAACGCCGAGAAAAGTCACTCTACTCCATTTAAATACACATCTCACATGTCAGTAAATCGTTATAAAAATGTAATTGCCTGATTTTAAAAGATTAATAATAATTTATAACGTTAAACACTGACAACTTTAGATAAGATCCCTTACACACTTGTAGGATATTGCTTACAAAAGCGTGAGCAAGTTAATACTTCCAGGGTTATTTGCGCCATAAACGCTTTATCATTTGAGCAAACATGACCCAATCTGCCCATAAACTGTATAGCGGATAAGTGAATGTTGCGGGGCGATTTTTTTCAAATATAAAATGCCCTAACCATGCAAAACCATAACCGACTACCGGCAACCACAATAGCTGCCACCAATGTTGGTTAATCAGAGTGTTAATAATAATCACAACAATAATGCTACTGCCAATGTAATGCAGTCTTCGACAAACGGGATCTTGATGTTGCGACAGATAAAATGGGTAAAACTCTGCAAATGAAGAATAACGCTTAGGTTCCATTACTCACTCCTTATTAACAACTCGCTAATGGTATGCTCTGTTAGTATTAGATTATTTCATTTTAGACACTATGCCTTACTGTAAAACAATATTTCACCTTCAATATTGCCAATACTCACAGTGGCAATGCTGACAAATTCTTGTTTCACGAATGCTTGATGGTGCGAAGAGTTACTCACAAATACCCCAATGCCATCAAGCCCAGGTTGCTCATCACACCAACTCAATACCGCTTGAATTAACTTGGCACCATAACCTTTTTGCTGCTCATTGGGGGATAAGGCAATAAATTGCAAAACCCCGCATTTTTGCGAAGGAAGATGTTCTAAAATGCAGGTCTCTTTTTGCATTAACCCTTGAGTTGATTTCCATCCTGTACCCAACATCATTTTAAAACGCCAATGCCAATAACGCCCCTCACCCAAAGGTACTTGTTGCGTAATCACACAGGCAACTCCAATTAAACGGTCACCGTCAAATAAGCCAATTAAAGGTTGTTCTTGTTGCCACAGTTCATTTAACTCTTCACGAATCGCCGCGCGAAGTTTCTGTTCGTATTGTTGATTGTCATCTTGCCCAAGTACCTCGATAAAATAGGGATCATCATGATAAGCGTTATAAAGAATAGAAGCTGCGACTCGTAAGTCTTCTGCCGTCAAATATACTGCACGTAAAGTTTCCAAGGTGTTATTGTCCATTATTATTCCTTGTTGGTTAACTCGCTAAACTTAACTTAACAAGTTTGAAACATTGTACAAGTTTTGTTTACCCATTTTACCTGTTAGCGATTGTGAGTGTCAGTTGTTTGCAATTTATCTCATCAAGACGGATACTAAAATTGTTTATCTAACCATCATAAGGAATGCGCCAAATGGACACTACATCAAATGATTTAAGTCACTTATTTAAGCAATTAGGTTTGCCTCACGATCAAGAGGGAATCGACGACTTTGTTATCCAAAACAAACTGGATAAACACACATTAATTACTGATGCCGATTGCTGGAATTCAGGTCAAAAAGCATTTTTAAAAGAGGCATTATTACAAGACGCCCAATGGTCAGAAGTGATTGACCAATTGGACGTGATGATGCGAGCTAAATTGTAATTAACACTTAATGTCGGATAACCTCACTCGGCAATTAGTGCTGTCTGTAGGCGGTATCACCCCAGCCCACTAAAACGTCATCTTTGAACACAATTGGCGTGCATTCATCTTTGGTTGTTTTACCATCGCCTTCTGCCCATTGGGTACGATAAAACAACACTTTGATGGATTGCTCTGCATTATTTTGAGCCGACTTGGTATAAGCTTCACTAAAATCAGCCGTTCCCATTAAGGTTGTGACTTGATCACTGCTCATTCCCATAGACAATTTGCTCAACAGATCACGATTTTTATCTTGTTGCACTTGCCAATAATCAGCACTTTTACCCGATTCATGGTCTCCGACACTAATAACACAACCACTTAATGCTAGTGATGTAGCGCCAATTAATGCCGCTGCGATAAGTTTTAATTTCATGTTGCATCCTTTTTGTTAAAATAAAATCCGCATTGTATTTACAGATCCTTTAAGCCAAAATCGTGCCATAAAATAATATACTGATTTATATAGCTTTATGTTTTAACTCAACAAGAATTAGTTAATCTCACTATATGGAATTAAACCAACAATGAGTCCAATTGAACAAGTACTTGCCGCAGCAAAATCAATTGCTAACAATGGGCATACGCCCAGCTTGGCCCTGATAAAAAGTCGTTTAGGCAATAGCATTCCGATGCCTACCCTTATCCAAGGTTTACAACAATTTAAGGCGCTGCCTAAATCTGAGTGGCAACATTTACCGGAATTAGCAGACATTCCATCAATAGCCGATGTCTCATCACATGATCAACCCGATCTTACTCAAGTGATCCAACAGGTTATGACCCTACAACAACACATTAGTCAGCTAACCCAACGAGTTACTGAGTTAGAAAACCAATTACAAAATAATATGACTCAAAGCTACATAATCAATAATAAGGCTGAGCAGTAGATGTTTGTCACCGAACTACGCTTTGAATGTTTTGCCGATACGACAATTGATACGGTAGAGAAAGCCATTAACGCTTTTCTTGAAGCCTTACGAGCTAATGGACAAATTTTAGGACGTGAATTTGCGGTCGCCTTTAATGACGGTGAATTTAGAGTTCGTTTGCTGTTACCTGAAAAAACCAGCTTAGCTAACCGCCACAGTAGCCCATGGGTAAAAGTGGCCTTAGCAGGCCTAACTGCAGCTAAGCTATTGGCCCCTAGAGAGAAATTCATCGGCCAAGACATTAACTCCGAAGCCAGCAATACCGATACGCCTTCATGGCAACTGCTGTATACCAGTTATGTGCACATGTGTTCGCCACTGCGTAATGGCGATAACCTGTTACCAATACCTCTTTATCAGCTGCCTGCTACTTTTAATGGCGATCACAAACGCATCATAAAATGGCAAACAGAGTGGCAAGCATGCGATGAACTGCAAATGGCCGCAGCCACTAAAGCAGAGTTTGCAGCTTTGGATGAGATCACTCGAGCGGATAGTGACTTATTTAGACGCGGTTGGGATTTACGTGGCCGGATAGAATATTTAACTAATATCCCCACCTATTATTACTTATACCGTGTGGGCGGCGAATCATTGCAAGCAGAGCTAGCTCGCCCCTGCCCACGCTGTGGATCTAAAGATTGGAAGCTAGATGAGCCACTTTTAGACATGTTTCATTTTCGCTGCGAGCCTTGCCGTATTGTGTCTAATTTGTCTTGGGATCATCAATAAATGGAATTGTGCCATTGAGTTATCAGCAGATTATTTCCTACTACAAAGATTGTTATAAGGAAGATAGCGCCTCCATCAATCTTTGGAATGTGAACAAGTTTAAACAAGAAGATCGTCTCATTCTTGAAGGGCAAGATGAGCTAGGGACAGGTTTTTTACCTCGTTTGCCTATCCCGCAAGAATTTGCTGAGCCAATGCTTAAGCGAGTGGCAATGTACCAAAGAGAAAGAATACTGCTGTACGCACGATTTCTATTTGTCGGTAAAGTCACTATAAAAGGTGAGCTCAAAACGGTTGTCTCACCGCTGCTGTTTAATGAAGCCACCATTGAACAACAAAACAATAATTTCTATTTTTCAGCCCAAACAGAAGACACTGAAATCAATGAAGCCCTGCTGCAACAATTGCTACCAGAAGATAATGAGCTTTCAGAAGATCTCATCAATGAAGATATACATTCACCATCTTTTTGGACCTCATATTTTAGCAGTAATCAAATTGACATAAACTCACTAGAGTTATTGCAATATCCCAGGCTTGCTGGGCACCAAGACATTAAAAAAGCATTAACCCAAGACACTCCCCGCTTATTACCTATTTCGATGCTACTTTTTGTCGAGAGGTCATCGAGCAGTCGCGGTGTACTTCACGAATTAGAAAGTATCATTAGCGCTAACGAGCAATCAGCTCCTATTTGTAAACTGTTTAACCAAACGTTTGAAAAACGTGCTGTAAGACTCAGAGCCCCAACACTTAAATATGACTTTTTACCGGGGTTATTATCTACGCCACAAAAGAAAGTTATTCATATCGCTGCCAATGCCGATTTAGGCTGCGTATCTGGTCCGCCAGGAACGGGAAAGAGCTACACCATATCTGCTGTTGCTGCCGAACATATGGCGCGCGGTGAGTCGGTGCTTATTGTGGCCAATAATGACGTAGCCCTTGATGTGATTGCAGCTAAATTGGCGAGTAATTTTAACTTAGGCGACGTGTCTATTCGCGCAGGACAAAAAGCATTTTTAAAACAATTAAAAGACTATACCGCGGACTTACTCGCAGGATACTTTAGCGATGACTTAAGCCAAAACCCGCAAGCATGTGAAGACGAACTGAATAAGCTGCAACGATTACTGATAAAACTTGAAAAACGTTTCCTGGCGTTCAGTCGCAGGTCTATTCGCCGTGGTTTGCACCTACATAAACTTCAAGCACAACAATCAACATGGCTAAAACGGGTTTATTTGTTTTTTACCCAAGGGTCAATAAACCAATGGCATCATCAATGGGATGCGTTAAACACCATTAATAAACACACTGTTACGCGGGAAACACTGGCAGCTGAATATCTTAATGCACTAAAAAAGAATAACTTAAACACATTAGTTAATCAGCACCGTAAATCGCTACAGGCTTTTAACCAAGCGATTCGCAGTAGAACGTCCAGTAAACAACTCGCGCTATTTGAAAAAATAGAATACGCCACATTATTTGCCGCATTTCCCATCTGGCTAGCAAGCTTAAACAGCCTACACAGGGTATTGCCACTTAATCGTGAAATGTTTGATTTAGTGATTATTGACGAGGCAACACAATGTAACATTAGCAGTTGCTTACCTGCGCTATACCGTGCAAAACGTGTATTGATTGTTGGCGACACAAAGCAATTAAAACATTATTCCTTTTTAGCCAGAAGCAAACAAACTCAATTGCTTGCCAAAAATAATGTGCCCGAAAACAGCCCAGGAGCCATCAGTTATCGAGATAACTCCATCTTAGATTTAGCGTTAAAAACATTAGCTAGCGGGCAAGAATTGGCCTTTTTAGATGAACACTTTAGAAGTAAGCCTGAGCTGATTCATTTTAGTAACCAGTCTTTTTATCAATCTAAATTAAAAATCATGCAACACCGACCCTGCACCAGTGCAGGCCATTTGCACCTTCATCGTGTCGCCGGTACTCGTGATACATCGGGCATTAACCAGCAAGAAGCCCTAAGTCTATTAGCAGAGATCCAACATCAAATAACACAAGATGTCCAAACAGGCATCACTCATAGTATTGGGATTATCTCGCCTTTTAGCGCACAGGCTGAATATATCGCCACATTGATTGAGCAGAAGATCCCTCAAACAGATGTCATTAAACACAGCATACGTGCAGCCACGCCGTTTGGGTTTCAAGGCGAAGAGCGGGATATCATGCTGATTTCGTTTGCGATTGATAACGACAGTAAACGTGCGGCTGCTTATTTAAATAAAGCGGATGTGTTTAACGTCACCATTACCAGGGCACGTCAAAAGCAGTTGATATATTTGTCTATGGACGACTCGTTATTACCAGAACACAACCTGTTACGCCAATATGTTACTTCTATAACAACCTTTAATGCCAAACACTGCGTGACCTCAGAGATAGACACATTTCAGCAAGAGCTTATTGAGGCGTTAACACAGTACAATATTGATACTTGGCCTGGGTATACCATTGCCGGTACCGAAATAGACCTATTGTGTCGTTATGCAGACAAATACCTTGCTGTTGATCTTATTGGTTTTCCTGGGCCTTGGGCTAACTTTTTTGAGCTAACAACCTACAAATTATTTAAACGGGCTGGCGTTGAAGTATTGCCCATAAGCTACGGATTGTGGATTGTTGATAAACAAGCGTGCATAGACAAAATAACTCAGACACTAAAGTGTGGAGAAAATAACCTAAGCGAAGCATAAAGGAAGATGAGTGTTTGAATGCTCGTGTTTGAATGCTCGTGTTTGAATGCTCGTGTTTGAATGCTCGTGTTTGCATGCTCGTGTTTGCATGCAATGAACGCATTAAAGCACCATAAAATGGCACTTCAATGCTTGATGCGGTTACTTTTTGCGTAACAAATAATCCCACATGGTTTTAATGCGTTGCCAAATACCTGGATGATCTACCGTATGAGGTAATTCCTCGACGGGTTTTGATGGCGGTTTGATCATCGGCGATATTTGCTCTAAAAACGCCGTTAATGATTCGGCTAATTTAGTGCGCTGTTTTTCACCTGGAATTTCAATCCACACGCTGCCATCATCATTGTTTACCGTTAGCATTTCGTCGTCATCACCTAGCACACCGATAAACCAAGTTGCTGGTTGTTTGAGCTTTTTCTTCATGATCAAATGACCAATTACATTTTGTTGCAAATTTTCGAAGTCATCTTGATTCCATGCTTGGAGTAATTCACCGTCGCCAAATGATGCAGTAAACGGTAATGGCGCGGAAAAATACTGGCCATAAAATGCATGAATATCTTGGTGTAATTGAATATTTAATGCATGCTCCACGTTACTAAAGTCAGCGACATTGTCACGTTTAATGGGCTGCCAGAACACAGTATCATCAGTGTCCGCATTAAAGGTGCCTTGAATACATATTGAGTCTTCGCCCAAAGGATAATAGCGCGGAAATTCAGATAGCGTATCTTGATAAGATTTAAGATAGTTTTTTATAAAGCAATCTAATGCAGATGAACAAGACACTTAAGCCACTCGTAGTTTATAATAAAACCATATTTTGACACGGAAACCGATTAGATGACACACAATCACGACCCTTATAGTGATGCAGCAGCATTAAAAGGCCTAACATTAGGCCAAGCAACTGCTTATCAAGCTGAGTATGACGCGTCACTGCTGCAAGGGGTTCCACGTAAACTTAACCGAGATGCTATTGAATTAAGTGGTCAACTCCCTTTTCACGGTACCGATATTTGGACCGGATATGAATTGTCTTGGCTTAATGCTAAAGGCAAGCCTGTTGTTGCCATTTTGGAAGTTCAGTTAGATATCAACAGTGTCAATTTGATTGAATCTAAATCTTTTAAACTGTACTTAAATAGTTTTAACCAAACTAAGTTTGACAGTGTCGAAGCCTTACAAGAAACGTTAAGCCTCGATTTAATCGCTTGTGCCCAAGGTGACCTGACCGTCAAAGTCATCGAACCAAAGCATTTTAATCTTGAACGTATTATTGATTTACCGGGTACTTGTATTGATGACTTGGATATTGAAGTCGACGAATACGCATTTAATCCCGATCATTTAATCGGTGGTACAGATCCTGACAAAAACGTGGCTGAAACACTGAATTCAAATTTATTGAAGTCTAATTGTTTAATCACCTCGCAACCTGACTGGGGCAGCGTGATGATCCGTTATCAAGGCCCTAAAATTGATCGTGAAAAACTGCTGCGCTATTTAATCTCATTCCGCCAGCATAACGAGTTTCACGAACAGTGCGTTGAGCGTATTTTTGTCGACTTAAAAAAATACTGCCAGTGCACTAAGTTAACCGTTTACGCACGTTATACGCGTCGTGGTGGCTTAGACATCAACCCGTACCGCAGCGACTTTGAAAACCCACCTGAATCAAATCGACTCGCGAGACAATAATCGCCATCACATATAGCGATATTAACAAAAAGCCAATCTCTCTAAGATTGGCTTTTTGATTAATGCTGTCTGCATTATGAAGAGCCATATGCATCATGCATCAGTTTTTCAATTATTTCCCTTAACCAAATACATGACTTATCTAATGCATGTTTTGTCGGCCAAATGCTGTATAAATTTATTGGCCGAGTCTTAAAAGGTAATTCAAGCAAGGTTAGTTTAAACAATTGCGCATAGCTTTGGGTAAAAGTATATGGCGCTATGCCTATGGCATTCGACTTACTGATTAACGACAACATACTCAAAATAGACGACTGCTCACTGTATAAAGTGCGCTGCGGTAATGGATCATTAGAAATGATATCTGCAACACGCATATTATCGCGATGTAGACGATACATAACGTGCTCGGCGGCAAAAAAATCATCGCTGCTGACATGGTTTTTTATCACTGGATGATGTTGACGTACCACACAAATAATCCGCTCTTGGGCGACCTTTTTAAAACTAAACATTTTTAGTTTTGGCGGCATAATATCCACTACCAAATCTACTTTTTGCATTTGTAAGTCTTGAAACTGTTCCGCCTCTAATACTGGTGAATTACGTAGCACCACCCTGACAGACAAATTAGCTAATGCTCTATCTAATTGCGGTTGTAATAAATCGATAACAGCTTCATTGGCATAAATGGTAAAAACTCTTCTAGAGGTACTGGGATCGAACGCTTTAACTCCCATCAAAGTTTGTTCAATGGTATCTAGCATTGGCTGAACAGTATTAAATATATGTAACCCTGTTGCTGTAGGTTCAATACCACGACCAACACGAATAAATAATTCACAACCCAGTGTGTTTTTAAGACGGCTAATCGCATTGCTCACAGACGACTGCGTCAACCCTAACTGTTCTGCTGCGCGGGTGATTGATGATTGCTGGCATACAGTACAAAAAACTCGCAGTAAATTTAAATCCAATGCTGGCAATTTATTGGCAAACGCATCGCTCATACTCATTCCTTTTTAGGCCAAATACATTCATATAAAAAATGTTTTATCACCATTTCACTATAGTTATTTTTTGGTATTTAACCACTAAGATAGTTTCATCAACGTTAAAACATTTATCTTTAACTATATGAGGACTTACCATGAAAAAATCTATCATCGCACTATCAATGATTTCGACCCTGTCACTCAATGCTTTAGCCGCTCAGCATGAACATGACCACTTAAGTGTCGATTACCAGGGAAAAGAAGCGACTCCAGCAACGGCAGCCCACAATACCGAGGTAGCCAAAACGCTTAACTTTAATGACAAAAATGCGTTCACCCGTTTCAACCAAAATAGAATTGCCGAGTTTGATCAAGCCACCGCAGATATTCTGCGTGCAGAATTTAGCTTTATCAGTGATAAATATCCTGACTCAGTTAACCCGTCGCTATACCGCCAAGCACAGCTTAATATGGTCTCGAACGGATTATATAAAGTCACCGATGGCATATATCAAATTCGTGGTACTGACTTGTCAAATATGACCTTAATTCGCGGTAAAACCGGTTGGATTGTTTATGATGTGTTATTAACCAAAGAAGCGGCGCAGCAATCTATCAAATTTGCTTTTGAACACCTTCCTGAAGGGAATACATTACCGATTGTTGCAATGATTTATTCACATAGCCATGCTGACCACTTTGGCGGAGCCCGGGGGATTCAAGAGCTATATCCTGATGTAAAAGTGTACGGGTCAAACAATATTACAACCGAAGTGGTTGCCGAAAACGTACTCGCAGGCAACGCTATGAGCCGTCGAGCCAGCTACCAATATGGAGCAACTTTGGGCAAACATGATCATGGTATTGTTGACGCTGCGCTTGCTAAAGGTTTATCCAAAGGTGAAATTACCTACGTAAAACCCGACTACGAACTTAATCAAAAAGATAAATGGGAAACCTTAACTGTCGATGGACTTGAAATGGTGTTTATGGATGCCTCAGGAACAGAAGCAGCCAGCGAAATGGTCACTTATATTCCTTCAATGAAAGCCTTATGGAGCGGGGAATTAACCTACGATGGTATGCACAATATCTATACTTTACGCGGCGCAAAAGTACGCGATGCATTAAAATGGTCAAAAGACATTAACCAGATGATCAATTCATTTGGTCAAGATGTTGAAGTGCTATTCGCATCGCATTCAGCACCAGTATGGGGTAACAATGAAGTAAATCAATACCTTAAAATGCAACGCGACAATTATGGTTTAGTTCATAACCAATCACTGCGATTAGCTAATCAAGGCGTAGTATTACAAGATATTGGTGACGCCATCATGGACACCATTCCACAGCAGGTAAAAGATCAATGGTACACCAATGGTTATCATGGCACTTACAGTCATAATGCTAAAGCTGTTTATAACATGTATTTAGGCTACTTTGACATGAACCCCGCTAACTTAAACCCATTGCCAACGCAACAAGAAGCGACAAAATTTGTCGAGTACATGGGCGGCGCCAACAACGTTGTCGCAAAGGCCAAAGCAGACTTTAGCCAAGGTGAATACCGTTTTGTAGCTACAGCGCTTAACAAAGTGGTTATGGCAGATCCAAGTAACCAAAGTGCTCGAGATCTACTAGCCGACACCTACGAGCAACTAGGTTATCAAGCTGAAGGGGCTGGTTGGAGAAACATCTATTTAACCGGTACTCAAGAGTTAAGAATAGGAATTCAGCCAGGCACACCTAAATCAGCCTCTGCAGATGTATTGAGCGAAATGGATATGCCGACTTTATTTGACTTTTTAGCCGTAAAAATAGATAGCATTGCCGCAGATAAACTGGGCGATATTAGTTTAAATGTGGTGACTAAAGCCGATAAGACGGAAGTTGAAAGCACCATATTTGTAGAGCTTAGTCATGGTAATTTGAACAATATTGTTGTTAATAAACTTCAAAAAGCTGATGCAACGTTAACCATTGCCAAAGCGGATGTTGTCAGTATTTTATTAGGTCAAACCACGTTAACGCAATTAATTGAACAAGGTGATGCCAGTATGACTGGCGACAAACAAGCCTTTGGGAAAATTGCCTCGACCTTAGTACAATTCAATGACAAATTTGAAATTGTACCGTTAAAATAATTACCAGATCGTACCATCTTCTTGGTCTTGATCTTGGCTTTAGTCTTAGCCGAAGCATTGCTTCGGCTAAGTCATCAACGGTTCCATCAACCCAACAAATAATCAAAGCTTAATTGGGCACACGATAAGGTGTTGTAAATGGAGTAAGGCTCAATTACCACGTTAGAAACAGCTGAGTTAGCCAACCCCAAAGTCACCGAAAAACGGTATTCATTATCGAGTCTTCCCATCACCGTTTGCCAACTAAAATCGGTTGCGACAGGCTGTTTGCTATCGGTAAAATTCAGTTTTACCGGTTTAAGTAACTCAATTGACTGACTGTGATTATCAGCCCGTTGCAACGGGATATTGCACTGCTCTGCCAGGCTAAAATCAACACTAAATGACTTAAGTGATAACGCTAATCCCAGTCCGCGTGCTTTTATGTAGGATTCTTTTACAGCCCATAAATCAAAAAATCGTTGTCGTTGTAATGCCTCGGGCAATTGCAATAAGGTGTTGGTTTCTGTTTGAGTAAAATAGTGATTCAAAATGGGCACTATGTCGGTACTGCTACGCTGTCGTTCAATATCGACACCAAAGCAAATATCTTGCTCAGGATTGTATACCCACTCGTTACTCGCTCCATCAATCGTTGGCTCAGTTTTTTCTTCAGCATTGGGTGCAATCAATACTCCAATCATTAGCCATTGACCACTGTGGCTTAAATTGAAATGCAGCCCAGTTTGCGCCAACAAATCTTGTGTCAGTGCAGGCTTACCTTTAGCGCCGTAACTAAAACGCCATTGTTGAGGCGTTAATGCACTGTGCAGCGATAATACAGCCCGAAGCGCAATACGAACTTGCAACGCATTATGACGCGCCGACACGCTTTTATAACGACCAACCTTGGCCAGTTCATCATCACTTAACCAACCTAAGGCTAAACCCACTTCATAATCAGCAGGTGATAACGCCCCATTAAGTGGCACAAAATAAACATAAGGCTGAGAAAGCCCAGTTGATCGAGTGGCTGGTCGAGTGGCTGAATGATTAGTGAGTTGAGTTATTGAAGACATGACCGACATAAAAAACACATAACACTCTGTTAAACGATAATACGGCTAAACTACCTCAATAAACCCGATGCCGCGAGAATTTTGTCAAATATCACTCATATAGCGAGTAGTGCAAATAAGCATTTTCTGCATCAAAAAAGTTATTTTCGCTTTTACTGTTGATGATTGGCACTAATTCATCAACAATCACCGCTATCACCACAACATAGAAAGCTTATACATTCATGCGCACAGTCAGCCTAGTCATCATATTATTGTTATCGGTACTCAGTTCAAATGCTGCGTTTGCTCAATGGCACCAAAAGAGTTTTGATGTCATGGGAACGCTGGCACATGTTGAGTTTTGGCTACCTGACAATGCCGAAGCATCAACGGCAGATGGCTTAATTGCCGCGGTAGAGCAAGAAATGCAGCGCATTGATCAAACCATGAGTCCTTATATCGCCACCAGCGAACTCAGTATCATTAATCGTGATGCCGCCACAAAAGCTGTGACCATAAACGCTGAGCTGTTTGATTTACTCACCGACGCGCAAGACATTGCCAAATTAACCAATGGCATGTTTGATATCACCTACGCCTCAGTAGGTTACCAATACGATTATCGTAAGCATCAAAAGCCCGACCAAGCAGCCATTAACACCGCATTAAAAGCAATAAACTACCAAGCAGTAATACTCGATAAGTCCACCTCTTCAGTTCGTTTTGCTAATGCTGATGTCAAAATTGATTTAGGCGGCATAGCCAAAGGGCATGCGGTTAAAAATTGTATTTCGATATTAAAAGACGCAGGCATAGAACATGCTCTTATCAGCGCTGGCGGCGACACCACATTACTCGGCGATCGCATCGGACGCCCTTGGTTTGTTGGTATAAAACACCCTAGGGCAGACGACAAAACCGCGGTGCAATTACCATTAAGTGACGAGTCGATTTCAACCTCTGGCGATTACGAGCGTTACTTTATCGAAGACGGCGTGCGCTATCATCACATTATTAATCCCAAAACCGGCGACTCAGCACGCAATGTTGTCAGCGTGTCAATTATCGGTAAAAATCCAACTTATGTGGATGCCCTATCCACCGCCATCTTTGTCATGGGGTTACAAAAAGGCATGTCGTTAATCAATGAGTTACCAGAGTACGAAGCGATCATAATAGACAATCAACAAACGTTACATGTATCGACGGGATTACAGCAAGACTAAATTTATTGGTTCTTGGTTATTGGTTATTGGTTATTGGTTCTTGGTTATTGGTTA
Source organism: Shewanella sp. TB7-MNA-CIBAN-0143 (assembly GCF_040310065.1). Taxonomy (NCBI): domain Bacteria; kingdom Pseudomonadati; phylum Pseudomonadota; class Gammaproteobacteria; order Alteromonadales; family Shewanellaceae; genus Shewanella; species Shewanella sp. TB7-MNA-CIBAN-0143. Next base: position 253,280 of record NZ_JBEOPL010000002.1, read on the forward strand.
TTGGTTATTGGATTATTAGCTGCGAGACTTAGAGAGCTTAAAAAGTCTTTACGCTTCAGCATTTATAAAATATATACTGTTATGAATCATGAATTTTTTGATACAAAAATAGGATGTTAACGGATGAAAGATAAACTAATAGGCAGCTGTTTTTGTGGTGAAGTTACATTCGAAGTTGTTGATAGTTTTAAAGCCTTTTATCAATGCCATTGCCATCAATGTCAAAAACTAACAGGGACTACTTTTGCGTCAAACTTAATTACCGATACTGTAAATATAAAATGGATTACAGGGCTCGATTTTATTTCGACTTACGAACATCCTCAAAGATCATTCTCTAAAGCATTTTGCAAATCTTGCGGCGCAGCAGTGCCATTTATTAATAAAAGCAAAACGTCATTGATTGTGCCCGCAGGCTCATTAGATACAAGCATAACGATGGCGCTTGAAGCCAATATTTTTGTATCTGAAAAAGCATGTTGGTCAACTGCAGAGTCTGCTATAAAACATTACTCGCACTACCCTGAGTAATCATTTATTAGTCTAGGCAGTTGTTTGCAAATAGATTCCCCCCTTTAAAGCAATTAGGTTTTCTCGTAAGCAACAAGAAAACCTAATTATCAACGCTAGCAACAACAAGATCTACACTATTGGTTGAAACGCAGTTAACGAATCAAGCATGGTTGCATTGCCTAATCCTTGTCCTGGGGCAACTGAGGTAAATTGGCTTTGTTCGCCATGTAGAGCCATATAATTTAGCAATACGGTTTCTACCAACAAGTTAACGTTATTGGCCGACGGGGCTGACGCGGTATCAACGGATGCATCGCTGCGCATAAAACCAATTTGTTGTTTTCTGGCCATTTGGTCGGCGCTGCCACCCATTAATTGTGGTTTGCCAGACGGATTGTAAACCAAAAAGAAAGACGCACCTGTTGATGAATTATCGCCAGTCCATTCGCCTTTACCGCGCCCTTCCATTGAGTCATCGATGCGGCCATTGCTAGCAACTGAGCCATCGCTAAACACGTATAACATTAACGGCATATTGCGACGTGAAGCATATTCTAAACACGCGCCCATGCAGCGACCAGCTCGTAAATCTCTTAACTCACCTGTGGCGCGCTCGCCAGTGTGATAGTCAAACCCCCCCATGGTGACCGTGCCCGCACCAGAAAAGCCATTAACCACTAACTTCATGATTGACGCGGTTTTTTGGAACTCAGACTCTGAATCAAATTCATTAATCCCAAAAATGCCACCAGGACCGACAATATCAGGGTCTAACAATGGGTTTAATGTTGATGGATCGCCAAAACGGTCGGCAAGATCGGCACTTTTAACATAACCACAATTAACCAAATCTTTAATCACATCACCGCGGGTAACTTGCGTGTTCACTGCCGCCATTTTTTGCGCGCTAATACGTTGAATACTTTCCATTACGGCCACAGCATCACGTTGCGACAATAAACTGAATAAATCACCTACATCCACTAAACCCGTTACGTCTAAAGGGCGATCAATTTTAGTGGGCCGTTTGCTTAAATCGATAAAGTTGGTGGGCGCCATTGAATTGCCGCCGGAATCTGAGTTACGTGAGCCCACTAACGGCATTAACGAACCGTTCGCCCCTGCTGCCGCAATGGCATACATAGGATTGTGTGGATTATTACCCGTGTCATTATCTGAGCGATTTGGGATCACAGCACCGTTGATGCGTGATGCGGTATCTGACGATACTTTCTCTAAAATCCCGCGTAAAAAAGCCGAGTCAGAGTGAAACGCCAGCCCTAAATCAGTATTAATAAAATCAGACATTCCCGCATTGGGGTTCGCAATTGACGGAGCCATATCACCAGGTAAACCCAGCTTGTTATAACCGGCCGTGGATAAGAAATCTTGCTGGCCACCTGCGCCGCCAACCAACACATTAGAACCCGCTATATTGGCACCACCGGCTAAATCGAAACTAATAAACGGAATTTTGCCCGCCCCTTGTACGCTTATGCCGCAAGAGTCTCTTAGTGCTTCAAGATCGGGTGATAGCGCCGCATGAGCATTGTTAGGGTTAGCAAACAGGCTAAATAACGATAAACCGGCAACTGCAGCGCCGCCTTTGTACAAGCCTGTCGAAATAAAATCTCGTCGAGTCATCGGCTTACTATGGTCAGCAAACAACAATGGACTGTCTGGATGAAGGTGCTTAGGTCTAGTCATTGTTGAATCCCTTTTGTGCCCGTATTACGGCTATATCAGTTGCATGGGTTAATCGTGAAAACGTCAATCCAGCAACCGTTTGCCTTGACTGCTGTACGGTTGATGCTATCAATCGCTGTAAATATCGTTTCATACTGTCGCCCCTATTGCACTAGCATCACGGCACTGGCCAATACGGCAGCACAACTAGACTTAGCGATAGTACGGGTGCGCTCTGCAGTACAGGTGCCACTACAAACCGACAGACCGCTCACTAAGCTATCAAGTTCATTGTAAACCGAACTTTGACTTGGCTGACTGGCTAACGATAACGGCATAAGTTGGTTAATTAACGGATTCAATAAATTGGCGCGCTCAGTGGTATTTAACGCCACACTAGGTACGGCAGTAAAGTCCACATCTGGGAACCAATTACTGCGAATCGTGTTGTCTTCAATCGCAGTATCACAATAGGCAATGGCAAGCTGGGTGATGCCCATTTGCTGCGCAGAGATAAAGGTTTCGATATTTTCAAGACTCGGTAATTGACGTTTAACTAACTGATAGGTGTTAAATACTTTAGTCGATTGTTGGTCAACGCCCGTGAGCATACTCATACTGTGATTGATTTCAGCAAAGTTACGCACACCGACTTGAGCCGATTGAGTGGTTGCTGGCACCTCGGCAGGGGTAACAAATACCCCAGGTAACACTACATTGGTGTGTTCGCCTAATTGTTCAAAAGTTAAGAAAAACTCATCCAGATTAGCGCCTTTTTCAAGGGCGATAATAGTACCCAATGCTGAGATAGAAAACGGCTCTGCAATCGCTTGCCCTGCCGATACTGATAAATCGAGATTCGCGTATGACTGGCCTTGAGCACTTTCTTTACCGTTAATACCGATACGTAAGCCTTTTAACGCAAAGCTGTCTGCTACTGGCGTACCGTCAATGTTGACAATAGCAGCATTACTAAACAAATAGCTGTAGTTATCAAACTGACTGACTTCAAACATGACGTAGGTATTGGGAAGATCAATTAAATGACTAATCGAGAAAAGTAAAAAGAACTTTTCACCCACTCCAACATTATAATTTTGCTGTACTTGCTCAGGTGCGAGTACCCGATTATAAATGGCTAATAAGCGAATATCGCCTTGCCATGCATGCTGGTTTGACGCTTCTCTACCCAAAATAAGCGCGAAGCTGTCGTCCCAATTGGCAAGTGGCGCAATGTCTTCATCGACCACATCAATCAATTGACCATTAACGTAAATACTGCGGCCAGTGGTGGCATTGTAAGTCATCACTACATGCTGCAATGTGGCTTGTAATACCTCATCCGCGTCTGGTGTACTTAATGCTGGCTCGCCATTGGTACTAGATGCTTGAGTGCGCAGCATAAAGTCATAGTTATATTGAGTTTGGCCTAAGGTAAAATTACGTGCGCTGTCTCCCGCAGAATAGGTCACTATTCTGGCTGGACCTTCTTGAGTGACATTATTAGGTGTCACCCAAGCCTCAACAGAAAACTCACCTGTTGCGGTAATTAAATCATGCAGTTTTTTGCTGTTAGCGGTACTCGCCTGCGCTTTACCGTTAGTAAACGACAAGCCCCAACTGCCCAACCAATCTACATCACCGGTTAAGGTCAAATTAGCGGCTGGAGATATGCCTGAGGTGTCATAAGCAATGCTGCCCTCACCTGTTTTAAATTGATATAAAGCAATTACGTCAGTTTCAAAACGGCCACCACTTGAGGCGGTAATGCCATCGGTTAAACGTAATGACTTTGACACCACCATGTCTGGTGAAATCTCATCAAGTTCAATGCCATCACTGAGCGCCATAATCGCATCGCGCATTTCAATGCTATCGTCTACACAATTGCTCCAGCAGTTATGAAACTCCGAACCTAAACGCACCACAAGCCTTGATTGCGCTGGGTCGTCTAAGTTAATCACTCCTTTGGCGGCTTCATAAGCTTGGCTCACATCGGTGCTGGCAAAAAATGGCGACTGGGGAGATTGTGCTGCTTCATTATGGCAAGACACACAATATTGATTCACGATGGGATAAACGTGCTGACTGAATAAACTGCTGTCATCAGGGAAGTTTTTACTTGAGCCTGGATCACGAATAACCGGTGCAGTCAGCTCAATAGTATTGACCGTACTAACACGCTCATCGGCCCATAACTTGATCCATTGGGTCATGGTTTCACCACAAGCTGAATCACTGGCGAGCCAACAATTGTGTCCACCAGCGACTTTACTGACCAAACGTGAAGCTTTAGGGTCGATTAAGTCAACCAATGGATTCGTGGCAGCATAAGCATCGTTAACGTTATTTCGACTGGCAAAATAAGGCGCTTGATTACCTTCTGTATGGCACGCACCGCATTTGTCTTGGGTAGAGATGTTATCCCACAACGATGCTTTGTATTTTTGGATATCAGCCGTTGCTGCTGCAGGGCCGGTATACACGTCAGATTGTGGCGTTTGTTGCGCAGGCGGATTCTTTTCAACATCCCCGCCACCACAAGCAGAAAGCCCGATGATTAATGAGGCAATAACAAGGCCTTTAGCCATTAAATATTTCACGGTTATTCTCCCATACAGTAGTTGCCAACTTCAGCAAAAACGCGCTTAAGTTGGTAAGAGTTCTGTTTAAAAGAAGCCGTAGTAGCACTAATTTGTGCAATATCAGCTTGGCTTTCTGCGTCTCGTAAACACACAGTTTTAAACACCTTTTTAACTTGGCATTGGGCGAAGGCATTACTGTTTGCCAGCTCTTGGCCTAAGGATTTAGCCCCACTACCTTGACCAGACAAACTGTTATCCCAACCCAATTTTTGATTAGGGCCTTCGCGCCAGTAATTGTTCCATCTATCGTTTGGTGTGGCATAGCCAAAAGGAAAACTGGTTGAATTGATATGATACTTACCTTGCACTCGTGTGCCGGTGGCGGGGTCGGTTTGACCGCTGGTGTTGTAAGCTATTGCTCCAGCTTCACCCGTTGGGTCTTGGTCACGGTTAAACTCATATTCATAAAAAGCAAACGCTTGCGCCAGTGGATCCATACCACTGTGACAACTTGAGCAGTTATTGATAAATAAACGGCTGTCTCCACCAGGGCTGCGGCTCACATCTTGTCGAATACGATCGGTTGGGCGGGTGTTGTCTTTTAATGGCTCTAAATCGGTACACAAATGATTCATTAAGGTAAAACGAAACATCGCGCGGTTAGTGCCTAAATAGAAAAACTCTTTCGCAGCGGCGCGGCTAGTTAATACCCCTGCCGTTGCATCAGCAGGTAATCCATTCACACTCGATTGAGTGGTGCGCTCTAAACCATCTTTTAAATCAATAAATTGGTCTTCTAATGCCTGATAATGGTCATTATTGTTGCGATTGTAGCCGGGTAAATTTAAACTATTCTTACCCACATATACCATGTCGGCTTGCAGAATATCTCTAAAATCAACATCGTCTCTAACCGCACCAATCACAGTGGCTGAATAGTCATTTAACGGCGCAAAAATGTCTTGATCAATATTGGTCCACGGTGTGGCGAATAATTTCAACGTCGTAGAATAAAATGCCGGTGTTTCCATTGCGAGGTATGCCGCTTCGATGGGTTTGCCGTCATCAAGTAATGCTGCCATATTTTGCAATGTGGTTTCGGAAGCTGGAACCCCAGCTATGCGGTCATGCAATTGTTTTGCTTGCTCTAAGCTGGCAGCAACCACATTGGCCGACAAAAGGCTCAATACACCAAGTGCTAATACACTCATAAACGGCTTAAAATGCATCGTTTTTCCATAATAAGATAATAAGCTGAAGCTTTTTACCGTACGAAGTCGTTGCTTCATACTGTCTCCTTGTTAGCACTTGACTGCCTGGTATTGAACTGAAATTGATATTTGGACATGATAAAAATCGAATGGTGCTGATTAAATCATTCAACGGCTCACATTAAAAGTTTTTATTTTGTTAATTTTTTTGACACTTGCAGCCAATAACTTGGCGCCAAAAAAGCGTCTTGCCGTGTCAAAATAAAGTATTCAAATATTTAATAAAAAATGTTGAAACACTGGGCCTAGAAAGCAATAATGTCAGCCGCAATAGGGTTTTGCTATGATACTCACAAAAATAATAAATCGTTAAGGAAAACAAATGAGGCCGACTTTGGGCTATAACATTATGATGTTTACGGTAATTACATTGTTATTGGGATGTAACACCGAAACAGCAATTAAAGATCAACAGCCTGATCCCGTTCTTGTTGAATATCCTGTGGCTTATATTGAGCGTAATTTAACTGCGGTCGATCAAAATCCTGCACAATTTGAAGATCTTAATCCAGGCCATTTTAATCCTGGCGCGCAACTGCTAATTAAAAGAAATGCATTTGCAGACTCTCCAGCAACCAATTTAACGACAACATTGTTTGGCACTGATCAGCTTATTGATATTCGCGATTTGTCGGTGTCAGATGATGGTCAACAACTGCTTATGGCCATTCGCGCACCTGAAATCGACGGTGTTGACGACGATGAACAACCTAAATGGAACATCTGGCGTTATACGGTAGCAAGCCAAATCTTAGAACGAATCATCAGCAGTGACATAACGGCAGAGCAAGGCGATGATTTAATGCCGGCGTTTTTGCCCGATGGCAGAATTATATTTGCCTCAAGCAGGCAGCGTTTATCTCGGGCAATTTTGCTTGATGAAGGTAAACCACAATACACAGCATTAGATGAAAGCCGTGCTAATGAAACCTTTAACATCCATGTAATGGACCCAGACGGCAGCGCCATTAAGCAGTTAACCTTTAACTTAAGCCATGACTTTTACCCATTGGTTCTGCAAAGCGGAAAGATTTTATACAGCCGCTGGGATCGAATGGGCGGCGACCACGGAATTAACCTGTACCGTATGAATCCAGACGGAACAGAAAACGAATTAGTATTTGGCTGGCATTCGCATCAATTGACCCTTGACGGCCAAACCGAAGCGATTGATTTTATCAAGCCACAACAATTAGCTAGCGGCGAAATATTGATGTTGCTTTCATCACAGGACGACACCAGGATTCAAAAACGTCCGGTGCTGATTAATATTGACGACTACATTGATGCCCAGCAAGCCACTGCCAATTCTGGCGCGCAAGGCGAAGCGATTACAGACGCCACGTTATCAGAATTTAACTTCTCATTTTCTGCCGCATTATCAGAAACAGGTAGAATCAATCATTTATACCCACTACCCGATAACAGCCAGCGCTTTTTAATGAGTTGGGATTTGTGTCGTGTTGTTGTAAATGACATCGTCCGCGCCTGCGGTCAACTCACCGCGGAGCAACTCGCTGACGATAATCTGATTCAAGCCGATCCCTTATACGAGCTATGGCTACTCAACAATGCCAACAACACCCAACAATTGGTGGCCACAACAGCTCAAGGGACGGTGCTAACCGAATCGGTGGTGATGCAACCTAGCGCACAACCAAAAACCTTTATCGCGGACAAGGTCGTCGGCAACGAACTTGATTCACAGCTAAGTCAAGAATTGGCTGGTTCTATCCACATTCGCAGCGTATATGACTTTGATGGTATCGACACCACTGCCAACGTAGGTGGTATTAGCCGTTTAAGTGACCCATCGCAAACACCCGCAGCCAACTTACCGGCTCGCTTTTTACGGATTGTGCGTGGTGTTCCCATGCCACCCGACGATGTTAGAGACATTGCCAATACCGATTTTGGCCGCAGTAATAACCAACTCATGCGCGAAATTGTCGGTTATAGCCCAATTCAACCCGATGGTTCAGTCAAAATAAAAGTGCCTGCTAATGTCCCATTGGCCATCAGTGTGTTAGATATCAATGGTCAGCGTATTGGCGGACGCCACAATCAATGGATCACGTTAACGCCGGGTGAAACCCTAGAATGCACCGGCTGTCATACTGCTAACAGTCAACTGCCTCATGGCCGACTCGACGCCCAAGCCCCTAGCATTAATACCGGAGCCGCGGGTGGTTCTGCCTACCCTAATGCCACAAGCAATATCATTCCTGCGCAAGGACAAACCATGGCCGAAGCCAATGAAATGGTCAATGGCCTTGCCGAGCTTAGCGACAGTATTAAATATCAAGATATTTGGACTAACCCAGTATTGTCTGCCGTTAATCCAAATGTTGAATACAGTTACAGTAATTTGGCCACACCGGCGCCTAATGGCAGCGAATGCTTTGACAATTGGACGCCCTATTGCCGCATTCAAATCAATTATGTTGAACATATTCAACCGCTGTGGGACTTAGCTCGACCCGTTATAGACGCAACAACTCAAATAATCGTTGCCGATAACACTTGTACCAATTGCCATAATATCGTCGATGCCGATGGCGCGGCGCAAGTGCCTGCGGGACAGTTGTCGTTAATCAATTCACCTTCGAGCGATCAAGCTGCACACTTAACCTCATACCGTGAACTGTTTTTTAACGATGTTGAGCAAGAAGAAGTCGATGGTATTTTAATCGACAAATTAGTTGAAGTGCTTGATGCCGATGGCAACGTAGTTTATCAAGTAGACAGTAATGGTGAGCTTATTCTTGACGCTGACGGTAACCCTATCCCGGTGTTAACCACAGTCAATGTGCCGGCAATTTTATCGACTAATGGCGCGCGTTCAAGTAACACATTTTTTGAGGTGATGAATAACACCACCCATCAAAATATGCTGTCGGCCGATGAGCTCAAATTACTTAACGAATGGTTAGACATTGGCGCGCAATATTACAACACGCCATTTTACTCACAGGACTAACAAAGCATGCCACAAGCAAAACCATAGGTTTGCTTCATGACTTTGCGATAGGGAATTATGCAAACATATTTACGAAACACCTTTTTGCTACTGACAATACTGTGTTTAAGCCCCGTATTACAGGCCGACGACAACCCAAGCTTGCGGATTGATGTGCCCTTTATTGAGCTGCATTCAGGGCCAAGTGATGGCTATCCGGTGGTTTCAGTTATCGAGCAAAACGAAATGGTAACGGTGTTGCTTAAGCGAACGTCTTGGTTAAAAGTACTAAACAAACGTGGCGTTGAAGGCTGGTTTCATGAAGATAACCTAAAGGGTTTATCCCAAGATGGCCAAGCTATAAATGCTAACTTGATAACAGAACAAGACGTCATCAATCGCCAAATTGAAGCCGGTGTAATGTACGGCGATTTAGAAGGGGCCAACTTCTACAATATTTATGCGGGCTATGCATTTACCCCAGTATTTAGCGCTGAAATATCAGCAGGTAAAGCACTGGGGAGTATTTCAGACAGTGATGTATTTGAAGTCATGCTGTTTAGCCAACTTTTACCCGAGTTAATTGTCGTGCCATACATTGGCGTTGGCGCGGGGATCATTAATACCGAACCCCATAGTGTGTTAGCCGACACCGAAGCGCGCCGCAGCACCATAATGAGTGCGGCAGCTGGCATTAAATATCACCTTGCACGTAACTTTTTATTACGGGCCGAATATAAACTCTCGTTAGCCTTAACCGACCGAGATGAAAATGAAGAGATCCAAACATGGAAAATAGGATTCAGCGTATTTTTTTAGTGCCTTTGTTCACTGCTAGTACTTTAGCGTTGACCGCATTAATGCCAAGCTCAGCAGCATTTGCCGCAGACGATACCCCTAATACCGTCAAAGCCGATGTAGAACGTCGCACTGTGCTTGATGATGTTATCGATACTGAAAACGTTGAAGTGGGTATTCAAGGCGGTATTTTGTCGATTGAAGATTTTGAATCAAACCCTTGGATAAGTGCGCATGTGGGTTATCACATCAGCGAACATTTTTATGTCAAAGCGCGTTATGCCCAAGCCAAAGCGGGTGAAACCAGTTTTGAAAAATTGTCTAATGCGGCGCCATTGTTAACTGATGCTGAGCGCGAGTTAACTTACTACGGCTTAAACATTGGTTATAACCTACTGCCTGGTGAGATCTTTTTCAGCAAAGACACAGTGTTTAACAGTGTGTTTTCGATTGAATTAGGTGGCGGCAGTACCGAGTTTGCCGGTGACGAGCAATTTACCGTCAACCTCACAGCAAACTACCGGGTATTTTTAACCGACTGGATAGCATGGGATTTAAGCATGAGTGATTACCTGTTTAATACCGAGGTTACTGGCGCGTCTAAAACAACCCATAATCTGAATTTTGCTACGGGTGTGTCGTTCTATTTTTAATCCACCTCGATAGTGGTCGTTAAAAGAGACCATAGAATATTCGAGTAGCAAAAGTGAAAAACCAATAAGGAAATACAATGTTGTTCAGTCGATTTAGTGGTAAATGTCTTATTGCATTAGGTGCAATATTGTTGTCGATGCAGGTACAGGCGCTCACGCTTGGCCAAGCTGCACCCGACTTCACCTTAAAAAACCAGCAAGGGACTAACCTCAATTTAGCCGAGCAACGTGGCGAGATTATCTTGATCAACTTTTGGGCATCTTGGTGTGGACCATGCCGTAAAGAAATGCCGATTTTGCAAAAATTACAAGACAAGTATCAAGACCTCGGCGTTCAAGTCTGGGGCATTAATGTTGAACAAGAAAACCAAGCAGGCAAAGACTTTCTAGCCGATCTTGATTTACGTTTCCCAATATTTTTCGACCAAACCAATTCTTTGTCTAAGACCTATCAAGTTGAAGCCATGCCAACCACAGTGATTATTGATCGCGATGGTAATGTGCGCTTTGTATTTCAAGGCTATAAAGACGGCTTTGATAAAAAGTATGCTGCCGCTATTAAACAGCTGATTAGGGAGTAAATTGATGAAAAAAACCTTATCTCCTCGTATCACTGCTTTATCGCTTAATTGCATTGCGCTATTAAGCTTAATTACTTTGAGTGGCTGCACGAGTATGGGCATTGAGCCTTGGGTTAAACCTTACGAGCGTCAAAATTTAGCCGACCCCATCATGCGCTTAAATCGCCATCCAAGTGCCAGCATGCATATGGCTCACGTACTTGAAGGTCGTGAATCGGCCCGTGGCGCTGAAGGAACCGGAGGTGGTGGTTGTGGCTGTAACTAATTTGCTCAATAAAAGCATTAAGCTATTCACGGCATTACTTGTCAGTATGACGTGCTTGTCTGCCCAAGCTGCAGTGCTCGATCCTGATCGCGCTGACGTGTTGTATCACAGCTACGAAGGCGGCGGCATGACCATTGATGGCCCGTCAGTGTTACTCAGAAAAAAGACCTCTGAATCGGTCGCATTTACCGCATATTATTATTTAGACAGTATTTCATCCGCATCTGTGGACGTTATCAGCACTGCCAGTGCGTACACAGAAAAGCGTAACGAAGGACAATTTGGGGTTGAATACCTGCATGACAAAACCTTGATGTCGTTTAACCTGCGTCAAAGTGATGAAGACGATTATTTAGCCCAATCATTTAGCATCAATGTGTCACAAGACACCTTTGGCGATTTAACCAATTTAAATCTGGGTTTGTCTTATGGCGACAATGAGATTCGCCGCAATGGTGACGACCAGTTTGAAGAGCAAAGCGAGCAATATCGGATTCGCGCTGGCATCAATCAAGTATTAACCCGCAACCTTACCGCAAGCTTTAACGTTGAAGCTATAGCAGACAGCGGCTATTTAAATAACCCATACCGCACAGTGAGATACATAGACAACAGCGTTCCATCTGGTGTGGCTTATCAGGCAGAAGTGTACCCAGAAACCCGCAACTCGTTTGCAGCAAAGTTCTCGGCCAGTTACTTTTTACCTTATCGCGCAGCCTTGTTTTTTCATTACCGCCACTTTAACGACAGCTGGGAAATCAGCGCCAGTGATGTAGAGCTTGGATATCGACATCCACTAGGCGACAGTATCGAATTAGAATTTAAAGTGCGTTATTACCAGCAAACTCAAGCTGAATTTTACAGTGACTTGTTTCCTTATCGCGACGCGCAAAACTACCTTGCACGCGACAAAGAACTCAGTGACTTTAGCGACATCACTTACGGGATAGGCATTACCTATCAATTACCCGCCTCGGTATCGTTTGGCGACACTCGTTCAGAAGCATCGCTGCAATGGGATTATATTGACTTTCAATACAATAACTTTAGAGACCCTACTGCAGATGGCGGAGTGGGCAACGAACCGTTTTATGGGTTCTCTGCCAATGTAATCCGTGCTTTTGTCAGCGTGTATTTTTAATTGCTCGCCCTAAATATTGATACTTTTAACAACGTAATTGCCAAGGCCATAACTATGACTACCGACCGTAAATGGGGTGCTTTTTTAACGCGGTTATTCGCAGCAACGTTACTGATTGCTGGTTTATTTGCATTACCAGCCCAAGCTGAAGATACCAAACAAGGCAATGGTGCATTAGCCAGCGAGCTTGAAGACATTAAAAGCCAAGTACTAAAACTCAATCGCGATCTATTTATTTTAGAAGAAGATTTATTGTTTCCTGCCAGCACCCAAATCGCGGTTTTTGTGTCGGTTGATGTGGGCCGATTTCTCAAACTCGACAGTGTTGAGTTAAAAATTGACGACAATAATGTTAGCGGCTTTTTATATACCGAACGTCAACGCAAAGCATTAGAGCAAGGTGGAATTCAGCGTATTTACCTGGGTAATCTTAAAATGGGCCCTCACCTGCTAACCGCAATATTTACTGGCAATGATGCCGAAGGTCGTACAGTGCAACGGGCCATTAGCCATAATTTTGATAAAACCGATGAAACAGTAATGATAGAACTCAAAGTCGAAGACAGTGAATCAAGCTATCGGGCTGATATCAAAGTCGAACAGTGGGTATTGTAAACAACAATGGCCGTTAACACTCAATCATTTAGCCTTATGCTAGCTCACATCGGTAACCCACTCACACGAGTTTTGGGCTGTGCAGCCATGCTATGCAGTTGCTTAACCCTCTTGCACACTACCGAGCTTCAAGCGGCAGAAAAATCAATAAAAAACTCTGTAAGTGCAACTGCGCCTAAAACCGATCTAGAAGATAAATTTTACCGCCAAGCATTGTACTTTTATTTTGCTGGCGATTATGGCGCAGCATTAAGGCAAATTAGCCTCAACCGTCAACGCAAAGAGATCTATTCTGATCGCAGCCAATTGTTCGAAGCCGGACTACAAGTGTCGATTGGCTTGCACGAGCAAGCCACCCAAACCTTGGCACAATTTGAACAACAACAAGCAAATACTTCGACCCAAACCACAGCGAATAACAGTACTAATACCAATAGCAGCAAAACGAAGTCAGCCACATCGCCAACTGAATTATTATTAATCGCTTTGTTGCAGCTCAGCGAACAACAAATTGAACAAGGCGACATTGATGCGGCCAAACTCACACTAGGCAGAATCACCACATTACTGCCCGATTATGTCGAGCAATATCATGTGTTAAATCAATTAGCTTATTGGCCAGATGCGCCGCCGCTAACCGCGCAAATACAGCAACAATCAACATCAGAAGATGAGCAGCCACCAGCGAGTTCATCTGTCGCTTACATCGCCTTAAACCAGGCGTTGTTGCACATGAAGCAGCAGCAATACAGTGCAGCACAACCTATATTGATCGAGCTTAAAAGCCAACAATGGCAGCCACCCAAAATTAATTTTTGGCAGCAAGTGTTTAACCCTTTTGTAGAGCCCGACATTTTTGACGATAACGATGAGTTATTGCCAGAAGTTAAAGACGCCTTGTTGCAACAACAGGCCATCAATGATTATGCAAAGTTACTGTTGGCACAGTTGTATGTCGCCAATAAACAATACGATTTAGCCTATAACGAACTGAGCGATTTTCCTGAGCAAAGTCCTTATGCTGAATCCGCTTTGTTTTTATTTGCCTACTCGGCCCAGCAACAACAGCACTATGACATGTCGTTTAAGTTGCTATCGCTATTGCAGCAGCAATACCCCTACTCAAATTTAGCCTGGCAAGCCGCGTTGTTAACGGCAAAACAAGTCAGTGAGCAGCAATCTTTAGCACAAGGATTAACCTTGTATCAGCAAGCTGAACAGCTGTATTTACAAAAAATTGTCGAGATAAAAGGGTTTGCAGAAACAGTTAGCACCATTAGCAATGTCACCGACTTTGCCAGTAAGACAGTAGATCAACAAACACCTTCCTTGGCAACCAAGTCTGACGCGTTAGAGCTTGTCCTTACCGAGCGTTTTAGCACTGATTCGCCTTGGCTAAAAAAAGCCTTAAATGACCCGCAATTAGCGACCGATTATCACACCTTATTAAGCCTTGATTTACTTAGCGACAATGTGCAAAAACAACAGATTAACAGTCAATGGTTAAAGGACACCTTAGCCCTCAACACCCAGCGCCAAGCCCGCGTCATTGAACAACAAAAACAGCTCGCCTACACAGAGATGATTAACGCTCTCACAGAGCAAAAACAACGTATTGCCAAGATTATTGATCAAGCAGAAGTTGAACAAAATGCCCAAGTGTTTGCCGACCCAAGTAAGCAACAATGGATAGACCGTATTGATGCCAGCCAAGCCAGGTTAACGACATTGGCGACTCAACGTAATATCGACGACGAACAACAAAGACTTGATAGGATTAAAGGGGTGTTGCAGTGGCAATTACAGCAAACATTGCCACAACGACTTTGGCAGCATAAAAAAAGCCTGAAGCAATTAACAACACAACTTGAACAGCTTGAACGACAAGCCAATCGATTTAGTGCATTGTCGAGTAACACCCGCTTGTTATCTGACTTTGAGTTACGTCAACAACAAACCCAAACCGACATTAACAGCACGAACGTTAATATTACCGGACTGCGTGACAAAACCGACCGAGATATTCGTGGCAAAATGAGCATTTTTACCCAGCAACAACAATATACGTTAAAGCAACTACTGCTCACCACTCGCCACCAAATGGCCAATGTATTAGAACAAATGTCACAAGCAGACACTGCGCCAATCAATCCCTTCTCAGCAAACGAATCGGCGGTAAACAAATCGACTGAAAGTGATTCCACTGTAGTTGAGTCAGCTGCACAAGGAGCGCGCTAATGTCAGTATCGGCTTATTTATCAGGCGTATTAATCTTAATCAGTGGTATTGCATTATCGGGGTGCTTTAGCAGTGGGCAGGCTGATTATGCTCAACAAGCTAAACGCACTAGCTTAGGCGATTTGGCCAACAAACGCAGCAGCGAAACGGTGGCGAGTGTTGAAATGAGCCAAACTCAACGCAGTGCCAAGTTGGCTAATATTTATCAACAATTGCTGACACTTGAGCCCGATCCTGAAATCCGGACGCACGTTGAATATCGCTTAGCGCAAATCAATACCGAATCATTTGAAGCCCAGTCTTATGCAGACCTCGATGATGAGTCGCAACCAGACAGTCAAGTGCTAGCTCAGTTGACTCAAAACGATGCGGCACTGCAAAAATTAGTTAACGAATATCAACAATTATTGCAGCGTTATCCGCAACGACCTGAAAACGAACACATACAATATCAATTAGCTAAAGCGCTCGATTTACAGGGTAAATTGGATGCGAGTTTGGCTGAAGTTGAATCATTACTGCGATACTATCCGCAGACAATGTATCTTGCCGAGCTTAACTTTAGACGCGGTGAAATCTATTACAACTTACAGAATTACTCTGCAGCCATTACAGCATATCAGCAAGTATTAACCGCTAATGATAATCAAAAATACCAACTGAACAGTTTATATATGCTCGGCTGGTCTGAATTTAAACTCAATCGACTTGCCAATGCCGACAAAGCATTCTTGCAAGTGTTTGAAGCCTTAGTGGCCGGCCAGCAAAGTAATCGTGATATTGCAAACTTAACCTCCGACAACTTTGCTTTTGAAAAGCTCGGCAGTCGCGCGCAAAATTTGGCGATTGATACCCAAAGAGTATTGAGCATTTCTTTAAGCCAACAACTGCAATCTCAGTCGTTAGTTTCCTTAGTTAACGCGAATCAATCCTTGCCGAATATCAACTTATATCAGCATGTATTATTTGCCAATTTGGCCCAATTTTTACTCGACAAAAAACTCGACTACGATGCAGAACTAACTTATCAGGCATACATCGATTTGGCGCCAGATAATATCTGGGCAGCTCGCTATTCGCTAAATTTGCTCGACCTTTATCAGCGTCAGGGCAAGTTTGCAGCAATGCATCAGCTGAAAAATGACTATGTTAATCAATATGGTCTTAGCAGCACTTTTTGGGTAAATGCCAGCACAGCGCAGCAAGCAGAGTTATTACCACAACTGCTTAGCTTTAGTGACGAGCATAGCCGCCGTTTGTATGCCGATGCACAAACTCAGCAAGGTGCACAACGAATTAGCGCTTTCGCACAGGCTGCCAGCGCATTAAACACCTATTTACAATTGGCCAAATTACCTCAAGCCAGCACGTTACTCACTAAAGATATTCTTAATGACGAGTACTTGTTTGCTGACGCCAATTTTGAAGCCAAACAATATCAGCAAGCACTTGCCAGTTATTACGCCATTGCCTATGACACCACAGCAACGTCGGCAGCCTTACGTAAGATACAACAGCAATCGGCTTACGCAACAACCGTCACCATACGCGAAATCATTTCGCAACATGATCAAAGCCAACAAGGTCAGAACCAACAAAAACAAAGTGGTCAAAGTAATACTGATGAATACACTACACTCATTTCACAAC
This sequence comes from Shewanella sp. TB7-MNA-CIBAN-0143, assembly GCF_040310065.1. NCBI lineage: Bacteria > Pseudomonadati > Pseudomonadota > Gammaproteobacteria > Alteromonadales > Shewanellaceae > Shewanella > Shewanella sp. TB7-MNA-CIBAN-0143. Next base: position 270,235 of record NZ_JBEOPL010000002.1, read on the forward strand.
GTAATCAGCTAGATAAAGACTTTATCAATCAGTATCCATCTGACGAACGTGCCTTACAGCTCGCCAGTAACGCCGCCCAATATTCGTTTGATGCTAAAAACTACACCGACCTTAAATACTTTACTGATTTTGTATTACAAGCCCACGGCATTAACACGATCAATAATGCGGTAAGCTCAGTGCAAAATGCCACGCCGTTGTCAGACGCCGCCCGTAAGCAAGTGCAGTTTGTCAGCCAGCTTTATGCCAATAGCTTGTATCAGCAAGAGCAATACGCGCAAGCTGAAGAGGGTTACATTTTAGCGCTGCAATACACAGACAAGAGCACTGACTCGTGGTCAGAAATGCGTAACCTGTTAGCTTCTAGCATTTACTTCCAGGCTCAAGCGGTTAAACAAACACAACCAGAATTAGCCGTAAGCCAGTTATTACGCGTTGCTCAGGCAGTGCCCGAATCAAAATATGCGGTTAATGCCGAACTCGATGCAGCAAACTTATTGCTTGAACAACAACGCTGGCAAGAAGCGGTCGACGTATTAAAACCGTTTCAGCAACGTTATCCACACCATGAGTTTAGCGCGGTCATTCCAGCTAAATTAGCTCAATCCTATGAAGCACTAGCCCAATGGGATTTAGCCGCCGAGCAGCTTTTGATCATTGTCGCCAATGAAAAGCCCGGCGCATTAAAGCGTGAAGCTCAATACACTGCGGCGGAGTATTATTTAAAAGCAGGCGATAACAGTAGCGCACTCAGCACCTTTAGAACTTATGCTAAAACCTACCCACAACCGTTTGATGTAGCACAAGAGGTTCGCTTTAAAATGAGTGAGTTTTACCGCCAAAGCGGTGAAGCTAATAAGCAATATTACTGGTTTAGACAAATCCTAAGCTTTGATCGCAAACAATTGCAGCAAGATGCGAATGCCATTCAAGCTCGTCAAATTGAACTTGCCTCTATCGCAGCATTTTCCTTGGGTGAAGCTGAACAACGCAGTTTTGCGGCAATTAAACTCAACGCACCGTTGCAAAAAAGCTTGAAGCGCAAACAAGATACGATGAAAAAAGCCATTGGTTATTATCAACAAGTGCTCGACTTTCAATTAGCCAAATACGTTCCTCATGCAACATATAACCTCGCTGAAATGTATCGCCAACTTGCAGCCGACATGATGAGCTCACAACGCCCTGGCGACTTAGATGAATTAGCCTTGGAAGAGTACGAGATTTTACTCGAAGAGCTGGCTTACCCGTTTGAAGAGAAAGCCATCGAAATTCACATCAGCAATACCCAAAGAGCATGGGATGATATTGTTGATCAATGGATTGAAAAAAGCTTTGAACGCTTGGCACAAATGTCCCCTGCCCTTTATCAAAAACAAGAGTTAACGCATGAGGTTATCGATGCTATCCATTAAGTCATTATTTACCTCATCGACACCGAAACTGGCACTATTCGCGCTAGTAAGCCTTATGCTGTTACCCGGTTGTAGTACGTCACCTAGCGGCACTTACGCCAACAAGCAAACCACTACGGACCCAAGCCTAAAGGGCATGGACAAAGACATTGTCGACTTAGTTAGCCTCAATACAAAAAGTGTCAATAACAGCACCAGTATCAGTGCTGGCTCAACAGATAACCGTAATGTGTATCTTGAACAAGCCTCACAGCGGTTAGCCGATGTGCCCACATCGGTATTGAGTCAATATCAGCAAGCCATTAGCCAAATGAAAAACCAGCAATGGCAAGCGGCGAATAGTTTGTTTGATAAAGTGATTGTTGCAGAGCCTCAATTGTCGGGCGCCTATGTCAATAAAGCCATCATAGCGATAAATCAGCAGCAATTAGATCAAGCCGATGCACTGCTCGCAAAAGCGATTGCGGTTAATAACAGCAATCCTTATGCGCACCAAATTAAAGCTAATATAGCAAGGGTACAAGGCCAGTATGCTCAGGCTGAGCAAGGTTATTTAACGGCGCTAACTCTGTGGCCTCAATACCCACAAGCGCAATTAAATTTGGCGATATTATTAGAGTTATATCGCGGTAAGTTGTTGCAAGCCCACCAATATTACCTGGCGTATTTGGCTAACCAGCCAAATGATGAACAAGCCAAACGTTGGCTCGCTGGCGTAGAAATAAAAATTCAACGCGCAGGATTAACATTACCACCCGACAATGCTAATGGAGCAGGCTAAGATGACCATGCTAAAAGTGTTTCAAACAACGCGTTGTCTTGGCATATTGCCGCTGTTTTTAGCCACTTGTTTACTGAGTGTCTCAGCTCAGGCTACGGCCAATGATGACACTGAAAAGCAACAAGCGGCGAAACCTGCGAGCAACAAACCTGTCGTCATTCAAAGCCAAGTGACGGGCTCACAAGAGCAACCCAAAGTGCTTTATATTATGCCATGGCAAGGGATCAATAATCCGATAGACATTAACAACGAAGGCATGCGACTGACGCTGCCTGAGTTTAGGCCTATCAATCCAAAAGTATTTCGACAACAAGTCAGGGATTTTGCCAACGGCACACCAGAAAATAATCAATAAACACCCTGTAATAAGCTTTTAAATAAGCCATTAAATAAGCCATTAAATAAACAACATGCTAGCCAAAAACTGAGTAATACCTAACAAAAACAATTGAACACCTGTAGCCATTAACGCCAGTGTTCAATACGACAATAAGAGAAGGAACATCACATGAGTTTTACCGACCATATCATTGCGTTTTTACAAAATGGCGGCCCATTTATCTACCCTATCGCCTTAGTGTTAGTGGTCGGTTTGGCCATTACCATTGAGCGCTGGTTATATTTAAGCTCTGCACATCGTAGTAACCAGCAAGCTTTTGCGCTGATTAAAAATGCCTTAAAAACAGGTGACATCAATACCATTAGTCAGCATGCACAAAACCATAAAGCGCCTGTGTTTGACGTGTTGCAGTCTGGTATTGCCCGTATATCAAGTGCAAGTCGCCGTGAAGACGTAGAATACGCCATGGAAGAAACCGTGATGGAATACATGTTACGCCTTGAAAAGCGTACGCCATTTATAGCAACGCTCGCTAACATCGCCACCTTATTGGGTCTATTAGGTACCATTATGGGCTTAATCGCAGCATTCTCGGCAGTGGCTAGCGCCGATCCAGCTGAAAAAGCCAACTTATTGTCTTCTAGTATTTCGGTTGCGATGAACACCACCGCATTTGGTTTGATTACCGCCATTCCGCTGATTTTATTTCACTCAAGCCTACAGACTAAAACGGCAACCATCGTTGACTCAATTGAAATGGCAGGCATCAAACTGCTCAATTCATTGTCATTTAACAAGCAAACGGATAACAACCGAGGCTAATGAGTATGAGACGCCGTCGTCGCCCTAATACCCAAGACGCAGAACTGGATATCACCTCATTCATGAATTTGATGATTGTGTTAGTGCCAGTACTCCTGTTGAGTTTGGTGTTCTCACAAGTGCGTATTTTAAATCTGCAATTGCCAGTATTGTCTGAAGCAGAACAAGCACAAGATGATCAAGAGCCCAAAATACTCGAACTAGTGATTACCCCTGCGCGCTTAGCACTAAACTACCCAGCAGGCATGTCACTTAAACAGTTTGAACTGACTGATAAAGGTTATGATTTCGCCGCATTGTCTGTGTATCTACAAGACTTGAAACTGACGTTTCAGCAACAAGGCATAGAAAAAAATGACATCGTATTGTTACTTGATCCTGCGGTTGACTATCAAACCATCGTGTCCGCCATGGACACGGTACGATCATTTAAAGCGGTAGTGGCAGCCAATTTGGTAGATGCGGAACTGTTTCCGATGATCTCATTAGGTGATGCTCCGGCCACTAATGACGCCGATGCTGCTCAGCCGATACAAGCCACTATTGGAAAACCAGTAGGAGCTAAGCCATGATGAAGCAATCGGCAAGAAGCCGCAGATTAGCTAAACACCACAAACGCTTAAAAGCTGGCAGTAAGCTCAACCTTGTTGCATTAATGGATATTTTTACCATTTTGGTGTTTTTCTTAATTGTGAATCAATCTGAAGTGCGAGTACTGCAAAATATCGAAAAAATCAGTTTGCCCGTGTCTGTTGCAGATGTACTGCCAGTTGAAAACCTGGTGATTACAGTGTTTACCGACACCGTATTAGTGCAAGAGCGCCCTATATGGCAAAAAGGTACTGATGAAATAGGCTTAACCGAACAACAAAATCCTGAGTTTATTAATGCCTTAACCAACGAATTGACCTATCAAGCCAGTAAACGCAGCGAGCTTAGCGAAACCGAGCAACAAAATGGCCGGGCAGTAACCATTATTGGCGATGCATCCACGCCTTATGTTGTTCTTAAGCAAATTATGGCTGCTTGTGCTGCAACCGGTTACCGAGATATTTCGTTGGCGGTTGAACAACAAGCAAAACAAGCTAATGGTGAGGGCTAATATGACAACAGCAACCTTACACCATCACCAAACCAATCAGAGCTTTAATGATTTAGGCGACTTATTTAAACCCAGTAAACAAGACAAACTGTTTAAACAGATTTTGTGGTTGTTGCTGTTAATTTATGTTGTCTTTGCGGTCGTAGTACCCATGCTTGAACAAATTGAACTTCCACGTGAAGTAAAAGAGCAAGTACCACCGCAATTAGCAAAAATCATCTTGCAAGAAAAGCAATTACCGCCACCGGCCAAAGCAGAAGAGAGGCCAGAGGTGAAACCGCCTGAGCCAGAACCGCTGCCAAAGCCTGAGCCTGCACCACCAGATGAAAAAGTACCAGAAAAGTCTGTTGAACAAGCTGTAAAACCTCAAGTTGTTCAACCAGTAACACGTGACGCTGCAAAAGAGAAAGCCAGCACATCAGGCTTAGCGGCGATGAAAGATGAGCTTTTTTCGATGCGCGAAGCATTTGATATTAAACCTACAGCGCAACGCAAACTTGACCAAACCACGTCTCAAGAAGTCAAAGTAAAACGTGATTTATTAGCTGGTGCGGCCAATAAACAAACTGACAGCTTGGCAAAATCAACTATCAGTAAAACTGTTGCTGCTGGGTCGTTAACAGGCAACCAAACCCAACAAATTCGCTTAGCAAAAGAGGAAGTATTAGCAAGCCAAGGTGCCTCTGCAGAAAAAGCCAGTCAAGCTAGCCAAGGTGGGCAACGTTCTGAAGCAGCATTAAGACGAACATTAGAGGCCAATAAATCGCGGCTTTATTCGTTGTACAATCGTGCACTTCGAAAAGATCCGTTTTTAAAAGGCAAAGTGATGTTTGAAATTGTCATACAACCCAATGGCAATATCAGCAAGGTAACGATTAAATCAAGCGAACTCAATAACCCCAAGTTAGAGCGTCAATTAACCTTGGTATTACGTTCAATCAGCTTCCCAGCAGAAAAAGTCGCGCTAATGACCACCATCTGGGCCATAGACTTCTTCCCGAGTTGATTTACTTTGCAAGTTAAATGAAGAAAGATCAAAAAAGCAGGTAATGAGAAAACTCATTACCTGCTTTTTATCTATCCTGCGGACATAACTGTATAAACTAACTAATGACCGCCATGCTTATCGAGACTTGCTGATACCGTTATTTCTGTAACATCTTTAAGTGTTACATTTTCAGCGGCAATGATGGGTTGATTTCTCACACACATCAATGCCTCGTTAAACACTCTGCAAGTACCTTTCAACAAATCACCATTAACATTGGTGTATGAACATTGTTGCGTTTTAACCGCATCAGCGCAGGCATTCCAAGGCGCTTTGAAAACATGTTCTTCATGTGCCAATGCAGGCAAGCAAGTTAAGCACAATGTTACTAAAATGGCCATCGTATTGAGTAATTTCAAGTGAGCTTTTATCATCTTGCAACCTCACCGGCAAAGCAGCCAATAAAGGTATTTTCGCCTGCACCTGCTGCATGGTAGTGATAACCACGATTATCATCACTATGCCCACGGCATTCATCTAAATCAGTTTCTTCTTCGCCACTTTGGTTAAGCATGCTATGAATTGCAAAACCGTCCATTGCATAAGCAAAAGCACCGCCATGACCATCGTTTTCATAATCAATCGCAGGGCAAGTACCATCACCATGATTGGCACCATGATAATGATAACCAGCAACTGGATTAACATGGCCAATGCAGTCGTCAAATGCAGCGATAGTGTATGCACTTAAAATAGCTTGTGTTGGCGCTGCTGCGGCAAGATTGACACCGTTAAATGCTACCCCAACATCGGTATGTTCAATATCTTCAGGGGTATCTCGAAGCACCGGCGTTACCGGAATTAAGTAAGTGCTAGAAACGCCCTCACCTGCAGCCTCGTTGTAATAGCTGATATCACATTGCACACAAAAGTTATTGTATTCAGCAGCTACATCAGGTCTTGCTGCTGCCTCACAAGCAAGTTGGGTGTCAGTAATATTAACCAAACCGGTATCTTTGTCGTATAACTGCCATTTGCTGTCACCATAAAATACACTCAGATTTGACACGAACGAGCCCGTTAAATCATATAACACGCCACCATCAAACCATTTACCAGCATCTTCTGCGGTTGTTTCAGTGCTTTCTGGACAAAAAGGACCTAGTTCATTTCGATCTGCTGGAAAACCATTTACGGTAACCGAGTAACAAGTACTTGCATCACCATTAGACAAAGTACACTCAACCATTTCAATAGATTCAAGAGAATTTAGAGCAAACAGAGAAGGGTCGACAGCAACAATATTATCTATAACATCTTCAACTTCAGTTTCTACCGTATCAATAACCGCGTCAGCTATACTGTCTGTGCTGTCATCACAACCTGCTAAAAACAATGAACAAGAGACCATTAAGCCGATAATTGACTTTATTTGCATTGTGCTACACCCCAATTTTTTATGTTTATAAATACTGGTTATAACTCTACTAAACAACTGTGCAATAACAGTGTAGAAAACAAGCATTTTTAACGAAACCTCAACATACCATTGAATTAAATTACTTTTTTAACATTCCTTGTTATGCTTTATTCTCTATTTAAATTATTCACATTAACGTAACTAACATAAAAAAACGTCACATCATCACACATAGCAACATCGCGTTATAACCCTCTTTAATTACACTGCTCACGTTTTTTAGTCTCGGGTGATTGTATCGGAGTGAAACCTCAGGTAATCTGCTTTGTGTTAAAAAAAGCATAAATGGATATTTAGACTAATTTTTTATCTTCTTTAAGTATGACTTAAGTAAGTATCGGTAAGTTTAAATGCGCTAAAGTCCCAATAGATTATTTGGAATTCCTGTCTAGATGACAAAAAAGATAACCACACATTTAGAATCTGGTCTATTTAAGGGTAAGCCTCGCCCAAAAACGGTCCAACACCGTAATGCGACGACAACACCTGAAATGCGTCAATTTATTCAGCAATCCGATTACAGCGTCAGTCAATTATCCAAAATCCTCAATATCAGCGAAGCTACAGTACGTAAGTGGCGTAAACGTGACTCAATCGATAACACCCCAAATACCCCGCACAAACTCAACACGACACTATCTCCGATGGAAGAGTACGTGATGCTGGGTTTGCGTTATCAATTAAAAATGCCTTTAGATAGGCTATTAAAAGTCACCCAAGAATTTATCAACCCCAATGTCTCTCGCTCCGGTCTTGCCCGCTGCTTAAAGCGTTTTGGGGTCTCTAAACTAGACGAATTTGACAGCCCTTTTGTGCCAGAAAAATTCTTCAATCAGCTGCCTATTACTCAAGGCGCCGATATTCAAACCTATACCGTTAACCCGCAGACATTAGCCGACACTTTAGCCCTGCCGAGTCCAGATCCAGACAACGTAGTGCAAGTAGTGTCGTTAAGTATTCCGCCTCAATTAACGAAGCAGCAAGCCTATTCTGTTTTGCTTGGAGTCGATTTTAAGTCTGACTGGGTTTACCTCGATATTTATCAAGACAGCCATACCCAAGCGAGTAATCGCTATATAACGCATGTCTTAAAGCACGGACCATTTCATTTACGTAAGTTATTGGTTCGCAATTATCACACTTTTCTTGCTCGTTTTCCTGGAGCAAGTCAACCAGCCGCAGTATCCACTAGCACCATTGATGCAGCTGGATCCCAACACCAGATAACTGAACCTCAGTTATCAAACGGAGACTCATATGAGCCAATCCAGTAATAAAGATAAGCGTTTAAACAAACGCTTAAAAGACATGCCTGTCGCGATTGTCGGCATGGCGAGTATTTTTGCTAACTCACGTTACCTAAACAAGTTTTGGGATTTAATCAGCGAAAAAATTGATGCGATTATCGACGTTCCAGAAAGCCATTGGAATGCTGAAGATTACTACAATGCCGATAAATCAATGGCCGACAAAAGTTACTGTAAACGTGGTGGTTTTTTACCTGAAGTCGATTTCAATCCAATGGAATTTGGCTTGCCCCCTAATATCCTCGAACTAACAGACACCTCACAACTTTTATCGTTAGTGGTCGCCAAAGAAGTGCTAGCTGATGCAGGTATTGATGCACAGTACGATACCGATCGCATCGGTATTACACTAGGCGTCGGCGGTGGTCAAAAAATTAATCACAGTCTCAGTGGTCGCTTACAGTACCCAATACTCAAAAAAGTATTTAAAAATAGTGGGCTAAGTGATGAAGACACTGAGATGTTGATCAAAAAGTTTCAGGATCAATATATTCACTGGGAAGAGAACTCATTTCCAGGTTCTCTCGGCAATGTGATTGCTGGGCGTATAGCTAACCGCTTTGATCTAGGCGGCATGAATTGCGTGGTTGACGCAGCTTGTGCAGGTTCTTTAGCGGCAATGCGCATGGCGATTACAGAGTTAGTTGAAGGCCGCAGTGACATGATGCTCACTGGTGGTGTGTGTACCGATAACTCGCCTTCCATGTACATGAGCTTTTCAAAAACACCGGCATTTACCACTAATGACACCATTCAACCTTTCGATATCGATTCTAAAGGTATGATGATTGGTGAAGGTATTGGCATGATGGCGCTTAAACGTCTTGATGATGCTGAGCGTGATGGTGACCGAATTTATGCTGTTATCAAAGGTATTGGCTCATCATCAGACGGTAAGTTTAAAAGTATCTACGCACCGCGCCCAGAAGGCCAGGCAAAAGCATTAAGACGCGCTTATGACGACGCAGGTTTTGCGCCGCACACTGTTGGCTTAATTGAAGCCCATGGTACTGGTACTGCAGCTGGTGATGTCGCAGAGTTCAATGGTTTAAAATCAGTGTTTGCCGACGGTAATGACACTCAACAGCACATTGCTCTTGGGTCAGTTAAATCACAAGTTGGCCACACTAAATCAACAGCAGGAACCGCTGGTGTGATTAAAGCAGCGCTGGCTTTGCATCATAAAGTGTTGCCACCGACCATTAACGTCAGTAAGCCGAATCCTAAATTAAACATTCAGGACTCGCCATTTTATTTAAACACCGAAACCCGTCCATGGCTGCCTCGGGCAGACAATACCCCGCGCCGCGCGGGTATTAGTGCCTTTGGTTTTGGTGGCACCAACTTCCACATTGTGTTGGAAGAATATCGTCAAGAACATGTTCGAGGCGATAAATATCGTCAACGTTCAGTGCCACAAAGCCTGTTGATCCATGCTGAAAACAAAGCCGCATTACAGGCTCAATTAACCGCACTGCAAACTGAAATTAAGGCTGTTGATACCACACAGCAAAATCGCCAAGAAATTGTGTTAGCCGATTTTGGTAAACGTTTTGCATTAAATACTATTGCCCCTAACGCGGCACGCATAGGCTTAGTGGTTGCTTCATTAGCAGACTTAACCATTCAACTGACTCAGGCGCTGGCGCAGTTAAGCTCAAATACTGCCGACTGCTGGCAATTGCCTTCTGGTACCAGTTATCGCGCAGCAGCATTGATTCATCCTGAAGCGGCAAGCCATAAAGTGGCAGCACTATTTGCCGGACAAGGGGCACAATATCTGAACATGGGCGCCGATTTAGCCTGTTTGTATCCAGAAATGCGTCAGCAACTGATGCAAGCAGATAAGGTGTTTGCCCAACATAAACAAACACCACTATCGCAAATTATGTACCCAAATCCTGCTTTTGAAGCCGAAGATATTGCCGCGCAACAGGCTGCATTAACCAATACCGCCAATGCCCAAAGTGCTATTGGTGCGGTGAGCATGGGCCAATATGCATTATTGACTCAAGCAGGTTTTAAAGCTGATATGGTTGCCGGCCATAGTTTTGGTGAACTGTCAGCATTATGTGCTGCAGGCGTTATTAGCCAAGCTGATTATTATCAATTGGCCTTTGCTCGTGGCCAAGCAATGGCGGCTACACCTAAAGATCAAGACGCTGGGGTAATGTACGCCATTATTGTCCCCGCTCAATCTGTTGACAACGGTGTTGAAAAGCTTGAACAGTGCATTAGTGCATTTGAAGGCGTCAAGGTGGCTAATTACAATGCACCAACCCAATTGGTTATTGCAGGGCCAACAGCGTCATGTACCTTAGCGGCACAAGCAATCACTACTGAACTTGGTTTTAAAGCAATCGCCCTGCCGGTTTCTGGCGCGTTCCACACTCCATTAGTAGCCCATGCTCAACAACCTTTTGCTGCGGCAATCAATAAGATTAAATTTGCTAAGCCAAAACTAAGCCTTTATGCCAATGGCACAGGTAAAGCACATCCTAATGATCCAAAAGCAATCCAAGCAGCATTTAGTGAACATATGTTGCAATCGGTTCGTTTTAGCGAGCAACTAAACGCCATGTATGATGCGGGTGCTCGAGTATTTGTTGAGTTTGGCCCTAAAAACATCCTCCAAAAATTGGTGGAGGCTACCCTAGGCAATAAAGCAGAATCAGTCAGTGTAGTGAGCTTGAACCCAAATCCTAAAGGCAATAGTGACACTCAACTGCGCCAAGCAGCGTGTCAGCTTGCGGTATTAGGGGTGGCATTAACCGAGGTTGATCCGTATCAAGCGCCAATCGCTGAGCTTGCAAAAGTGTCACCGATGAACGTTAAGTTAACCGCGAGTAATTATATTAGTCCGGCCACTCAAGCCAAAATGCAAAAGTCATTGCAAACCGGCACCGTTACCAGCCAGACAGTGGAAGTGCCTGTCGAGAAAGTTGTGGAAAGAATTGTGGAAAAAGAAGTCATTAAAACTGAATATATTGAAGTGCCAGCAACATCCGCACCAGCTCAAGCGCCAGCATCTGCAACAGCGGCACCTTTAACGGCAACAGCTCCTATCGCTAAAGCTCAACCAGTTAGCTCAAGTGTGTCAGCGTCGACCGATAGTATCGGTGCATTTTTTGCTGCGCAGCAACAAACCGCTGAATTACATCAGCAGTTTTTAGCCATACCACAGCAATATGGCGACACCTTTGCTCACCTGATGACAGCCCAAGCGCAAATGGCGTCATCGGGATTAGCCATTCCAGAAAGCTTGCAACGTTCGATGGAGATGTTCCACCAGCATCAAGCACAAACATTGCAAAGTCATACTCAATTCTTAACGTTGCAAGCACAAGCAAGCCAAGCTGCGTTAGCCATGTTGCAAGGGCAAACACCAATGCCAATGGCGGCTTCTGCACCTGTATCGCTACCTGCTGCATCAGTACAGCCTGCTTTTGTGCAGTCAAACCACATAACTCAAGCAGCAATACCTTCGCCAGTGGTAGCACCCGTTGCTCCAGCTCAGGTTCAAACCGCTCAAGCGGTTCAACCTCAACCGACAGCCAGTATACCTGTTCAAGCTCCTGTGGCTCAGCAAGTTAGCTCAGCAGCGGTTTCTGCACCAACAGCCGGACTAACACAGCAACAAGTGTTAGACACTATGCTCAATGTGGTCGCAGACAAAACCGGTTACCCAACAGAAATGCTTGAACTTGGCATGGACATGGAAGCAGACCTTGGTATTGACTCAATCAAGCGGGTAGAAATTCTCGGCACAGTACAAGATGAGCTTCCAGGCTTACCAGAACTGAGCCCAGAAGATTTAGCCGAGTGTCGCACCTTGGGCGAAATCGTTAGCTACATGCAAACTAAACTGCCTGCGGCAAACACAACTACTGTAGCGTCAACAGGATCAACATCGGTAGTTACTGCAGCACCAGCATCAACGGGCTTAACCGCTGAAAACGTTCAGCGCACCATGTTAGCTGTGGTTGCCGACAAAACCGGTTACCCAACTGAAATGCTTGAACTTGGCATGGACATGGAAGCAGACCTTGGTATTGACTCAATCAAACGTGTAGAAATTTTAGGCACAGTACAAGATGAGCTTCCAGGCTTACCTGAACTGAGCCCTGAAGATTTAGCTGAGTGTCGCACCTTGGGCGAAATCGTTAGCTACATGCAAACCAAATTACCAGCGGCCAACTCGGTTGCTGTAGCGTCAACGGGATCAACATCGGCAAATGCTGCTGCACCGGCAGCAACGGGCTTAACCGCTGAAAACGTCCAACGCACCATGTTAGCTGTAGTTGCCGATAAAACTGGTTACCCAACGGAAATGCTTGAACTGGGCATGGACATGGAAGCAGACCTTGGTATCGACTCAATCAAACGTGTTGAAATTCTAGGCACAGTGCAAGACGAGCTACCAGGTTTACCTGAACTCAACCCAGAAGATTTAGCCGAGTGTCGCACCTTAGGCGAAATCGTCAGCTACATGCAGACTAAATTACCTGCTGTCAGCACATTGGCTCCAGTAGCAACGGTATCTTCATCTTCATCTGCAACAGCAACAGCAACGCCAACAACGGGCTTGAGTGCTGATACCGTTTTAAGCACCATGATGTCAGTAGTAGCCGACAAAACCGGTTACCCTGCAGAAATGCTTGAACTGAGCATGGACATGGAAGCAGACCTTGGTATCGACTCAATCAAACGGGTTGAAATTCTAGGCACAGTGCAAGACGAACTACCCGGTTTGCCTGAACTGAACCCAGAAGATTTAGCCGAGTGTCGTACCTTGGGCGAAATCGTCAGTTATATGCAAACAAAATTGCCTGCAACTAACACTGAGGCTCCAGTATCTGCACCTGCAACAACTGGCTTAAGTGCTGATACCGTATTAAGCACCATGATGTCAGTGGTAGCCAACAAAACCGGTTACCCTGCTGAAATGCTTGAACTGAGCATGGACATGGAAGCCGATTTAGGTATCGACTCAATCAAACGCGTTGAAATTCTAGGTACAGTGCAAGACGAACTACCAGGCTTACCTGAGCTGAACCCAGAAGATTTAGCCGAATGTCGCACCTTAGGTGAAATCGTCAGCTACATGCAAACCAAATTGCCTGCAGCAACCGCTATTGCGTCGGTCGCACCAGCATCAACTGCAAACAAGGCTGACGTTAACACCGCGGCATTACCGCCACACAGCGAGGTAGCGCTAAAAAAGTTACCAGCGGCGGATAAACTCGTAGATTGCTTTTCAACAGACTCTTGTATTGTCATCACAGACGATGGCCACAATGCAGGTTTACTGGCTGAAAAGCTAAATGCAAAGGGATTAACCGTCGCCGTTATTCGTAACCCACAAACCATTAGCGTGGCACATTCATCCTTAAGCAGCAATATTAAAAGCTATACGTTGAGCAGCATTGATGATGCCCAAATTGCACAAGTCATTGCCGATATTAAAGCCGATTTGGGCGCTGAACATGCCATTGCAGGCTTTATTCATTTACAGCCTCAAGCTACCGCTAACAGCAGCGAATTAATGTCGTGCACTGTTGCAGCAAAAGCCGCTGTCGACAACGCGTTTTTATGGGCTAAGCATCTTCACGCTGAATTTGCTAAACCAGCTCAAGCTTCGCGCTTATGCTACTTTACCGTGAGCCGTTTAGACGGCGGGTTTGGTTATCTTGATAATACTCAGCTCGCAACAGCAGAGCTTAACCAAGCAGCCTTATCTGGCCTGAGCAAAACCCTAAGCCATGAATGGCCACAGGTGTTTTGCCGCGCGTTAGACATTGCCAACAATATTGATACTACAAGCTTTGCCGATGCCATCGTTGCTGAGTTATTTGATATCGATGGTGCCAATGCTAGCGCGGATCGCATTAATGAAGTGGGGATTAGTAACCAAGGTCGAGTAACCTTAGTTGCCGGCAACGCTAGCGAACAGTTTGCACCAGCAAGCCTAAACAAAAATGACACTATTTTGGTCACCGGCGGTGCAAAAGGCGTAACGTTTGAATGCGCCCTCACCTTAGCTAAACAATGCCAATCACATTTTGTGTTAGCAGGTCGTAGCCAACATTTTGGTAGCAACTTACCGGTTTGGGCGCAAGGCAAACAAGCTTCAGAATTAAAAGCCGCAGCCATCGCTTATATTCAATCTCAAGGCAATAAACCAACGCCAAAACAGATTGATGCTCTAGTGTGGCCAATAAGCAGTAGCCTAGAAATCGATGCTGCGTTAAGCGCTTTCAGTAAAGTTGGTGCCAGTGCTCAGTATGTCTCGATGGATGTCAGCGACGCCAAAGCAGTAGCTGCCAGTCTTAAAATTCTGACTAATGCCAAGGGTGGCTCATTAACCATTAATGGGGTTATTCACGGTGCGGGCGTGTTAGCCGATAAGCACATTCAAGATAAAACCTTGGATGAACTTAACCGCGTATACAACACCAAAGTGACTGGGCTTGCTAGCATTATTAATGCACTCGACCCACAGCAGATTAAGCTGATTGCACTGTTTTCATCGGCGGCCGGTTTTTACGGTAATACCGGTCAAAGTGATTACGCAATGTCGAATGAAATCCTCAATAAAACTGCGCTGAAACTGGCGCACACTTTACCGCAAGCTAAAGTGATGAGTTTTAATTGGGGTCCTTGGGATGGTGGTATGGTCAGCTCAGCATTAAAGAAAATGTTTGTTGAACGTGGCGTTTACGTTATTCCGCTACAAGCGGGTGCCGAGCTATTTGCTCACAGTTTATTAAGCCAACAAGGGGCACAACTGCTTATTGGCTCTGATATGCAAGGTTCATCAGAGCAGGACAACGCTGTAAAAAAGCTTAATGCGGACGCTTTGCTTATGGCCAAGGGTTCGCTGACATTTGCTACTAATACACTTGTGACTAAAGCATTTACGGCTAACGCAGTTACGACTAAGGCAGTTACGACTAAGTCATCAGCTACTGATATTATCAGTCAGACGCTGACTCGAGTATTAACCCCGGCTGAAATGCCTTTTGTTAGCGACCATTGCATTGCTGGTAATCCGGTATTACCGACGGTATGCGCCATGCAATGGATGCGTGATGCAGCAGAAACGTTATGTCATGTGCCTGTCAGTATTGCTGAATACAAATTGCTTAAAGGGGTTATTTTTGACACCAATGAGCCACATTTGTTGCAACTGGAACTAACGCAAACTGACGCAGGGATCAGCGCGCAGATCTCCTCTCGTTTGTTAAACGATCCAAGCGCAGTCATGAAACCGCAATACCAAGCTCAATTGGTGATCAATAAGACGATATTGGCAGCTGAAATTGCTAAACCGATTATTGGCGACAACAGTTTGGCTCAATGGGCCAACATGACGCCATTATATTCAGGCGCTGAACTGTACCAAAACGGAACCTTATTTCATGGCCCACGTTTGCAAGGTATTAAGCAAGTGTTGGCATTTGATGATGCTCAGCTACTGTGCCGAGTGCAATTGCCGCAGATTAATGCCGCAGACTGCCAAGGTTTTATCCCGTCATCGGTATTAGGTGGTAGCCAAATTTTCGCGGAAGATTTGCTACTACAAGCCATGCTGGTATGGGCAAGATTGAAATACGATGCCGCAAGTTTACCGTCATCAACCGGTGAGTGTGTTACCGCTTGGCCATTTGCAAATGGTGATAAAGGTTATATTCAACTTGATGTGGTTAAACACAGTGGCAGAATGCTGGTGGCTAACGTGAGTTTATATCATCAAGACGGCCGCCTGAGTTGCCAAATGCTCAATGCTAAAGTGACCATTAGTAAGAGTTTGAATGGGGCATTTATTCCACATCAAGCTTCTGCTGAACTATCACACAAGGACACAGTGTGACAGCCACAGATAACATGGCGCTAAAATCCATTAGTGAGCGTATTTTGCAGCAACAAACCAAGCCAATGCGCTTGGCTTTGTTGCTGAGCAAACCCAATATCGACTCGGTTAATGAGCACAAGGTTGCGATTGATACTCAGCATAGCGACGGTTTTGAACTGGCGTTATTACACAGCATAGAGCGGCTATCATCCACTACAGATGAAATGATCAATATTGCCGATCGGTTGTGGATAATGCCGGGGTTACTTGCCGCGAAACATGGCGTTCATGCGCATGCTTATCTCAATGGTGTTGCACTTGGTAGCAATCAGGCTGAAGCAATCATACTGGCGCTGAATCATGCAAAACGTCTACATACTCAACCGCAGATTGTCGCGTTAGATGGCAGCGTAAAATCCAATACTGCCAATAATGCACAAACTGCATTAACCGCAATGACCGCCCTAGTAGAGTCTATCGCCAGTCGTTGTATACCAACACAGGACAAGGTCAACAGCCAATATTGGTTTAGCCCACTTCACCAAAGTCGGGTTGCAGCCTTATGTTACCCAAGTGCCAACGGTGTTCAGGCAATGATCTTGACCCAAGGTCGTGCATTAGTCGCCTCAAAGCAATTGGTTAATCCCCAACGTTTATGGCTACCACTGTGTGCCACTTCATTGGTGCAACTGCACACTAAACTGATGGCTTTCTCTGCGCAGGTCAATTCGGCGACAGACGATGTCAGCTTACTAAAACTTATCAAAAGTACATTGGCCGATTATCAAACGGATGCACCCCTAGCTTTAGTGTTAATGGCGCAGGATCGTAACGGATTAATCACAGAAATTAATGCGATGTTGGCAATAATATCGACTCACCTTCAGCCAGACGTTAACGATAAGCCATCGATAGAATATAAAACCCCTGCTGGCAGTTGTTTTTATTCCGCGCCGCTGGGTGATCATGGTTTGAGTTTTGTCTATCCTGGCGTCGGTACTGTGTATCCAAACATGCTCAGTCAAATGGGCTTGGTTTTCCCCAATGTGTATGCAAAACTCGAAAACCAAGGTGACATGCAATCGATGTTACAAACCGAGTTTATTTACGCGGCAGATGAAAACCATGCCGCACAAATGAGTTTGAGCCAATTAGCCATTGCCGGTGTGGGCGCCAGTTATGTGTTAACCAAACTGTTGCAGCAAGAATTTGCCATTGAACCTAAGTTTGCCTTGGGTTACTCCATGGGCGAAGCGGCCATGTGGGCGAGTCTAGATGTTTGGCAAGCACCACACACTATGATTGAGGCAACCCAAAACAGCAGTATCTTTACCCAAGATATTTCAGGCGAGCTTCGCTGCGTTCGTCAACAATGGCAATTAGCCGATGACGAACCCATTGTGTGGAACAGCTTTGTGACTCGAGCCAGCATTGACGAACTCACGCCCCATTTAGCGGATTACCCGCGTGCTTATATTGCCATCATCCAAGGCGATACATGTGTTATCGCAGGTTGTGAATCCAGTTGTAAAGCATTGTTAAAACAAGCAGGTAAACGCGGTATTGCAGCCAATCGAATTACGGCAATGCATACACCAGCCGCACTAAATATTACCGACCATGTACGTCAGTTTTATCTGCAACCGCTGTTGGCAAACTTACCCGAACATTTACAGTTTATCTCGGCGGCTCAAACAGCGCCTGTCACGTTAGACTCACACGCTATTGCACAATCGATTGCCGATACTTTTTGTCATCAGTTGGATTTTACTCAATTAATCCACAACGCTCGAGATCAAGGCTGCCGATTATTTGTTGAAGTCGGAGCCGATAGACAAACCACCACCTTAATTGACAAAATCAATGCTCAAAGTAACAACACGTCCCCAGCAATGGCCGTTGCCGTTAATGCCAAAGGCGGCGACGATGTCAGCAGTTTACTCAAGTGTTTGGGACAATTAATGGCTCATCGCGTGCCGATGTCATTAACCCCCTTTATTCGCAGCCTTGACGATGCAATTAACTCATTATCTCAGCAGACGGCAATAGCCGACGGCTCACCACTGTCTCGTTGCAGTGAAACATCATTAGAAGGAGAACCTCATTGAGTTCTCAAGCCACCCCTAAAATAGCCATTGTCGGTTTAGCCAATCAGTATCCCGACGCGGATACTCCCGCTAAATTTTGGCAAAACTTATTAGACAAAAAAGATTCGCGCAGCCAAATCAGTGCTAGCAAACTCAATGCTTCACCGAGTGATTACTTGGGTGTACAAGGCGAATCGGACCGTTTTTATTGTGATAAAGGCGGCTACATTCAAGACTTTCAATTTAACCCTCAAGGTTATCGTATTGAGCCCGAGGCATTTACTGGTTTGGATGACAGTTTCTTGTGGGCAACCGACACCGCGCGAAATGCGTTAACCGACGCAGGTATTGACCTTAGTCATAACGTGCTGCAACGCACTGGTATTGTCATGGGCACCTTATCGTTCCCTACTGCCAAGTCTAACGAGCTATTTGTGCCGCTTTATCACAGCGCGGTCGAAAAAGCCTTACAGACTAAACTCCAACAGCCAAACTTTAATCTGCAATCGTTTAATCAAGCATCGCAAAGCAATACCGCAGAAAATGCCAATAACAATAATAATAATGTAGCACCTAAAACGGTCAACCTTCGTAATGGTGCTGTTGCCCATAATGCCTCAAAAATCGTTGCCGATGCTTTAGGTTTGGGTGGTACGCAACTGAGTTTAGATGCCGCCTGTGCAAGTTCGGTTTACGCATTAAAATTAGCCTGCGACTACTTGCATACCGGCAAAGCAGACATGATGCTGGCTGGCGCGGTATCTGGAGCCGATCCGTTCTTTATCAATATGGGCTTTTCGATATTTCATGCCTATCCCGACCACGGTATTTCCGCCCCATTTGATAGTAACAGTAAAGGTTTGTTCGCTGGTGAAGGTGCTGGGGTATTAGTGCTCAAACGCCTTGAAGATGCCGAGCGTGATGGCGACCATATTTACGCTTTAGTCAGTGGCATTGGCTTGTCGAACGATGGTAAAGGCCAGTTTGTGTTAAGCCCAAACAGCAAAGGCCAGGTGCAAGCATTCGAGCGCGCTTATCGCGATGCAGCAGCAATCGATCCAAGTATCACCCCTGCCAGTATTGAAGTGATTGAATGTCATGCTACGGGAACACCATTAGGCGACAAAGTTGAATTAACCTCGATGGAGCGTTTTTTTGAAGATAAACTTCAAGGTAGCGCCACGCCATTAATAGGTTCAGCAAAATCCAATTTAGGCCATTTACTCACCGCAGCAGGCATGCCAGGGATCATGAAAATGATTTTTGCGATGCGCCAAGGCGTGTTGCCACCGAGTATTAATATTAGCTCGCCTATCGCCTCACCTAATGGCTTATTTGGCCAAGCGACCTTGCCAAATGCAGTGCTACCTTGGCCCGATAAAGTTGGCAATAAAGCCCGCCATGCTGGCGTATCAGTATTTGGTTTTGGCGGGTGTAACGCCCATTTATTACTTGAGTCATATCAAGCTAAAGCCGTTGCTGACAAGACGCTGAACAATCATTCTCAAAATAATAATTCTCTAAGTAATAATACTCAGAACAAAAACGCTCAAACTCGCAGCACAGTGTTAGTTGATGCAGAAACGCCAATGCACATTACCGGCATGGCGGCGCATTTTGGTCAATGCAGCAGTATTGATGCACTGGCGAAAAAAATCATCACCAAACAAGCCATCTTTAGCCCGCTACCCTCTCAGCGCTGGAAAGGCTTAGACAAACACCCTGAGCTATTAGCCCAATATGGCATCACCCAAGTGCCGCAAGGCGCGTATATCGATCAATTCGATTTTGATTTCTTGCGTTTTAAAGTGCCACCCAATGAAGATGATCGCCTGATCTCACAACAACTACTGTTGATTAAAGTCGCCGATGAAGCTATCGCCGATGCCAAGCTAACGCCAGGCAGTAAAGTTGCGGTATTAGTCGCCATGGAAACCGAACTTGAACTGCATCAATTCCGTGGTCGAGTTAACTTACACAGCCAAATAGCGCAAAGCCTTAACGCTCAAGGTATTCAATTATCTACAGCGGAATATGACAGCCTTGAAACCATTGCGATGGACAGTGTGCTCGACGCCGCTAAGCTTAACCAATACACCAGTTTTATTGGTAATATTATGGCGTCGCGGATAGCCTCATTATGGGATTTCAACGGCCCGTCATTTACCATTTCTGCAGGCGAGCAATCAGTTAACCGCTGTATCGATGTGGCGCAAAACTTATTTGCGTTAGGCTCGTTACAAGAGCCATTAGATGCAATTATTATTGCCGCTGTAGACCTGTCTGGCAGCATTGAAAATATGTTGTTCAATACCGCAAAACTTAACGCCAAAGGATTAAGTTCAACAGATTGGTTAGTGGGTGAAGGGGCTGGCGCACTCGTGCTGCAACAAACCAATGCAGCACACACTCAGCTTGATAGCTATGCCAGTATCGATAGCGTCAACTTTACGCCATTGTCACAATTACCAGCCGAATTATCAGCAGATGTTGTTGAGTTAAACCAATCACCTGAATGTATATTATCGACTCAAGGTCAACAGTTTGCCCAAGGATTAACTGATGCTGCAATCGCGGTCAGCTCAGCGCCGTTATTGAGTAAAGCTCATGATATTCTCGGTCATACATTTGCTGCTTCTGGCATGGCCAGTTTGCTGCACGGTTTAGTGCAAACTCGTCACATCGATAAACCGTCTATCAATGCCAGTGTATTCACCAGCAGCGACAATCAATACTCACAAGTTAATCTGTCTGTTTCTGCGGCGCAACAACACGCATTGCACGCTAGACTGGGCAATAATTTAACTCAACAACTGGCTACGGGCAGTAAGTTAAGCTTAATTAAACAAGTCAGTTTAGGTGGTCGCGATATTTACCAACACATTATCGACAGCCCACTTGATGCGCTCGACAGTATTATCAATCAATGTGCTGATATCGCCCCAACGGTGGTCAACACCATTGAAAGTAAGCAACCAACTATTCGTGATAATAGCCCTCTTAGCGTCAATAATAGCGAGAATATCGCCGAGCCTCTTATGTCAGAAAATATCCCCGATAAAACAATTCCAAAGCAACCAAGGGTTGCCAGTATGACAAATCATGCTATTCCACCTGCACATTTAACGGCATTTCAACAAAATCAGTGGTTAGCACAACAAGCGCATTTAGCTTATTTAGCCAGCCGAGATGCAGGCTTGAAAGTAGCCGACAGTTTATTACGATCTCAATTGGCTGGTTTTAGCCATCAGACAACTGCGACTCAAGTCGCGTCTCCGGCGGCTAATACTTATGCCGTTAATGCTGCAGTACAAACCGCGGTTAAGAGTGAAACCATTAGCCCTGCCAAGTTAATCCAACCTAATCATGCTTGTGTGCCCGCTTACACTGCACCTATTCCAGCGAATAAACCGTGTATTTGGAATTACGCTGATTTAGTTGAATATGCCGAAGGCGATATCGCTAAAGTATTTGGCTCAGATTACGCCATTATCGACAGTTACTCGCGCCGAGTTCGCTTACCGACAACAGATTATTTATTGGTGTCACGCGTCACTAAACTCGATGCCACCATGAATCAATACAAACCGTGTTCAATGACTACAGAATACGACATCCCCGTCGATGCGCCGTATTTAGTGGATGGTCAAATCCCTTGGGCTGTCGCGGTAGAATCGGGCCAGTGCGATTTAATGTTGATCAGTTATTTAGGTATCGATTTTGAAAACAAAGGCGAGCGGGTTTATCGCTTATTAGATTGTACTTTAACCTTCTTAGAAGATTTACCCCGTGGCGGCGACACTCTGCGTTACGACATTAAAATCAATAACTTTGCCAGCAATGGCGACACGTTATTATTCTTTTTCTCTTACGAATGTTTCGTAGGCGACAAGATGATCCTAAAAATGGATGGCGGTTGTGCAGGCTTCTTTACCGACCAAGAACTGGCCGATGGTAAAGGGGTTATTCAAACTGAAGATGAAATAAAACATCGTCAACAAGTGCTCAACAATCCGAATAAACCAACCTTTACACCATTACTACATTGTAACCAAACGGCATTTGATTATGGTCAAATTCATCATTTACTGACCGGTGATATTGGCAGCTGTTTTGGTGGCGACCATGTCGCGCATCAGCTAAAAACTGGGCTGCAAAAATCGCTTTGTTTTGCCTCTGAAAAGTTCTTAATGATTGAGCGAGTGAGTCAATTACAAACACAAGGTGGTACGTGGGGCTTAGGCTTACTCGAAGGTCATAAACACATTGCGCCAGACCATTGGTATTTCCCTTGTCATTTTCAAGGCGACCAAGTGATGGCAGGCTCGCTAATGGCAGAAGGTTGTGGCCAGCTATTACAGTTCTTTATGATCCACATCGGCATGCATACTCTAGTAGAAAATGGTCGATTCCAACCATTGGAAAATGCTTCGCAAAAAGTTCGCTGTCGTGGCCAAGTGTTACCACAAACGGCTGAGCTGACTTATCGCATGGAAGTGACTGAAATCGGTATTCATCCCCGCCCTTACGCTAAAGCCAATATTGATATTTTACTCAATGGTAAAGTCGTGGTCGATTTCCAAAACTTGGGTGTGATGATTAAAGAAGATGCCGAATGTGCTCGTTATCCGCTTATCTCGTTAAACACAGCCAACACTAGCCCTGCCGTTGATTCAAACGCTAGCGGTAAAGTGATTACCAACAAAGCGCCGTTAATGGCGCAAGTTCCAGATTTAAACGCCCCGAGTAACAAGGGCGTTATTCCACTAAAACACGTTGAAGCGCCCATAGTCAGTGCCGATTCAAAGTACGCTAATCGCGTGCCTGATACCGTGCCATTTACCCCATACCATATGTTTGAGTTTGCTACTGGCGATATCGAAAAATGCTTTGGTCCTGACTTTAGTATTTACCGCGGACTTATCCCACCGCGGACACCTTGTGGCGATTTACAGTTAACCACCCGCGTGGTTGAAATTAATGGTAAACGCGGCGAATTGAAAAAGCCATCATCGTGTATCGCTGAATACGAAGTGCCGGCAGATGCTTGGTACTTTGCTAAAAACAGCCACCAAGCGGTAATGCCTTATTCGGTGTTAATGGAAATTTCATTACAACCCAATGGCTTTATTTCTGGCTACATGGGCACCACCCTAGGTTTTCCTGGGCAAGAGCTGTTTTTCCGTAACTTAGACGGTGGCGGCAAATTATTGCGCCATGTGGATTTACGCGGCAAAACTATCGTCAATGACTCAAAGCTATTATCAACCGTCATTGCCGGCAGTAACATTATTCAAAGCTTCACCTTTGAGTTAAGTGTCGATAACGAGCCGTTTTACACGGGTAGTGCGGTATTTGGTTACTTTAAAGGTGATGCGCTCAAAAACCAGCTCGGCATAGATAATGGCAAAATCACTCAGCCATGGCATGTTGATAATAACGTCGCGGCAGACATCAGCGTTAATTTATTGGATAAACAGTCACGGGTGTTTAATCCGCCAACTAGCCAACCGCATTATTGTTTAGCGGGCGGCCAGCTTAACTTTATCGACCAAGCCGAAATTGTTGAAGCAGGCGGCAAATACGGTAAAGGTTATCTTGCTGCGTCACGCACTATTGACCCAAGTGATTGGTTCTTCCAATTCCACTTCCATCAAGATCCGGTTATGCCCGGCTCATTAGGTGTTGAAGCCGTGATCGAGTTGATGCAAACTTACGCCATCAGTACAGACCTAGGTAAAGGTTTTACTAATCCAAAATTTGGCCAAATTTTGTCGGATATTAAATGGAAATATCGCGGTCAAATTAACCCACTTAACAAACAAATGTCACTTGATGTACATATCAGTGCAGTAAAAGATGAAGACGGTAAACGCATCATAATAGGCGACGCAAACCTCAGTAAAGATGGTCTGCGTATTTATGAAGTCAAAGATATCGCCATCTGTATTGAAGAAGCTTAGGCCAAAAAGGAATAATAATGACAACTCAAGTGCATAACGAAAAGCTTTCTCCTTGGCCATGGCAAGTTAGCCAGCAACACGTCAGTTTTGACCCTGTAGGCATGGATAAGAAGCTTAAAGATTTATCACAAGCGTGTTATGTGGTTAACGACACACAACAAGGCTTAGGGGTTGCTCAGCAAGCCCAAGTCGTAACCGATGCTATTACTGCAGCAAGTGCACTGCCAGTCAGTGCATTTGCCCCTGCCCTTGGCACCCAAAGCTTAGGTGACAGTCATTTCCGCCGCGTGCATGGGGTAAAATTCGCCTATCATGCTGGCGCAATGGCCAATGGTATTTCTTCTGAAGAACTGGTTATTGCGTTAGGTCAGGCTGGTATTTTATGTTCATTTGGCGCAGCAGGGTTAATTCCATCTCGAGTTGAGCAAGCGATTCACCGCATTCAAGCCGCGCTGCCAAACGGGCCTTATGCGTTTAATTTAATCCACAGCCCAAGTGAACCCGCACTTGAACGTGGCAGTGTCGAGCTATTTTTAAAACACAAAGTGCGTACTGTTGAGGCATCTGCCTTTTTAGGCTTAACCCCACAAATTGTCTATTACCGCGCAGCAGGCTTAAGCCGTGACGCACACGGTGATGTGCAAATAGACAATAAAGTAATTGCGAAAATTAGCCGTACTGAAGTGGCGATTAAGTTTATGCAACCTGCGCCAGTTAAAATACTGCAACAGTTGGTGGATGAAGGTCTTATTAGCGCAGAACAAATGGAACTGGCTCAATTAGTGCCTATGGCTGATGATATTACTGCTGAAGCAGACTCTGGCGGTCATACAGACAATCGACCATTAGTCACTTTACTGCCGACTATTTTGGCATTAAAAGATGAAGTACAAGCACAGTACAAGTATAAAACCCCTATTCGGGTTGGTGCCGGTGGTGGTGTTGGCACGCCTGACGCAGCACTGGCGACTTTTCATATGGGCGCAGCCTACATTGTTACCGGTTCAATCAACCAGGCTTGTGTAGAAGCGGGAGCCAGCGAGCATACTCGTAAATTACTGGCCACCACCGAAATGGCCGATGTGACGATGGCACCTGCTGCCGATATGTTCGAAATGGGCGTTAAGCTGCAAGTCGTAAAACGTGGCACCTTATTTCCAATGCGCGCCAACAAGTTATACGAAATTTATACCCGCTATGACTCTATTGAAGCCATTCCAAGCGACGAGCGTGAAAAACTTGAAAAACAAGTATTCCGCTCAAGCCTGGATGATATTTGGGCTGGCACGGTAGCGCATTTTAATGAGCGCGATCCAAAGCAAATCGAGCGTGCTAAAGATAATCCTAAACGTAAAATGGCGCTGATTTTCCGTTGGTACTTAGGTCTGTCTAGCCGTTGGTCAAACACTGGTGAGCTTGGTCGCGAGATGGATTATCAAATCTGGGCTGGTCCGGCACTCGGCGCATTTAACGCATGGGCTAAAGGCAGTTATTTAGATGACTACACCCAGCGTCATGCAGTAGACTTAGCCAAACACTTAATGCATGGCGCAGCTTATTTGGCCCGAGTTAATTTATTAACAGCACAAGGTGTTAGCCTTCCGGTAGCATTACAACGCTGGCGCCCAGTTGATCAAGTAAAGTGATCGACCAAGTGAATAGATTGATCTCGCTTTATTGCGAGCTCAGCTAGAAAGATAGGAACCGACATGAGCGATACCCAGAAACTCGATTTTTCAGCGATTAATGACCCGACATTGGCATCGTTTAATCAACAAAAAAATCTGATAAAACGCATGCTCAAAGGCAACAGCGCAACTTGCAGCGACTGTAATAAACCACTGACACTGCAATTACCGCCTAATACAAAAAAGGCACCAAAAAACGCTAAAGCCCCAGGGATTTATTGCGCTAAAGGTTGCACTGATATCGAGCTAGACATGGAAGCCGTAGCGTTAATGCAATAGCATTAATACCCATTTAATGTCTTCATAAAAAAAGACCCTCTTTAATAAGAGGGTCATTTTTTTCGAGCATTGTTTATTTCAAAACCTAGCGTTATTTAGCCAGCCATTGCTTAACGATTTCTGGGTTACCACAAAGCTGTTCAACCGGTTTATCCCCCGACAGCGCAGCCTCAAATGCAGTAAATGGTACATTTGCCCATAAGCTCAACTCAAAGGTAGTATTTTCTGTCACCACGCCTACGCCTTTAGGTGTGCCTGTCATCACAATGTCACCATCATTTAAGCTCATAAACTCACTGACAGCGTTATAAATAGCGTGTGGCTGGTACATCATTAATTGCTGATGACCTAATTGCGTCACGGCATTATCAATGGTTAATTGAAAGCACCAATCTTTTATCTCTGCGGTTATAGCAATAAATTCGCTGAATAACGCCGAACCATCAAAAGCTTTAGAACGCTCCCACGGTAAGCCTTTGGTTTTTAAATTGGTTTGCAGCTCACGCTTAGTCATATCAAGCCCAACACCAACCGCACTAAACTGACCATTATTCACCATAAAGCATAGTTCGGCTTCATAATGTAAAGGCTCACCTAAGTGACTACACAAAGTAGTGGTAATGGCTGAGTTTGGTTTAAGGAACACCACCATATCATCAGGAATTTCATTACCGAGTTCGTCAATATGCTCAGCATAATTACGCCCAATACAAATGATTTTTGATGGCGAGACGAGGCGTACTTGCCCATCTGATTGCGTTAGCGAAACGGATTGTAAACTCACATTAACCTCGAATAATTGAAATAGTGATAAGAGTAATCCTTCTAACAATAAAGCGAATTATTTCAAAATAGAACAACGACTCTTTTTAAATCATACCCAAAGCATTATCGCTTGCCTATTAGATTGTGAATGGTTCAATGATATTGCTCATTAATCATAATCAATTGGCACACATGCTCAATATCTATTTGGATTGAAAAAGTAAAATATAACTATAAAAACAAAGGTATATTTCTATTTTTACACAATGCCATTTACATTATTTTAACAACCAACTACTCTAGAGTTTGTCACTATTGGACAAAAATCATGCTTGATTAATTATTAATACAGTAAGAATGACGTCAGAAAAATAACAATATGAGAGACTAAATGACAATATTCGAATTGACAATCAAACAAAAAATAGCATTAGGATTTGCCTCAATTGGCTTATTACTGCTTGCTGGAAGTAGTTTTTTTTATCATTCCTTGAGTAAAATTCAAACAGCCAATATTAATATCGAAACGTTAGCAGTACCGGTACAAAACCAGTCAAATGCCTTACAAATTACCTTATTAAAAATGGCTAAAACCGGCAGTTTAGCTTATTCACAAATCGATAATGACAATATTGACCTCAGTTATAAGCAGTTCAAGCAATTACAACTAGAGTTCAGAGAGGTATTAAAGACATTATCTGCAAAAGTTGCTGATCAACCCACAATGCTTCAGTCATTAACGCAAGCTCAAAAATCATACCAGCAGTACGAACAGCAATCGCACATCATGTTCGGCGCTAAACTTGAAATAGGACAAAACCGCGACAGCTTCAGCGCGTTAAAACAACAATTTGATGATGTTCGAATTAATGCCAGTAATAATATGATTGATTTAGAACTGATAGACGCCCCTTCAGGCGAGCAGCAGTTATTAAACGAAGTCATTGGCGGCGGAGTACGCATCGACGACATGCTGTTTACTCTGGGCAATACCATGACAGAACTTGGCCGATTAACCTCTGTTGATGCCGTTAATATTCATAAACAAGATGTGGCCATGTTATTAGGTAATATTACGGTTAATGGCAACTACTTAACCCAACAAGCAGAGCCTTTGGGTGCTACTGAGCTATTTGTAGATTTTGACACTAACTTGCAAACAATTAAAAACTTCACCGATAACCCCGGTAGCTTGTATCTCGCGCAACAAAATGTCGTCAATCAGCAGCGCTTAGCTGAGAATAGTAACTTGCAAGCCAACACCTTTTTTGATGCCACTAACAATCAGTTAGATCAATTAGTAAAGCTTGCGAACGAAAGGTTCCATCAATTACAAATGGTTGCGATTGATGAAGTAAGTACCGCACAAACTTTTGCTATTACGATGGCAGTGGTGTTTGTGTTAATGGCGATGTTTATCTATTACTTTACCTCAAAAGCCATGTTAGGCCCTCTACAAGCCATTAACAGTGCATTATCGCGCATTGCCAGCGGTGATTTATCTCGGAGATTAACCAAACGAAATAATGATGAATTTGGCGAGCTGATGGATAACATCAATAAACTGTCTGACGATCTAACTAATTTATTGCAAGCCATTAGCCGTGATGCACACTTGCTAGATGAATCCGCTCTTCGCTCGCAAGCGCAAAGCGAGACAATATCCCATTCGGCCGCCGGACAAATTAACAATATTAATCAAGCTAAGCAGCTTGCAGAGCAAATACATCACAGTTCAAATCAAGTCAATGAGCAAGCTTCAGAATCAGAGCAACATGTTAAATTAGCCTCTTCGCAAGGAGTACAAATAAAAACCATTGCTAATGATAACCGTTTCCGTATTGAAGCCTTATCAACCAGCTTGCGCGACTCAGTCGAGACCATGGCAAAGCTCAGTCAACACAGTGATAATATTGGTGGGATTTTAACCACCATCAGTGCGATTGCCGATCAAACTAATTTGTTGGCCTTAAATGCCGCGATTGAAGCCGCTAGGGCCGGTGAGCATGGGCGTGGATTTGCCGTTGTTGCTGATGAGGTGCGTTCATTAGCCTCTAGAACGCAATTAGCAACCGCCGAAATTCAAACCATGATTAGTGCCTTACAACAAGAAACAACCTATGCCGTGACAGCCATCTCACAAGGGCAAATACGAGCCAGTGAATGTGTAGAACAAAGCCAGTCGTTGCATGATGCAATCGAGCAAATAGAGGCGGCGCTTAGCACCATTAATGGCATGAGCCAAAGCATTACTCATGCAGCCAATGAACAAGTAAGCCATAGCCAACAAATAGAGCAAACGATGACTCAAACAGCCGATTCAGCAGAAAAAAATGCCCATGAGTCAGCTTCAATGACACAGCAAAGCCAGCAATTAAATCAATTAGCTCACTCACTTACCACCTCTGTTGAACGCTTTAAACTCTAATCAGTAGCGTAATAAAATCTTTAATAAGAGACACAATAAAATAGGCCAGTAATCGCAATGATTTCTGGCCTATTTTGACGCTGTAAAAGATGCTGTGGTATATCGTCTATTTCTTACCTAAGGTCCCTACAGCAAAGCGCCTGATAATAGATCGAACCATTAACACTGACTGGCCCAATTCACTACTGTTATGTAGCGATTTTTCTGATGAAGCTTTAGTAATTTCTGCAGAATCAGCAATATCAATAATTTGCTGATTAATATGCTCAGCTACTGCACTCTGCTGCTCTACCGCCGCGGACATATCTAAAGTAAGTTGGGTGATTTGTTCAACGGATTGGTTAATCGACGCTAATGCATTACGTGTTTTATCAACAATTTCAACACCTTTACTGGCCGCTTGTTCACCACTAACCGACACTTGAACGGCATTACTGGCTCGCTTCGTTAATACGCTCACAATGCTGTGAATTCTGTCGGTGGATTCGCGGGTTTTCAGTGCTAGGGAGCGCACTTCATCTGCAACAACGCTAAAGCCACGACCCTGTTCCCCCGCCCTAGCAGCTTCAATAGCAGCATTTAAGGCCAACAAATTAGTTTGATCGGCAATACTCGAAATCAGGCTGGCGGCTTGACCTATCTCACTTGTAGATTCAGATAACTCGCGTACTGTTTTGGCGATATCCGCGACAGAGAGATTTAACTCATCAATAGATTGCTTAGCTTCATTAGCCAGTTGAGCCCCTGCATTAACATTGTCTAACGCTTCTTTTGCACTATAAGCATTACGTTCAACGTTCGCGGACACTTCTTGGATAGCAGTGGACATCTGGGTAATTGCCGAGGCAATTTGTTGTGTTGCTCCACTTTGTAAGCTCACCGCTTTAGCCGTTGACTCAGCCTCTATTTGGGTGTGTTCGACAATGCCATCTAATGATTTTGCAGCATCTTCAATCCGCGTCATCGCAGTACGACAACGGGCAACTTCGCAACCCAACGCTAATTTTGCCTGCGCTTTGGCGCCAAAGTCAGCAAAATAGGTTTCTGCAACAATGAGATCTGTAAACGAATTAGGATTAAGTTGGACCACTTCATACCAATCTTGTTGCTGTTTATAGCCCAACCATGCCGTTGATACTACAAGCGTGAATAACCCTATTGCACCAGGGAGAACGCCCCAAAATTCAGTTAATACAAGGGACAAAATAAACATGGGTAACCAAGCCGGTAATAATTTAATGACTTGATGTTTTATTTTTGCATGAAGTGGTCTTGGTGACTTTTTAGCTTTTATTCTGGCATAAGCCGCTTCAGCACGGGCAATTTCGCTTGGTAATGCAGTCACCCTAACGGACTCGTAACCGGCGACTTTATTATTATCAAATACTGGCGTAACAAATGCACTAACCCAATAATAATCACCATTTTTACGGCGATTCTTAACCAGCCCCATCCACACTTTACCACTAGAGATACATGCCCACATATCCTTAAATACTTCACTTGGCATATCAGGATGACGCACAAGATTATGTGGCTTACCAATCAATTCATTTTTGTCGAAGCCGCTGACGTCAACAAAAGCATCATTGCAGTAGATAATATGACCGCGCAGATCGGTTCCTGAAATTAAACGAACATCATCATCGAAGTGGTACTGATTAAGGGTAATGGGTTGATTATTGCGCATAGGCACTGACATCCTTGTCTCGGTATAGTGAATAAGAAAACTCATTAATGCTATCTGTTACACCAAAGGTGCATAGACAGAACTTCCATTTAATAAGGTGGTGGAGAAATGTCATCACTATTGTGAGTGTGCCATATCCCTATTTATTATAAGTCATTATAGTTTGATATGTATTTGAAAATTGTCAATTAAATAATTAATTTCACCCTAATACTTACAATATACACGATGATATAGATAAATTCTGCTAAGGCGTATTTATCGATTTACCCAAGCGACTACCCAGGGCAGAGCTTAACAGGTTAACTGCAAAAGTGAGTTATTTCTTAAGGGGATATAGTGGTGAAGGCTTAATATGTGAGGCAATGTATTGCCCCACATATTAATTTGACGCTCAAATGATCCAAGTCGTGCTCTCAATCAGCTAACAATATTCAATTTGAGCAGCAACAGGGCCATTTACACAAAACAAACATCAATGTACAAATGTATTAAGCGTATTCTTGCATAAAATCGTCAAGGTTATCGTTGATGATTTCTATCTCGTCACCGCTAAATTGCGCAATATGAAACAAGGCTTCGCCTTCATTGGTCACGGGAATATTACTGTTGCCAATAATAATTCCGTCTGTCGGCGCTAGCAATGGCAATGGTTCACCACCCAAAGGGTTAACGATATTGGCTAACACCTGCCCTTTAGAGACGCGCTCACCCAATTTAAGCTTAATATTTACTAATCCATCAGACTCACTGCGGACCCAATAACTGCGGCTGGCATTGACGCTGGTACTTTTAGTTTTAATTTTGCCTTTAGTCATACTTAAACAGCGCATCACATTGATAACACCATTAACGCCAGATTTAATCGACATATCACTAAAGCGCAATGCTTCACCTGCTTCATATAAAATACAAGGAATATTCAGGCTGTTGGCATAACCACGCATTGAACCCTCACGTGCTTTTGATGACATTATCACCGGAGCACCAAAGGCATTTGCCATGTCGAGCATCACTTCATCGTCGGTGTCACAACGGATCTGCGGTAAATTATCGCGATGGATAGCACCGGTATGCAAATCGACAATATGGGTTGCACGTTTCACTAAAATACTGCTGAATAAATGGGCTAAACGACTCGCTAGCGCACCTTTAGCAGAGCCCGGAAAACATCGATTTAAATCGCGACGATCCGGTAAATAACGAGATTGTTGAATAAAACCAAACACGTTAACGATGGGAACAATTAATAGGGTTCCCCTTAAGGTTTTAGCATTAACACGACCGAGCAAACGTCGACATATTTCAATGCCATTTAACTCATCACCATGGATTGCTGCGCAAACCAATAAAACAGGTCCCGCTTTAGTGCCGTGAAACACTTCAACGTGCAAATCCATCGGTGTATCGTTATACAGTTTTGCTGCGGGCAATTTGACACTTTGTTGAGTGCCTGCCGCTACGCTAACATCACCGATAACAAACGGTTCATGCTTTTTTACCATTAACCAACACCTTTCGTTTTTGAACTTGTGGATTTAACGTTTTTCTCAATAAACTGAATGATTTTTTCAGCAACATCAATGCCGGTAGCTTTTTCGATACCTTCAAGACCAGGAGATGAGTTAACTTCCATCACTAATGGACCGTGTTTAGAACGTAAAATATCTACGCCAGCAACATTTAAACCCATTGTTTTAGCGGCACGTAACGCGGTTGAGCGCTCTTCAGGCGTTAATTTAACAATGCTAGCAGAACCACCACGGTGTAAATTAGAACGGAACTCGCCAGGTAATGCTTGGCGTTTCATCGCGGCAATCACTTTGTCACCAATAACAAAACAACGAATATCTGCACCACCGGCTTCTGCGATATATTCTTGCACCATGATATTAGCTTTTAGGCCCATAAAGGCTTCAATAACAGATTCAGCCGCTTTGCGAGTTTCAGCTAAGACAACACCAATACCTTGGGTTCCTTCAAGTAGCTTAATCACACAAGGGGCGCCACCGACCATGTCTAATAAATCGGGGATGTCTGCCGGTTTATTGGCAAAACCTGTTACTGGTAAACCAATATTTTTACGTGATAATAGTTGCAATGAACGTAACTTGTCACGTGAGCGAGTAATCGCGACCGACTCATTTAATGGATGTGTTCCCATCATCTCAAACTGGCGCAATACCGCGGTGCCATAAAAGGTGACAGATGCGCCAATACGCGGAATAACCGCATCAAATTTTGGCAGTTCTTCACCGCGAACATGGATGCTAGGCGCATTCATGTTGATGTTCATATAACACTTTAATGGGTCAACAATATTGACAATATGACCACGAGCTTCAGCAGCTTCTTTTAACCGACTTGTCGAGTATAAATTCTTATTTCTCGACATTATTGCAATATGCATTTGTTATTCTCCTGCTAGAAATGATTCTGCTGAATTAACCAAAAAACGCCCTTCTAATGCGCGGCGTCCCAATAACATTCTAAATTTCATGTGATCTCTATTGGTTAACGTCAGTTCGATGTCAAAAAGTTGATCACCGATTAAGATCGGCGTTTTTATCACGTAGCGTTTCGTTACATGACCACCTGAGTCACTAACATCTCGGCGATCAAATACATGAAATTCACATACGACTTCACGATCTGAACCTTGGTCAGGATGAAGCCAGACTCGAACCCATTTTTGGTTTTCTTTTTGAAACGGTTTTATTTTGAACGCATGTAAACAAGATGTTTTTGCGCCAGTATCCACTTTGATTTTGACTCTTTCGTTGCCAATATCAGGAAAAGTGCCCCATTCACGCCAACCCACAATACCGAGGGAATGTTCAGTCATGGTCAATCCTTTCTTGTAGAGGAATTATTCATTCCAAAGTGTTATCTTTCTATAAATTCAATATTTGAGCAGACGCCACAATTAAGTTTTTGATTGCACTGCTCAACGTATACGCTTTGTTAACCAAACGTTAACCGACAAGGTTTTTGTCAAAAATATAGCCTTCAAAACAATTTTAACACCAACACTTTATTTATATCAAACTAACATTAACAACATATTTAAAAAAAATTTCTATGTCAGTAAGTTACAACAACAACACGACCATACCTAAAGCGCCAAAAACTAACGTTTACCTTGTTTTTTAATACAAAAAATACAGAGTTAACATTTAAATGTTCAAATAACGTGCACAATATTAATGGCTTAAATCAACCCTAGCTATTTCACTCAGAGTAGACATTGTTTAACATGATAGCCAAATTATAACATTAATATCTGCATCGCTATTGTAAAAAAAAGGTACCGTCATGTTCAGTCAGCATAGTTTCGATTTTTTAAACAGTCTAGCAGTTAACAACGATAGAGAATGGTTTAAAGCCAACCAACAGCAATACGAAGATCAAGTGAGAACGCCAGCTTTACAGTTTATAGAAGCCATGCAAGGGCCTATTTTAGGTTTGTCGCCACGATTCATCGCCGTGGCTAAAAAAGTTGGCGGCAGTCTAATGCGCCCACAACGCGACAGTCGCTTTAGCAAAGATAAAACGCCTTATAAAACCAATGTCGGCATTCAGTTTAAACACTTTCAAGCCAAAGATGTCCATGCTCCGGGGTTTTATGTTCACATCGCTAATGATGAATGCTTCATTGCCGCGGGTATTTGGCACCCAGAATCAAAAGATCTCAATGCCATTCGTCATTGTATTGATGAAAACCCTAATGCTTATCAAAAAGCATTAACTCAACTATCACAAGCAGGATTTGAATTAACGGGAGATAGTTTAATTAGACCTCCACGAGGGTTTGATAAACATCACCCAATGATTGCCGAGCTCAGGCGAAAAGACTTTATTGCCATCAAACCAATTAGTTCAGAACAAGTATGTCAGGCTGATTTTGTTGAATTTTGTGCACGAGAATATCAACATACCCGCGCGCTAATGGCCTATCTATGTTTTGCATTAGATTTAGACTTTTAGTGAGAGTGAATCATAACATCATCATAGAAGCGTCGTTTCGACGACGTGAATAAGCGTATTTAACCTGAACTCGGGATAAGGAATGAACTTAGCTATTTAAAATCAGCATGTTAACCAAGCTCACTTTCAAGCTTGTCATTTGTTATGCTAGCAAGGCGAATTGACGCGTCAATAGCTAGCCTATAGTAAGTCGATTCAACACAGTTAGCAGGACAAAGGGCTGTTTGAAAGGCGTTTATTATCCCGAGCTCAGGTTATTTAACACAGAACGCGGGTGATAACCTTTGAGAATTATTTATTATTACAAGATTGTCGCTAAGGTATGATGTCATTTTGGCCAACATAGTTTTAGCTCATCATTTAGATAAGCCGTGTTAAACTAGCAAGAAATAGTCCCCTGTACAGCATCGGTTATGTGCTGTGCGGCAATATCAGGTCAATTCATGAGTCATAATATTCCCGCCATGTCTAACGCAACCACATCGGACGAGACACATGCGCAAGAAATAGCTGCGACGACACCAGCACAAAAGCGAGCCCTAAGTTATTCAACCACTATTGAGACACTGTTTAATCAGGTTATGAGTACCAACATGCCTGCCGATCGAATCATTGGCCAATATTTTCGTGAACATAAAAAACATGGGTCAAAAGATAGGCGAGTGATCCGCGAAAGTTTGTTTGGTCTATTTCGCTGGTGGGGCTGGTTAAAGCAATTAAATTCAAGCCAAAAACACACTACATGGTTTCAACAGCTAAGCACATGCGCGATGTTGGAACAACATGAATGGAATGACGTTACTACTGCCTGGAATGACTTCGCAAGTTGGCCTCAAACCCGCCCGGACCAGGTTGAACTGATAAATACCCCTTCATTGAATGACAAATTAACCGCCTTTATTAATGTAAGTGGCATTGATACCTGTCAACTAACCCAGTTGTTACCACAATGGTTTTGGCAAGTTTGCCCTATTGATGATGTTAATCAATATGCTGTTGTGAATGCAATGAGCAGTCGACCTCCGATCTGGGCTCGTGCACAAACATTATCAACAGAAAAAGTGATCGAATCTCTTCGACAAGCGGGCGTTGAAGCAAAAGCGAATAGTTACTTTTCTGATGCCATAAATTTAGGTAATAAAAGTATTAATCTAAATGAAATAAATGTTTATAAACAAGGTTATCTTGAAATCCAAGATTTAGCCTCGCAAGTAATTGGTCAAATTTGTCAACCAAGTAACCATGAAAAATGGTGGGATGCTTGTAGTGGTGCTGGCGGCAAAACACTGCAATTATATTCATTAATGTTGCAGCAAGGCTCTGCCTTAACGGGCAGTATTATTGCATCTGATATTCGAACTAAACCGTTGGAAGAGCTACGCAAGCGTGCCAAACGTGCAGGTTTTGATAATATTAGTGTTGCACCTTGGAAAGGCGACGTATTGCCTGTAGATGCGAATACCTTTGACGGAGTGTTAGTCGATGCACCCTGTAGCTGCACAGGTACTTGGCGTAGAAATCCAGATATGCGATGGCTTGATGATGCCAGTGCAGTAACAGATAAACCGATGCTACAACTAGCCATTTTACGACGTAGCGCAGTGGCTGTAAAAGTAGGCGGTAAATTGGTTTATGCTACGTGCTCTTTATCACCTAGTGAAAATGAACAAATTGTAAAAGACTTTTTATCAGAAACAGCCGAGTTTGAACTTGAACCGGTCATCCATCCTTTTACTGGGCAACCGTGTAATATGCTGACAATTTGGCCTCAGCAAGCCAATAGTGATGGCATGTTTGTCGCAAAAATGCGCCGCAAATAGTACGCCTAGCCGTAAGAGATTTAAAATTTCCCACTAAAAAGCCATCAAGTCGATGGCTTTTATTATTGCGAGCTAATGGTTAACGGGCTATTTTCGATGTAGGCGTAATATTAATTCAGCTTCTGCTTTAGGTAACTCACACTCTTGCATTAACTCTTCAATACCGGCCCCCAAACCCACCATTTTTACTGCCCTAGAATATAATTTGGCTTGAGGGTCTTGCTGGCTAGCTTCTTCCAGCATATCAAATTGCTTGGAGAGTTTTTTCTCTAATTCGACAACGCGCCTTCCTACACCAATAGTACCACTGCGCAATTCGTGTAGTTCACGTTTAACAGCTTCCCGCTGACGGTCGCTTTCTTTTACTAGCACTGTTAGGGCATTAACTTTAGTTTTTAATTTACTCGACTGTTTTTGTAAGTAAAGTACCAAACCAAGACATGCAATAACGTACACTAAAGCTGCAATTAGAAATTCATCACCCATTAACATACCTTTGTTGCTTCAACCAAAAAAAACAAAATTAAAGCCAAAACAAAAAGCCAACAGTAATTCGGTTGGCTTTTTTCATCAGATTACGATTAAATTTGTGTTAACTCTACCCACTCATCATCAGATAATAATTTATCCAAGTCGACAAGAATCAATAATTCGTTATCGCGGTTGCTCACGCCTTGAATATATTTAGCGCTTTCTTCAGTGCCCACATTCGGCGCGTTATCAATTTCTGAGCGACGTAAATAAACCACTTCAGCGACACTATCAACTAAAATCCCGATCACTTGTTTTTCAGCTTCAATAATAACCACTCGAGTAGAATCATCCAGTTCGGCTGATGGCAAACCAAAACGTGAACGAGTATCAATAACCGTTACCACGTTTCCGCGTAAGTTAATAATACCTAACACATAATCTGGTGCACCTGGTACAGGAGCAATTTCGGTGTAACGTAATATTTCTTGAACTTGCATTACGTTAATACCGTAGGTTTCATTATCTAGCTTAAATATAACCCATTGTAATACTAAATCGTCTTTAGCTGCAGTAGCCGCTGCTACACTTCTAGAATTGCTCATAGTTAACCTCGGTCAATCGAATCCTGACAACCTAAACCTGCATCAAGCATTTTGATTAATGCTTGAACATGTAAAATGCCACACATTTGTTGTTTTACTACCCCAGCAAGCCAAGGACGCTTACCCGGTTTCTCACGCCAATTGACGTGTGATTTATCTATTTTAACGGCGTTAACTAACGATTCGCACGTTAATCCCCACTGACTATCTTCAAGCATAACAAGATATTGATAATTTACTGTCTGTGCTAATTCTGGAGTATATTTTTCAGGCATCACCCACGCGCACGTATCAACCACATTTATTTTAGTATCTCGGTGGGTTTGCACCCCTTTAAACCAAGATGGCCTACCGATAAGATGGCTTATCTTCTCTATTTTTATAATCCCACCCAAACTCACCAATGGCACAGCGAGTGTTAACCCTGCTACATTGAAGAATAACACCTGAAATTCATCTTCAAGTAACTCTTGCAAATCATGAGTAATACTGGGCGGTTGGTGTCCAACCTGAGTCTGTGGCGCATTGTGCTCTTGCGTCGGCGAATTCTCTACCAACTGTTCATGCTTAATAATAGCGTCTTTTATATCAGCATGTGAACTTTCGTTATTGTTTATATCGACTAACGGCTTGATTTCTTTATTCGTTAATTCTGTTTGTTGTATTTTTGCACGACTAATGCCAACTTCAGGCTCAATATGAGTGATAGCCTGACGAACTCGTTCTGCACTGGCTTTAATCTGTTGCGTTAAATCGGTTTCTACTCTGGGTTTAGACACAGCAGATAATAATTTTTCAAGTGCCTGTTTATCGACACTGGTAGTTGGCTCTGCATATTGCCTAGCAATGACAGGAGAGGCTTTAGATGATGTTAGTTGTGAATAATGTGCCGATAACGTCATTTCAGCCGACATACGAGTCGGTTTGTCGTCGTTAATAATGGACACTTTATCGGTGATGTCATTAACGGAATTAACAGAAAGACTTGGTTTTACCTCAAGGCTTTGCTCAGTAATCGGTTTAGGCGATTCCTGTAATAAAAGACTGAAATAATCAAAAACAGTTTCATCAACCGATTTTGACATGAGTAAACTCCTGAGAAAATAAAAAATCCAGCAAACGATTATATGCTTTTACACCTCGGCTACTGGCTGAATAATGTGATGCGGGTAAATGAGCCAAACTTGCATCTCTAAATTTTGTATCTACAGGTATTACATCATTGGGCCACAGTGTTGAAGCATATTTATCCTGCAAAAATTGTAACGCTATTGGGGACGCTTTAGTGCGCTTGTCA
This sequence comes from Shewanella sp. TB7-MNA-CIBAN-0143, assembly GCF_040310065.1. Classification (NCBI taxonomy): domain Bacteria; kingdom Pseudomonadati; phylum Pseudomonadota; class Gammaproteobacteria; order Alteromonadales; family Shewanellaceae; genus Shewanella; species Shewanella sp. TB7-MNA-CIBAN-0143. The sequence goes on from NZ_JBEOPL010000002.1 coordinate 309,405, forward strand.
TACATTGTAGGTAATACGGTATAGCTGTAACGGGTTTTCTTAGAACGCCCCATTATTTCCATGGTTTTCACCATACGTTCGAGTCCTTTTATCGCCAAAAACTCAGTCTGAACAGGAATAATAATGTGATGACTTGCTGCTAATGCATTAACCATTAACACCCCTAATACTGGCGGACAATCGATAATAGCAACATCATATTTATCTTCAAGCAATGACAATAAGTTACGTAACACCAACCCCATTCCTTCTTGATGACCTAGTGACCTATCAAGTGTCGCTAACGCCATATTAGCCGGAATGATATCAAGCCCTTCAATTTGAGTTGGAAGCACATTTTGTAAAATAAAATCTTGGGTCAGTGTTTGATGATTCAAAAAAACATCATAAAGCGAGCAAGGCACTTCGTCTGAATCAATACCTAAGTAATAGCCCAATGAAGCATGAGGATCGGTATCGATTATCAACACTCGTTGGCCACGTTTAACCAATGCTCCGGCTAAACTGGCTACTGTGGTGGTTTTACCTACCCCACCTTTTTGGTTAGCTACCGTCCATACTTTCAAAGAAGCCTCTCAACTCATTATAATGATATTGTTATGGTAAATTGACTACTACTTGTGTTGTTTATCATCGCGGGTTGTTACACGGATGCCACCATTAGGTAAACGGATCACTTTAACCCCCTGAGCATCTTCTGACACTATGACTTCTTGATCATTTTGTTCAGCAGAAACATCAGTATCGTGCTCTACCTTATCAATATCAGTAAGCGATGCATCATCTAAAGAACCCGGACCAAACAGCACACTTTGTGCTTGTTTTTTTCCTGCTGACGCTATGATTGCTTGAGTTTGTTCAGGATGTTGAGTTAACCAATTAGCAATATTAGCGGCCTGATCATCGGGTACCATCAATAACACTTGAGACGCCGTTAATCGTGCTACATCCTGCTCTAATAACGTCACTTTTTGATCAGCGTCAATATACAAACCCGCTAATACTACTATGGCAATAAAGGACAAAAAAAATCCCAGTTTTTGCTTCGTCTGCAATGAGTATTCTGGCTTAGCCACGACTAGACTCTTTTAAAATAGCTTCAGCCATATTATCTAATGAAATAGAGTGAGTTGCGATACCGGTTGATGCTACAGCTTGAGGCATACCATATACCACGCAGCTTGCTTCATCCTGCGCCCAAATAGTGGCACCGACAGACTTTAACATTCTGGCACCTTCTCTACCGTCTGCGCCCATTCCCGTTAATACAACCGCTAAAACATCACCGCCAAAAGCTTTGGATGCTGATGCAAAAGTAATATCAACACACGGTTTATAGTTCATTTCTTGGGTTCCGGAAATGACTTTAAGTCTTCCAGAAATACCGCTTCGCTCAATCATGAGCTGCATGCCTCCAGGCGCTAAATAAGCACAACCAGGGCGCATGGCATCACCATTTTCGGCTTCTTTTACCTCAATTTTACACAAGGTATTTAAACGAGCTGCAAAGGCTGGAGTAAACGCCGCAGGCATATGCTGTATCAACACTATGGGATGAGGATAATTTGCAGGAAATGCAGTTAATACTTTCTGTAATGCTACTGGCCCACCGGTTGAAGTCCCGATGAGTAACAATTTATATTGCTTACCACTGGCCCGAATAGACGATATTGTAGACGTTGTCGGATTAGCGCTCTGACGATCTGCTAAGGTTGTGGATAAACTGGAACGAGTCGCTACAGGCGTTGTTGTGGAAGCTAAACGACTGCTTAGCGGACGACGAGGCGTGTTGATATCTGGAGCCGCAATCGTTGAACGACGAGATTCTGGTAATGAAGTAGGTGTTAACGAACTTGGCCGATATATCCTACGTCGACCTAATGCTTTAATTCGTTGCTGTAACAAAAGAATCGCATCGTCTTTATTGGTTGCTATATCTTCAAAACGTTTTGGCAAAAAATCTAATGCACCTGCTTCTAACGCATCAAGTGTCGCTTTAGCACCATCATGAGTTAACGATGAAAACATTAAAATGGGAGTAGGATTATTAGCCATAATTTCACGGACAGCAGTTATACCGTCCATCACAGGCATTTCAATATCCATCGTAATGACTTGAGGCTTTAACTTTGCAGCCATATCAACAGCTTCTTTGCCATTAACAGCAACGGCAACGACTTCGAGATCAGGATCTTGATTGACAATCTCACTGACTCGACGTCGAAAAAAGCTAGAATCATCTACAACTAGTACTTTTATGGCCATTTAATTCCTTAAATAATGGAACTTTTATTTTTATTTTATTTTTTTGCTTTTAGCGTAATGTTTTAGCAGTCCTGGCACATCTAAAATCAGTGCAATACCACCATCGGATGTAATTGTCGCACCCGCCATACCTGGAGTACCTTGTAACATACTGCCAAGCGGTTTAATGACCACTTCTTCTTGTCCAATCAATGCATCTACAACAAAACCAATTTGCATAGTGCCAAGCTGAACAATAACCACATGACCATGCTTCTTATCACCATGTTTAAATGTTGATTTTTTACTGTGCAGCCAATGTTCTAGGTAAAATAATGGCACGGCCTTATTACGGAAAATCACCGTCAATTGACCATCGACTATATTGGTTTTTGTTAAATCTAAATTAAAGATTTCATTCACACTTGATAATGGTAGTGCAAAAACTTGATTAGACACATCAACCATCAATGTTGGCATAATAGCCAAAGTTAATGGCACTTTAATTTCGAGAACAGTACCCTTACCTTTCATTGAGTCAATATAAACAGTACCGTTAAGTTGGTTGATGCGGGTTTTCACCACATCCATGCCCACTCCACGGCCTGAAATATCTGAAATTTCAACTTTGGTTGAAAACCCTGGGGCAAAAATCAAATTGTAAGCTTCGTTATCGGTCATTCTCGAGGCGGTATCTTCATCAAGCACACCACGACTTATCGCAATTTGTTTTAGCTTCTCAGGGTCCATTCCCGCGCCATCATCCTCAATTTTAAGCAGGATGTGGTCACCTTCTTGGCTAGCCGATAAGGTAATGGTACCGGTTCGAGATTTACCGCTAGCTTCACGAGTTATCGGCATTTCGATACCGTGATCGACTGAGTTTCGAACCAAATGGACTAAAGGATCGGCTAACGCTTCGACTAAGTTTTTGTCAAGATCGGTTTCTTCACCAATCATGATTAAATCAATTTCTTTATTTAAGGTACGTGCTAAATCACGAACAACACGCGGGAAGCGACCAAAAACTTTCTTAATCGGTTGCATGCGGGTTTTCATCACCGCACCTTGTAAATCAGCCGTAACCAAATCCAGGTTTGCTAGCGCTTTGGACATCTCCTCGTCTTCACGATTAATGCCTAAACTAACCAATCGGTTACGCACTAACACTAACTCACCAACCATATTCATGATTTGATCTAAACGAGCAGTATCAACACGAACCGTTGTTTCACCTTGTGGGACAGACGCCGCTTTAGCAGGTGTTTTGTCTTTTACAGGTTCAACCTTTGGAGCAACTACAGGGACTGATGTCGCTACTGGTTTAACAACAGGAGCTGGGCTAACTTTTGCTGCTTGCGGAGGGGCAACGGCTTTAGTAGGTTGAGCTGGAGGAGGCGTTTGCGATTTAGCAACTGGCGCAGTACCTTTTCCGTGTAATTCATCTAAAAGACGCTCAAATTCATCGTCAGTTATTTCATCAGAATCAACAAGGGGTTCAACAATAGGCGTTGCAGCAGGCTTAGTTGGAGCTGCAGGTTTGGTTTTAGCTTCAAATGAACCTGAGCCATGTAATTCATCTAATAATGCTTCAAACTCATCATCAGTGATTTCATCGCTACTACTTGCGGCAGGCTTTGAATCAATATTGTCTTTTTTTACTTCAGAAGGTTTAGCTGCAACAGGACTTTTACCCGGACCATGTAAGGCATCAAGCAACGCCTCAAATTCTGACTCATCAATGTCATCAATACTACCAGTGTCAGATACTTCCGCTGAGGGAATGCTAATATCTTCGACATATTCAGGATCACTGAATTCAACAATATTTTCAATTGGTTCTGGCTCATCTGCCGACATTTCTGAAGGTAATGGCGCACCTGAACTTAGTAATTTGAGTTTTGCAAGTAATGCAGAATCAGCAGGGTCTTGTGATTCTCCCTGTTGAGTTTGAGCAAACATGGAATTAATCGCGTCGACCGCTTGCAAAATAATATCCATTAATTCTGCATTTACGCCACGTTTACCGGTGCGTAATAAATCGAACGTGTTTTCAGCTTCATGACACACGTCAACCATCGGTTTTAGACTTAAAAAACCAGCCCCACCTTTAACAGTATGGAATCCACGGAAAATAGCATTGAGTAAATCACTGTCATCAGGATTATTTTCAAGAGCAACTAGCTGCTCCTGTAGAAGCTCTAAAATCTCGCCAGCTTCAATTAAAAAGTCCTGGAGTATCTCTTCATCAACATCAAAAGACATTAAATTGACTCCTAATTAGAAACCCAGACTTGATAGCAGATCGTCTACTTCATCTTGACCTGTCACCACATCTTCACGCAGTTCAGCATGCATGATGGGACCTTCTGCTTCTATTTTATTTTCGTTTATAGTTGGCAATGATTCGGTAGTATGATCTCCGAATACCGTTAGCATTGAGACCAGATTACTTTCTACTTCACGAACTAAATCAATCACTCGACGGATCATTTGCCCCGTCAAATCTTGGAAGTCTTGCGCCATCAAAATTTCATTTAATAACTCGCGAAGACGATTAGAATCATTTTCACTATGTAACATAAACTGCTGAACATCATGACAAAGTGACTTAAACTCACCCATTTCTATGTCACGACGCATCAATTTATCCCACATTGGCGTCACTGATTGTATATTGCTAATGATGGTATCGGCCAAAGGTAGACATTCTTCAACTGCATCCATGGTTTTATTTGCAGCTTGTTCTGTCATGTCGATAACATAGTTCAATCTTTCTTTAGCATCTGGTATTTCGGTATTGGCTAATTCAGATAAACGGTTATCAACTTGAAAATCTTTTAGTGCACTATGGAGTTGTCGAGTTAGCTTACCGACTTCTTCAAAAAGCTCACGCTGCAATGGCGTTGCAAGCTCTCTGATCATTTCATCGGCTTTATCTTGTTGACCCAAGGTAAGCAATTCAACAAGTTCTTGGGCCTGTTCGAGAGTGATTAACCCCGATATTGATGCCTGCATGACTTATCCTTGCTTATGCGAGTCGTTCAAAGATTTTGTCTAACTTTTCTTTTAACGTAGCTGCGGTAAAAGGTTTTACGACATAACCATTTACACCGGCTTGCGCTGCAGCAATAATCTGTTCACGCTTAGCTTCTGCAGTTACCATTAGCACAGGTAAATGCTTTAACGAATCATCTGCACGGATTGCTCTAAGTAAATCAATACCTTGCATTCCAGGCATATTCCAGTCTGTTACCACAAAATCAAAATCGCCTTTTTGCAACATAGGTAGGGCTGTTGAGCCATCATCTGCTTCTTGGGTATTATTAAATCCCAAATCTCGCAACAAGTTCTTAATGATACGCCTCATTGTTGAAAAATCGTCAACAATAAGAATCTTCATATTCTTGTCCAAGGTTTCCTCCGGTGAGCTGACACTCGTTTGCTCTAGATAAGTTATTATTCTTGTGTCCAATGCTTGAGTTTCGCTTTTAATCTGAGCATTGCCTGACTTAATATCTGGCTAACTCGCGATTCACTAACTTCAAGGATGGCACCGATTTCTTTTAAATTTAGCGCCTCATCGTAATATAACGACAACACTAGCGCATCTCTTTCTGGCAATGTCTTAATTGCTTCAACCAATGCAGATTGGAATTGAATTTCAGCAAGTGAGTCAAAGGCCTCATCTGGTGTTTCATTATTTGTGATTAACACATCTTGCGAAACACCAAGATCTTCTATGCCTATGATTTTACCCACAGAAACATCATTTAATATATGATGGTACTCATCGAGTGACATATCAAGCTTTTCAGCAATTTCTGTATCATTAGCATCACGCCCAAATTGCTGCCCTAATTCATCAATCACTTGTGCGACACGACGATTATTGCGATGAACAGAACGAGGAACCCAATCACCACGTCGAATTTCGTCGATCATAGCACCACGGATCCTAATACCAGCAAAGGTTTCAAACTTAGCCCCTTTGCTGTTATCAAATTTAGATGAAGCCTCAAGTAGCCCCATCATTCCAGCTTGTAATAAATCATCAAGTTGCACCGATGCAGGTAATCTTGCCAGCATATGATGAGCAATTCTTTTTACCAACGGTGCATACTGTTCAACAATAGACGTTTTGTTATCGAATTGAGTATACGCTGCGGCTTTATTCACCCGTTCTTCCTTCTTGTATCGGCTTACGTTGTACAAGACGTTCAACAAAGAACTCTAAATGACCGCCTGGTTGTTGTGGAACCGGCCAAGTCATAATTTTATTGGCTAATCCATGGAAAGCAATAGCAGAAGGTGATTTAGGAAACGCCTCAACAACTAGCTTTTGCTTACGAACAGCTTTACGTAAATTCTCATCAAACGGTATTGTTGCCACTAGTTCTAAAGCAACATCTAGAAATCTATCCGTCACTTTACTGAGTTTAGCAAATAATTCCATACCTTCTCGTAAACTACGCACCATATTTGCCACAATTTTGAAGTGGAACACGCCATGCTCACGACTTAGGATTTTAATCAATGCATAAGCATCGGTAATCGATGTCGGTTCATCGCATACAACAATTAATACATCTTGTGATGCACGAGAAAAACTCAGCACCATGTCAGATATACCGGCTGCAGTATCGACAATTAAAATATCGAACTGAGTACGCATTTCACTGAATGCACGTATTAACCCTGCATGCTGTGCTGGCGACAACTCAACCATCGCTTGCGAACCTGATGTCGCTGGAACAATGCCAATACCTTTAGGTCCGCGTACTATGATGTCATCTAATTCGGCATCTCCGGACAAAACATGAGATAAATTTTTCTCAGCACGGATCCCGAGCATGACATCGACGTTGGCTAAACCTAAATCAGCATCAAGTACTAATACACGTTTGCCTTTTTCAGCTAATGCAACGGCAGTATTAATTGACACACTCGTTTTACCCACTCCGCCTTTACCACCGGATACGGCAATGACTTTAACTTTATCGTTATTTGGTTGATTCATCATACGTAAACCACTTGCTTGATCCCGAGTCATATCTTTACTCAAATGCATAGGCTGTGTCATTAGACCACACTGTGTCTTGTGACGATTGTTGTTCTGTTTCATTTAACGCCGAGAGTGCCTGCTTAGCCAACTCTAGCGTATCAGCCACTTTCATGTCCTCAGGAACACGTTGGCCGTCAGTAACATAACTTAATGGTAACTCATTTTGAATCAATACGCTCAATGCACCTGCAATTGATATTGATTCATCTAACTTTGTTAAAATTGCACCTGATAATGGAATGCGTTTAAAGTGTTCTACAGCATCTTGTAATACGCGACGTTGGCCGGTCGCAGATAAGACTAAGTAACTCCGAATAGGGATCCTACTATTTGCTGTTAAATTATCAAGTTGCTGATATAGACGCATATCACGTTGTCCCATACCCGCGGTATCAATTAATACTAACTTACGATTTCTAAATTGATAGAGAATTTGTTCTAATTCGGTTAAATCATGTGCTTGCTTGACCGGACAACCCATTATTTTACCGTAAGTGGCTAATTGCTCATAGGCACCAATACGGTAATGATCTGTGGTAATCAACGCGACCTGCTCTGGGCCGTGATGGGCAGCAAATCGGGCGGCAATTTTGGCTAAAGACGTTGTTTTACCTACACCAGTAGGTCCCACAAATGCCACAACACCACCACGTTTAACAATATCATCACCTTGATTGTCAAGTAAGTTAGCTAAACTTTGCGGTAATGCACGCACCAAATCTGCAGGCGTATAGTGCTGGCTTAATCCAGCCAGTTTAGCAGCTACTACCGGAGAAAACTCTGCCGCAATCAATTTACTTTCAAGCATTGCACCAACAGGATCGGTACGTTTTTTCTGGTCCTTCATCAAAGATGATACTTGATGAGTCAATAAGCTTCGTAGTGAAGCCATCTCTTCACGCAATGCATCCATATCGGCAGATTGGTTTTTATTAGTTTTTTTAGCTTGTTCAGGAGCCATTTGCGATTGAGAAGTTGATGCTGGTTTGGCCGATTTAGCACCTTGTAATTGGCGGGCCCATTCTGGTAACTCAGGTTCGTCTTGACGCACAGACATTTGTTGCTTCATGCGGTTATGTTGCTTTTCAAGCAATGCCTGTAAAGAATCAGCCGCCGGAGGTGGATTCACCTTTGATTGAGCTTTCATCACAGGCTTAGCGCCTAAAGACACCCTATCGTCACTAACATCCATAAAACCGGTAGTCGGCGCTTGTGATGCGATGGCGGCTTTAGGTTCATCATAATCTACAGCAGCGACAATTTCGATTCCGCCGGTGACTTTTTTATTTGACATAATGACAGCGTCAGAACCTAAGGTTTCTTTTACCTGAGCCAATGCCGCGCGCATATCTTTGGCAAAAAATCGTTTAATTTTCACTTACGCACCTCTATAAACTGACGTTATCACTATTGGCCCACAGCAGAAACAATTCTAATCTGTTTCTCGTCTGGTATTTCTTGATAAGAAATCACTCGTAAATTTGGAATAGTGTATTTAACAAATCGTGACAGCGTTGACCTTAGCATACCAGATGTCAATAAAATGGCTGGTTGCCCTACCATTTCTTGCTTCTGTGCAGCGTCCAATAAAGACTGCTGCATACGTTCTGCAAGGCCCGGTTCAATATTAGGTCCTTCGCCGCCGGTAGCCTGCATAGACTTATGCAACATCTGTTCCAACTCTGGCGCCAATGTAATGACAGGGATTTCAAGTTCTGGACCCGAGATTTCTTGTACTATCATGCGTTTTAGCGCTATACGCACTGCTGCAGTTAATACTTCAGTGTCATTACTCTTGGTACCATATTCTAACAATGTCTGCACTATGGTGCGTAGATCACGAACTGAAACACCTTCGTTGAGTAAGTTTTGCATCACTTTAACGACCGTTCCTAGCTGCATCACATCAGGTACAAAACCATCAACTAATTTAGGCGAGTTCTTGGCAAGCATATCAATTAACTGCTGCACTTCTTCATAACCTAATAGTTTTGCCGCATTATTAGTAAGTAACTGGCTTATGTGAGTGGCTACAACCGTTGCGGTATCGACGACGGTATAGCCTAATGTTTGTGCATGTTCACGTTGCTCTGGCGCTATCCAAACCGCTTCTAAACCAAAAGCGGGATCACGAGTTTCAATACCATCAAGTTTACCGTAAACTTGGCCAGGGTTAATCGCTAACTCACAGTCATGTCTAACTTCAGCCTCGCCTACCACTACTCCCATCAAGGAAATACGATACGCATTAGGTGATAAGTCTAGATTGTCACGAATATGCACCGCTGGCACTAAAAAACCTAACTCTTGGGATAACTTTTTACGCACACCCTTGATTCGGCCTAATAACTCACCACCTTGAGACTTATCAACCAATGGAATTAAGCGATAACCCACTTCAAGACCAATCGTATCAACATGACGCACATCGTCCCAGCTTAAATCTTTAGGTTCTTTATCTTTAGTTTCTACTGGCCCTTTAGTTGCCAATGTCAGTGCAGTTTGTTTTTTATCAACATTACGCTTGTAGATAAAATACGCGGCACCAGCAGTAATAAAGGCAAAGGTCAAAAATGCCACATGAGGCATTCCAGGCACAATACCCATGATAAAGAGTAACCCAGCTGCAATGGCTAATGATTTATGACTGTCAAACATCTGACTAAACATCATTTGACCCATATCGCCAGACTCATTTTGACGAGTGACCATTAAGGCCGCAGCAATAGACAACAACAAACCGGGAATTTGCGCTACCAAACCATCACCGATGGTCAGTAAGGTATAAATTTCAACTGCACTAGAAAAGTCTAATCCATGCTGGATCATCCCAATCACAAATCCACCAATCATATTGATGACTAAGATCATTATCCCTGCAATGGCATCACCTTTAACAAACTTTGAAGCACCATCCATCGCACCGTAGAAATCGGCCTCACGAGTCACTTCAGCACGGCGGATCCGCGCCTGATCTTGGGTTAATGTGCCAGCATTTAAATCAGCATCAATGGCCATTTGCTTACCCGGCATAGCATCCAAAGTAAAACGAGCACTCACCTCAGCAATACGCCCTGCACCTTTAGTTACCACAGCAAAGTTAATAATAATCAAAATAATGAACACGACTAAACCAACAGCATAATTGCCGCCAATGACCACAGAACCAAAGGCCTCAATCACTTTACCCGCAGCGGCACCACCATTATGACCTTCAAGCAGTACAATACGGGTAGAGGCGACGTTTAGCGCGAGTCTGAGCAGCGTTGCGATTAATAATACGGTAGGAAAAGCGGCAAAATCGAGTGGTCTGTCAGCATAAATAGCAACTAAAAGCACCACTAAAGCCAACGCAATATTGAATGAAAACAGAATATCTAGCAAAAAAGCAGGAATGGGTAAAACCACCATACCTAACGCAGCAAGTACTAATAAAGGCGTTCCGATCCCTTTAAAAGTAGATACTTTTATTTGTTTCATTTGGCCAAAAGCTGCTTTTGCATCCATATTAAGATGAACCCTTTATGTCAGATCACGGCGTCAATGGACTGTTATTTGACGCGAACAAACATACAAAGCAAAAATTAAGCCATAAATATTATTTATCTAAGATAGACTATTTTTTTAATGCTTTAAATCATCTGGTATGGGTTGTTTCAGCGGGATAGGTTTTGGCCTACGACCTTTACCTTTTTGATATTGCCTAAGTTGGAATACGTAAGCCAATACCTGCGCAACAGCAGTAAATAGACCTTCTGGCACTTGTTGATCAATCTTAGTGGTATGGTAAATAGCACGAGCCAATGGCGGGGCCGACACAATAGCAACGTTATGTTCCCGAGCAATTTCACGTATTCTAAAGGCAACATCATCGACACCTTTAGCAATTAAATAAGGAGCAGATGAGCGACTAACATCGTATTTAACTGCCACAGCATAATGCTCTGGGTTAACCACAATCACATCAGCATTAGGCACTTCAGTCATCATGCGCCGTTGTGCCATCTCCTGCTGCATTTGTCTTATCCGGCCTTTAACTTCAGGTTTACCTTCAGTGTCTTTATATTCGTCTTTGACTTCCTGCTTAGTCATTTTAAGTTGTTTATTGTGATTCCAAATTTGAAATGGCACATCAATAATCACAATCAATAACATCGAGCTGCAGAGTAAAATAAACATCCAAACGAGCAAATCTAAAGCATGGTAAACATTACCAGGAAGATGATCGCTAGAGAGGGTCAAAATATCATAGAAGTAAAAACTGAGCAGAAAATACGCCGACAATGCTACCACTGAAAACTTGGCGATGCCTTTTGTTAACTCAACTAATGCCTGTGTGCCAAACATGCGTTTAAAGCCGTTCATCGGGTTCATTTTACTGCCTTTAGGCATAAACGCTTTGACAGAAAAAGATATGCCACCCAACACAATGTTACCCAGAAAAGACACAAATGCTAGCAAAGCAATAAAGCTAATTAACGGCCAGGCAAGCTCATCCCCCACCACTCCCCATACCCGAAACATGGAATTAGTATCAAAAATTTGATCTCGCTCCATCGAGAAAATTTGCTTCATAATATTATAGAGGCTTTTGGCAATTGCCGGTCCTGTCATCGAAAACCCAACCGACGCAGCAAGCAGTACCGCTGCCGTGCCTAGCTCTTTAGAGCGAGCGACTTGACCTTTTTCTCGAGATTGCTCAAGTCGTTTGGATGTGGGGTCTTCTGTGCGTTCTTGACCGCTGTCACTTTCTGCCATACATGCCCCTTAGAATACTACTGAGCCATCAAGCTGACATTGAAGTTGCAGAACATCACACATAAGTAACTGCGCAGCCATCCACACTTCATCAAAATGGGCCATGATAGGTGCTAATGTTAACCACAAAATCAACAAACCACTGACCATTGTGACCGGAAAACCAATAGAGAAAATATTCAGTTGAGGCGAGGCGCGAGTCATCACACCAAAGGACAAATTGATTAATAACAACGCAACAATAGCCGAAATTGACATCGTTAATGCAGAACCAAACATGAAGCTGCCCCAATCAGCAAGGGCCCGGTAATTGGCAATTGAAATGCCTTGATTTGAAATAGGAATGGTTTCAAAACTGGCCACCAGCATCCGCAACATGAGTAAATGACCATCTACAGCCAAAAAGATTAACGTGGCTAATAATAGAAAAAAGTTACTCACTACTGGTGTTTGCTCACCAGAGCCAGGGTCGACCATAGAGGCAAAACCTAAACTGGTTTGCATACCAATAATTTGCCCAGTTAGCACAAAGGTTTGCATCACCATTAGGGTCACAAACCCCATAGTGACGCCAATTAAGATTTGCTGAGCAATCACAAAAACTGAGCTTAATGCCATTAACTCGACATTTTCAATCGGAGGTAAAATAGGCGCAACTGCCATTGTTATCGCCACGGATAACATCAGCCGAACTCGAGCGGGAGTAGTATTAGCGCCAAATACCACCATCACCATAAGCATGGAAGAGATACGAAAGAATGGCAAAAGATAAGCAGCAATTGTTTGACTGATTTCATCAAACAAAATATCCATGACTTAACCTATAACCTGTGGAATGAGATTAACCATCTCGTAGAAGAAATCCATCATGGTTTGTACTAGCCAATGGCCTAAAAACATCAACGCAAATAACGTCACAAGTAAACGTGGTAAAAAACTTAAGGTTTGCTCATTAATTGAGGTAGCAGCCTGAAATACCGCGACAATTAAACCAATGAACAAGCCGGGTAAAATAATCGCTGACACAATCAGTACGATAACTGACAATGCTTCTCGAAAAATATCAATGAGCGATTCTGGAGACATAAATACGTGGCCTTATATTCCGAAACTATTCGCTAACGTGCCCATGACTAAGCCCCAACCATCAACCAGTACAAACAACATGATTTTAAAGGGCAGTGACACAATCATCGGTGACAACATCATCATACCCATAGCCATTAAAATACTGGCGACCACTAAATCCAGTACTAAAAAAGGTACAAATAACATAAAGCCAATTTGGAAAGCGGTTTTCAATTCACTGGTAATAAATGCAGGTATTACCACACTCATAGGCGTTTGTTCTGGCGATTGAATATCTTTATAGCCGGAAATTTCAATGAATGTTTGTAAGTCGGTGGTTCTAACTTGCGACAACATAAATGTTTTAATGGGCTCTTTGCCAACATCATAAGCTTGCGTTAACGTCATGGTTTCATTGATATAAGGCTCGACAGCTTCAGCATAAATTTTGTCAAAAACAGGCGCCATAATAAAAAATGTCATAAACAAACTGATGCCAATCAGTACCTGATTAGAAGGTGTTTGTTGCAAGCCTAACGCTTGTCTTAATATCGATAACACCACAATGATGCGAGTAAACGAAGTAAGCATAATAACCATAGCAGGGATAAAGCTCATTGCTGTCATCAGCAATAAGATTTGCATAGTTACCGAATATTCAGTGGTTCCGTCTGCAGCAGTTGTAACCGTTAAGGCGGGTAACACCCCATCTTGAGCCAGTGCTAAAGGGGATATTACCATGGCAATTATCGCCACCATTGCCAATATCAATACAGTAGTGCACTTATTCATTATTGCTGTTCCTTAGCGAGTTTTAGGCGACTAGCAAACGAAGATACGGGAACATCAACGGGAGTGGCTAATTTATCAATGAGATTTATTTGTTGCGAAGTAACACCTAGAAGATATTGCTGACCATTAACCTCCACCAGTACCACTTTTTCACGTTGGCCGATGGAAGTCACTGCAATCGTTTTAATCACACCGCCACTTGATGGCACTAACTTAAGGCGTTTTACAATATAAGCTAACAAAAAAATAAGCGCTAATACGACAATTAATCCACCAACCATGTTGGCCAAAGTTGCCACATTAGACACTTCAACAGGGTGAGCAGAGGTATTTTTAGCTAGAGTGCTAGACACTTCAGGGACGCTTAACGCCTCACTCATAATGCTCAGCATTAGTATTATATTCGCCACTGCTATTCCTTGTTTGTGCAACCAATCAAGCAAACTTCAGCACGTGCTAATATTTGCTATATTATTGTTTATAATACAATTTAAATTATTTAAGCTTTTTAATTCGCTCTGTTTGACTAATGACATCTGTCAAACGAATACCAAATTTGTCATTGACTACCACAACTTCACCATGAGCAATCAAGGTGCCATTAACCATAACATCCAAAGGTTCACCCGCAACACGATCAAGCTCGACTACCGAGCCTTGATTCAACTGAAGTAGATTACGGATACTGATAAAACTGCGTCCCACTTCCATAGAAATAGTGACCGGAATATCTAAAATACCATCTAACTTAGCCGCTTCTTCTTTAGTAATCGGCCTAGAGTCATCGACTAACTCATCAAGTTCAACATGTTCCGCTTCATCTAAAGCCTGCTCAGCCATGGCTGCAGCCCAGTCATCACCTGTATCTTCTGTGCTCATTTACTTCACCTTATAACTCTGAAATATCACGCGACTTGCCTTTGCGAGTCACTAATTGCAGCTCTGTTTTAACTGTTTCTGGCCGCGGGATTTTTTCACTAATTTTTAACGCTAAATTATCACGTGATTTACCCATTTTACAACGATAAGTCGGTAAGCCTTCAATACGCATCATAATATGTTCAGGTAAATCAATAGGAATAATATCGCCCGCTTTAAAGCCCATTACATCACGTAATGTCACTTCATGCTCAACAACATTGACATCAAAACCGACCTGCACATCCATAATTTCATCACGTAATGCTTGCGACCAGCGCATATCGGTATCTTGTTTATCACTTTGAACACCGGCATCGAGTAACTCACGGATGGGTTCTATCATTGAATACGGCATAGTGATATGGAAATCACCGCCACCACCATCAACTTCAATATGGAACGAATTAATGACCACAACTTCTGTTGGACTAACAATATTCGCCATTGCCGGATTCACTTCAGAGTCGAGATACTCAAACTCCACATCCATTACTGGTGACCATGCTTCTTTGTAATCTTCAAAAATAATTTTAAGCAATAACTGTACAATGCGGCGTTCTGTTGGGGTAAATTCACGGCCTTCAATTTTGGCATGAAAACGGCCATCACCACCAAAGAAATTATCCACCAGAATAAAGACTAAACGGGCTTCCATGGTAATTAACGCCGTACCCTTAAGAGGACTAAAACGCACCATATTTAAACTGGTTGGCACAAATAAAGTATGCACATACTCGCCAAACTTAAGCATTTGCACGCCATTAATCGACACTTCAGCAGCACGACGCATCATGTTAAACATACTGATGCGTAAATGCCGAGCAAATCGTTCATTAACGATTTCAAGCGTAGGCATACGTCCACGTACAATTCGGTCTTGAGACGAGAAATCGTAAGAACGCGCATCGGCACTGTCCTCTTCAATCTCATCATCATCGACATCATCAACACCATGCAACAGCGCATCAATTTCATCTTGGCTTAATAAATCACTCACATCGTTGCCTTAGCAGTAAATGCTTTTGGTTATTGCATTACAAAGCCAGTAAACAGGACTTTTTCAACGACTTTCTTGCCTGTTATTGGTTGCAGCGTATTTTGAACATTGAGTAACGCTAGCTGACGTAGCTCATCTTTTCCGACTTGAGTACTCAACTTTTGCACATCAGCTGCACTAAAAGTTGTTAATAATGCATCCTCAATCAACGGAATATGCTTTTGTATAAGCACACTATCATCAGTGCCGCGTACCATTAACTGAACTTTTATTTCAACCAGCCTAGCGCGATCAACACCGGGTAAGTTAAATAGAAAAGGTCTTGGCATGCCAACATATTCAGCCTCAGCACTAACTATTGGCGCAGCAGCTTCAGCAGTGGCATCGCTGTTTGTTGCAGTAGGTGCAGGCTCGTCTGACCCCATAAAAAACCACAATCCACCGCCAATGAGTAGTGCCAGCACCAAACCAATAGCGCCAAATATAATCAGCTTGTTGCTTTTCTTGCCGCCTTCAGGGGTTTCATTTAACTCTAATTCTTGTTCAGCCATTATGGTTCCTAATCAACATTGTGATTAACATTAAAACGTAGCGATATAACTCGCTATTCTTCAAAAGTCACATTATTGCTATAGGTTACCTGCTTAAGCATAATAATCTATAGCTGAATGTAAACTCCTTGATGGATTTGTCATCAAGCTAACCTCTTGTGCTGAAATTTCGTCCAGCTGGCCATCTCCTGCAGCTTGATGTCCTGATTGTTCTTGCTGTTGTTCACTACCGCCACCACCTTGAGACACATGACTATCGGTCAGTTGTAACCCTTCTTGAGCAAGCATATCGCGTAATCGTGGCATGGCCTGTTCTACAATATCGCGGGTCTGCGAATGAGCAACATGAAACTGCACCTGAGTTTGATCGCCTTGGATTTGAATCTTAACCGTTAAATGACCGAGCTCTGGCGGATCAAGACGAATTTCAGCTTGTTGGATACCATTACTTACCATGGTTATTAACTGTTGTTTCATTACCGGAGAAAAACGCTGGATCATCTCTTGCATTTGAGCGCCTGGCTCTCCTTGTGGTCTTAGCGATAACTGGAATTGCGGCACGTCACTTTTGTGTATAGGAGTAAAGCTACTCTGATTTTGTAACACCTTGGTGTCAGTGTCGCTCATATCGGTCACAGTATCTAATCCAAAATTAGCCGGATTGACATTAGCTGAAGCATCTCCAGAGGCGCGTTTTGTCGCTAAGGTATCGAGTACCACAGAAAAATCAGCTTTTGCCAATACTTTGGTAGTATCGGTCTCTGATTGGATATTGCCATCAATACCCGTGCTATTACCTAAAATAGTCTTGGGATCGACAGTCATCCCTTGGGCAGAACCCACTGAAGCCGCAGAGCTAAAAGAGCGATCTACATCAGAATTAGCAGCTGCAGCATTAATATTGACGGTATTAAGATTGGCTGTACTAATATTAACTGCATTAAGATTGGCTGTATTAAGATTTGCAGTATTGGCTTGGCTTTGAATGGCCGCACTGGTAACAACTGAACCATCAATTTGGCGTTGTTCTGTACTGTTAAGTTTGCCTTCTGCAGATTCATCACTGTTAGCGACAGCAGCGGTTTGTAGAGTAAAGTCACTGAGTAACTCACTTAACGCTTGCTTATCTAGTGCTTGTAAATCTTTTACTGATAAATCAGCAAAAGCCATTAAATTGTCGAGTTCTTCAGAACTCAGCTGGGATAAAGCCTCTTTGACCGTCACAAAGTCTGCAGGCAACTCAATAACATCATTATCAACAATGCTGCGGTTTGTGGGGTCTGTTGAAAAAGTTTCGTCAACATAAACCTCAGATTGATCGATATGCGGCAATTCATTTCCGCCAGAGGAATGACGTTTATTGATAGCATCTGCCATATTCAGCTGAGCAAAAATCATTTCAGCATCAGCATTTTCGTCGCTAGATAGCTCAAGAGCATTGCTTGCCTCTATGTTTTCTGCTTCCGCATCTAACAATACAGGCACATTACTCGCGCGGTTCGTTGTAGCCAGTTCGGCTTCACTAGCTTGATTAAAAGCAGATAAGAACGATGTATTGTCAACATCTTGCATGTTCCCTTTTACACCTACATCAGCAGGTTTACCGCTATTGCCAAGTAAGATATTGCTCATCTGCTGCATAATCTGCTCCACTCAATCAAACAAGGTTAGGTAATTTATCGTCTAAAAAACAACTCTGCAATCTAACGCTATGGGTTATATGTAGGTCTATTTCACTACATACATAACATCATCTTAAAAAGCTCATAATGAAGGTTTCACTGTCGCTTAGCTGACGATTTATATTTCAATGAATAATATTAAGCAATTTAAATGCCAACACGTATTGGTTGGATCCTCTTTAGATGACAACAATCAAAGGGATTAGCCAATAAGTGTGTGTGATACGATATTAGTGTTAAAGGACATTACCACTTGAAGGACTATTTGAGTTTCCGACGAATATATTGTTGCATCGCAAACTCATCTGACATTTTTTGCTCACGTTTGGCTTCTATTACCCTTGCTTTGGTGGCTTTTTGGGCTAACAACATTTCAACAGCTTTGCGTTTTTGCTGTTTTTCTTGCCAATGAACTTGACGATAACCCACTTGTTTTTCGGCATCTTTAACCGCACCAACTTGCTGAATAATAGCGCTATCCACTTGGCGGATAAACTGATGAAATTGATGATATTGGTTAGCGCGTAATGTCGTCCCAGTATGCCCTTCCATCTGTTTCATATAATCTAAGCGATAGTTGTTTAGAGCATCGAGTTGACCTTGACGCTTTTGTCTTTCAAATTGCGCAGATTTAAGCTGTAATGCCGCTTGATCTTCAGCCGCCGTGGCTAACTTCAATACCGTTAATAAGGGGTCAGTTCGATTCATTTAGGTTATCCCTGACATTGTGCGGCTATTTGAGTCAACATCACTCGACTTTCTTCAAAACTCACAGGCTCTTTAAATCCCTGGCGTAAAAAAGCATTCATTGCCGGTTGTAAACGTATTGCATTATCAATTCGAGGATCGCTGCCTTGGGCATATGCACCAATAGAAATAAGGTCTCGGTTTTGTTGATACAAAGAATACATTTGTTTAACTTTACGCATCGCTTCTAGATGTTCAACACTGATCACCATAGGTGCGACACGGCTAATAGATGCTTCCACATCAATAGCAGGATAATGGCCAGAATCGGCAAGCTGACGAGATAATACAATGTGGCCATCTAAAATGGCTCGCGACGCATCGGCAATCGGGTCTTGTTGATCATCGCCTTCTGTTAGTACGGTATAAAAAGCAGTAATAGACCCCTGGCCAGCACCGCCATTACCGGCTCGTTCGACCAAACGTGGTAACTTAGCAAATACCGATGGCGGATAGCCTTTAGTCGCCGGAGGCTCTCCAACGGCAAGAGCCACTTCTCGTTGTGCTTGGGCATAACGTGTCAAACTGTCCATTAACAATAAAACATCGTAACCTAAATCACGAAAATACTCAGCGATACGAGTGGACGTTTCACAGGCTCGTAAACGCATTAACGGCGACGTATCTGCCGGCGCAGCCACCACAACTGAACGCGCGCGACCTTCTTTACCCAAAATTTCTTCAATAAACTCTTTAACTTCACGACCACGTTCACCCACTAAACCCACCACAATAATGTCGGCTTTAGAGCCTCGTGTCATCATGCCAAGCAGCACACTTTTACCCACACCAGAACCGGCAAACAAGCCCATTCGCTGACCTTTGCCTACTGTTAACATAGAGTTTATTGCGCGCACGCCAACATCCAGCGGTTCAGTAATCGCTCGTCGTGATAATGGATTAATGTAAGGACCATGCCGAGCAGCATGTTGATCGGTATTAAGTGGACCTAAACCATCTAATGGCACGCCACTACCGTCTAATACACGGCCTAATAATGACAAGCCGACATTTAAACCCGATTGTTCACCTAACGGTTTAACACGTGCGCCGGGTAATACGCCTCTAAGCTCTTCAATAGGCATTAAATACAGTAATGAATCATCAAACCCCACAACCTCGGCAACCAACTCACCAACCATGGTTTCAATAGAGCATAAACTGCCAACAGGAGCACGACAGCCTGTTGCCTCAAGCGTTAAACCAACAACCCTAACTAACTGGCCGCTGGCAACAGGTCGCAGCGGCAGCACGTGTTTATGATGCACCGCAAATTTATTGAGGAGCTTATGTTGACGAGTGCTCATCACTGCTTCCTTGAGATAAGTCTTTCGTCTGTTGTTTAATATCATCAGCAGTATCAGCTACCGCGGTATTAACTTGTGAGCTTGTATTAACAGATGCATCAGTATCAGCCGCATTGGCAACATCTGGGTTCGCGCTAATATCTGCGACCTGAGGGGCAACATCTGCTGAGAGAGACTCGCTATTGCTAGTACTATTGCTCGTACTATCAATGGTATCTGTACTGTTGCTATTGTCTTTATTATCGATAGTGTCGATATTGTCGATATTGTCTTTATTATCGATCGCGTCTTTATTGTCGATAGTGTCGATACCGTCAGTCGCTTGATTAACGTTTTGAAAATCATTTAAATTATCGACTGATGTGGTTTGATATTGTGAATCTGTGGTTTTTTGCTGTTGTACCGTTTTGGCTAACTGATTTGACTGAGCGTCCAGTTCACTAAATACCTGGTTAATACGTTGTTCGACACGTAAATCAACAGAGGAACGCACACTTTCAATCATACAGTCACCATTTGATAACGTTGGATCAATATCAATTTTCCACTGATTTTTTTGCAACTGTTCAGTACTGTAAAATTGATTAACAAGTTCTGCATCGTCTGGACTAAAACGTAATTTAACCCGTTGTTCTTTGAGTGGTAACGCGTCAACACCCTGGCGTAACGCTGATAATATATGCTCAGGGTGAGTCTTTAATTCATGACCAATTACCGACTTTGCTAAGCTTATTGTCATGGCTAACAGTTCAGCTTCAATTTCGTTATCTAATATTGATAATGGCAGTTCAAATTGGGAAATAATTTGATTAAGTTGTTCAATAAGCTCATTGGCCTTAATTTGGCCCGCTTCTAAACCTTGTTGTTCACCTTGCGAAAAACCTTGCTGATGGCCTTGCTCTAGCCCTTCTAAGCGCCCTTGCTCTAATCCTTGTTGATGGCCTTCTTGTTGACCTTGCTCAAAACCTTCTTGCTCTGCCGCTGCACGGATATCTTCTATTTGCGCCATAGTTGGTGGCGCCATAGATTTTTCGGCCCCAGTAACGGGATCAGGAATATGAGCTTCAGAAAATTTACCAAATAAATTTGAAGGTTCTAAACTGTTATCTTTTGTAATATCAGGTAATTGCCAATGACTAAATTCATGCTCATTATCGGCATTGAGTCCATCTTTAGGTGATTTTGATTCTGGCATAATTGATCACTTGTATAGTAGAAAACATTGGCGCAAAGCAAAATGATAATCGTCGAACATGGGATTAATCGTACTGGTATTAACCGTATTAACAATAACCGTATTAACAATAACCGTACTGGCGTCAACCATATTAGTAATAATCGTACTGGTATTAACCGTACTAACAATAACCGTACTGGCATCAACCATATTAGTAATAACCGTCAATATCATTAGGCGAGCGTTATCCCTATAAAAATGCCCAATAGAGATAACTCGTTAACATCGCCAGTACAAAGAGTCTCTATACATAAACGGCCAACCACAACGCCTTAATAAAAGTGATGATGTTATAAGAACTCGTCGCCACCACCGCCGCCTAGCATAATTTCGCCACTATCACTGAGTCGACGGGCAATAGACAGAATTTCTTTTTGTGCCACTTCTACTTCACTAATACGAATTGGCCCCATGGCCTCTAAGTCGTCGCGCAGTAATTCTGCTGCACGTTTAGACATATTGCCTAAAATTTTCTCTTTCAATCCTTCATCAGCACCTTTGAGCGCTTTCATCAGCACATCTTGCTGAACTTCGCGCAACAAGGCCTGAATACCACGATCATCCACGTCAATTAAGTTCTCAAACACAAACATCATATCTTGTATTTGTTGCGCCATTTCTTCGTCAGACTCACGCATGGTTTCCATTATCTGACTCTCAATACCTGTATCGAGATAGTTCATAATATTGGCTGCCGCTTTTAGGCCGCCCATTTTAGCTGCCTGCGCACCACCTTGACCCGCAAATTGTTTTTCCATAATGTCGTTTAATTCTTGCAATGCCGCCGGCTGAACCTCTTCAAGATTAGCAATACGCATCATTAAATCTAGGCGAGTATTTTCAGGGAACTGACTAAAAATTTCAGCCGCTTGATCTGGTTCTAAATACGACAATACAATGGTTTGAATTTGCGGATGTTCATTTTGAATAATGGTAGCAACTTGGCGTGCGTCCATCCATTTTAATGAATCAAGGCCTTTAGCACCGCTGCCCATAATAATCTGTTCAATCAGGTTACCAGCTTTGTCTTCACCCAATGCCGCGGTTAACGCTTTACGGACGAACTCTTCACTGTTAAAACCAATAGATGAAAACTTTTGAATATCGTCTAAAAATAATTTATGAACACCAATGACTTTTTCTTGACCAAAGTCATCCATCGCCGCCATTGCCATACCCACTTTTTGCACCTGCTTAGGTTCTAAGTGTTTTAAAATTGACGCAGCATCGGCTTCACTCAAGCTAAGCAGTAAAATGGCCGTTTTCTCAACACCAGTTACTAGATCTGGGTCAAATGCTGTTGATTTTTCTACTTTATCTTTTTTTTCATTAGCCATTGTCTTGTAACCAGTTTTTAACTACTTGAGTGGAAAGTTCAGGCTCGTTAGCCACTAACGCTCTAATGGCTTTAATCATATCATCATCTTTATGTAAATTAGGTATATGAATTGATCCATCATCAGCATAACTGTATTCCGCTTCTTTGGTATTTAGCATACCTAAGGTATCTGCAGCATACTGATCTTCAATTTCGGCTAACTCATGTCCAGGGCGAACATCATCTGGCATGTTAACCCCGTTAGGGTTAGTTAGCTTTTTAAGCATCGGTCTAACAACCGCTAATATAAGCACTAAAATAACAATTGCACCTAAAGCCAGTTTAATTGCACGCCAAAACCATGGTTGCTCCCACATATCGGGCTCTGGTAACGCTTCAATAAGCTGATCCATAAAAGGAACCGTAACCACTTCAAGCGCATCACCACGTTGAGTGCTAAAACCTACTGCGCCTTCTAATAAACGACGAATATTAGTTAACTCTTGCTCAGTTCGTGCCACGCGAGTTACCTGGCCATTTTCGTCTACTTGCCCTGGTTTAAAGTTAATCGCTACTGACACACTCACACGACGTACTACGCCAATTTGCTGACGAGTATGGCTTATCGTAGTGTCTAATTCATAATTACGCGTAGCTTCTTTTGAAGAATCACCAGATGCGGCTGAGGCAGTTGCTTCCCCCGCCACTTGCGGAATGTCAGACTCCATCGGCGGTTGATTGCTTAACGCACCAGGAATACCGCCAGAACTTTGACCAGATGAGTTACGTTCTATAATCATCTCACTGCGAATAGCCGGTAAATCAGGAGAGAAACGCTTTGCCGTTTGCTCCACTGCAGTAAAGTTCATATTCACATCAACTTGCGAGGTAAAATTTTCAGGCCCTAAAATTGGCATCAAGATTGATTCGATTTTCTTACGATATTCAGCTTCTTGTTGCTGTACGATCTCTTGCTCACGACGGGCTCGAGCCGAGGTGCCATCTTGGCTACCAGAATTAAGTAAACGCCCATTTGAATCGGTTACTGTCACGCGAGAAGGCACCAATCCCTGCACCGCTGAACCAACGATATCAACAATGGCATCAATCTCTTCTTGGCCTAGCCCGCCACGACGCACACTCACCACAACGGTCGCACTTGGCTTAGAGGCATTACGGGCAAAAACATTTTCTTTTGGTAATGCTAAAATGACTTTTGCACGACTAATACTTTTCAACTCTTCGATAGCTCGAGCGAGATTTTGTTCTTGGCTTTGTTTTAAGCGCGCTTGCTCCATACGTTGGCTAACACCAAAACCACTGTCTTGGTTTAAATAATCATTGGCCTGAGTGCTACTTTGAATACCCGCACGGCTAAGCAGTAACTTTACTTCTTGATATTTATCTTCAGGTACTTTGACCACATCAACGTTGATTTGATAATCAATCTGATTTTTATCCAGCACATCGAGTACCTGGATCATCTCTGCGGTTTCCATCTTTCCTAGTGGACGATAATCAGGCTCTTGCGCCCACATCATCACAAAAACAGCCATAGCAAGGCATATTGCTAATGCCAGAATCATGATCACTTGACGCATCATATCTGCACCACCAACGCCACCAAGAAGTCCAGATTTGTTCTCTTGTTGGACACCGCCATCGGCTGTTGAATCCGAACCTACCATAATGTCTGTGCTCACAATGCGTACCTGCTATATCTGATGTGGTTATGTTATTTAGTGCTTAATGCTTTTGGCAACTAAACAGGCATACTCATAATTTCTTTATAAGCGTCGACCAATTTATTACGCACCTGCACTGTTGCTTCAAAGGCAACGCCGGCTTTCTCACGCGCAATAACGGTATCAGACAGGGTCACCGTGGTGTCGCCCATGTCTAAACGAGTGGCTAAGCTTGATGATGATTGTTGCAGTTCATTGACGCTACCTACAGCCTGAGACAATAGCTGACTGAAATCAGCACCAGTGGTGTTATTCACTTGCTGGGTAAGGTTAGGTCGAATAGATGAACCAATAGAAGGGGCTATCTCGCCGCGAAGCGATTGCATTTCTTGCATTAATGGATTTGCGCTAATCTGCATGGTGTAACTCCCTTTCGTCGACTTTTTGACGACAACAATAACTGATAAGGAGTTAAAGCAATTTAGGTGCCAGTATTACCATTGGCCGGATATTAGTAAGTAATGAGTAAGTAATGAGTAAGTGATGAGTAAGTGATGAGTAAGTGATGAGTAAGTGAAAGGCCAGAATAATCCAGGTGAAAAGTAACCTTTTCAGTAAGTGAGCAGGTTACTTTTTACCTATTTACGGGGGTTGGCAATAAAAAACAGGCTTAATTAGAGTATAAAATCTAAGGTTAACTAATTACCTTGTGGTAATTAGTTATGCTAAGCCGGAAGTTGAATGCCCATATCTCGCATTTTAGCCATTTTATAACGTAATGTCCGGGCACTGATCCCCAATTTTTCAGCAACCAATTTGCGACTACCCTGACATTGATTAAGGGTTTCTAAAATAATCACATGCTCCTGGGCTTTTAATTCGTCACCCAAGCCTTCGACTTCGGCCGGTTTATCAACCTCAAAGTGATCTGTTGGCAATAAGTTCACATCAGCAGAATCGATAATAATATCATTAACGCCAATATCGTCGTTTACCCGTAAAATCAATGCACGCTGAATCACGTTATCAAGTTCCCGCACATTACCCGGCCAGCGATAAGTCAATAATCGTCGAGTGGCGGCATCATCCAATTTAGGTACCCACGTCATATTCAATGCTTTGGCATGCTTAACTAATAAATGGCGCGCTAACGGTAAAATATCTGCTGGGCGTTGGTTCAGCGCTGGCCACGTTAACGGAAATACGTTAATACGATAATATAAATCTTCTCTAAACTCCCCCGCCGTTGCCATGGCTTTTAAATCGCGATTTGAGGTAGCTAGTACGCGTACATCCAGTTTAATGGTTTTACGCCCACCTAAACGCTCAACTTCACGCTCTTGTAATACCCGCAATAACTTAGCTTGTAAACCAAGTTCCATCTCAGATATTTCATCCAGTAATATTGTGCCGCCTTGGGCTTGTTCAAATTTACCAGGGCAGGCTTGATAAGCGCCAGTAAATGCGCCTTTTTCGTAACCAAATAAGGTCGCTTCTAGCATGTTTTCTGGTATCGCCGCGCAGTTAATTGCAATAAACGGCTGGTCATGGCGTTGGCTATGTTGGTGAATATAGCGCGCCAATACCTCTTTACCTGAGCCACTTGGGCCCATAATCATTACTGAGGCTTCAGACACCGCAACGCGCTGCGCCAGCGCCAACAAGGCTAAACTTTTTTCATCGGCAACCACAGGTTTATCGTGGTTTAGCTTTAAGGGTAAATAACGTGACACTTGATTTAATAACACTTCTGGTGCAAAAGGCTTAGCAAGGTAATCCACCGCGCCTAACTTCATCGCACTCACCGCACTGTTAATAGTGGCATAAGCGGTCATTAGCAATATCGGCAATTTAGGTTGGTGTTGTTGTAAATAGCTTAGCAAGCCCATACCACCAATGCCGTCCATCTGCACATCGCTAATCACCATATCAAATTGGTTGGCTTTCAAGGCTAAAATGGCTTCTTCAGCACTACCCACATCAACACAGTCGTAATGGGCAAGCATTAGGGTATCAAGCAATGCCTCACGTAAATCGGCATCATCTTCAACTAATAGAATATTTGCTTCAGCCACGCTTCACCTCCTGATCACTTGCTTTGTTCATGTGTGGAAAGCTCAACCTAATATGGCAACCCATTCCAGGCTTACACGACAATTGAATTTGTCCGCCATGGTTACGCACTACCGACTGCACCACCGCTAAGCCCAAACCGGTACCCTGGCTTTTAGTGGTAAAAAACGGTTCAAGTATTTGTTGTTGCATCGACGGCTCCAACCCTTTGCCATTGTCGATAACATCAAGCATCAATCCATCAGGGGTTTCACTGGCACTGACTTTTATTTTTGTGGCGCCCGCTTCAAGGCTATTCATTACCAAATTATTTACCGCAGAACTGAGAGCATTGGCGTTAGCAAGCATCAACGAATGTGAAGTGTCTTCAACAACCAACTGGCAGTGTTTTTTATCTGCAATCGGTTCGCAACTGGCCATTACTTGGCTAATAATCTCATCCATAGAAACCGATTCAGCCATCCCGTCTTGACGTCCTCTTGCCATTAGCAACATGTCATTAACTTGACGCTCAAGCTCATTAAGCCTGTCAACCAATTTAGATTGGAACTTAGACCGCGCTGAGTCAGATAATTTGGGGCTCGCAAGATTCGAGGCATATAAC
Source organism: Shewanella sp. TB7-MNA-CIBAN-0143 (assembly GCF_040310065.1). Lineage (NCBI taxonomy): Bacteria > Pseudomonadati > Pseudomonadota > Gammaproteobacteria > Alteromonadales > Shewanellaceae > Shewanella > Shewanella sp. TB7-MNA-CIBAN-0143. The sequence continues at coordinate 336,454 of NZ_JBEOPL010000002.1, forward strand.
AAAGCCGCAGATAACGGAGTACGCACTTGATGGGCCAATGTCGCCACCATTTTGCCTAACGCCGATAAACGCTGTAAATGAGACTGGTTTTTTTGCAATAAACGGGTTTCGGTAAGATCGGTTAACACAATCAACTGTCCAGGTTCTGGTGCTAATGGTGTAATAGCCAACTTTACTCGTCGACCATTTTTAAGTGACACTTCATGGCCATCATCATCTTGTGGCGCAAATGCACGATGGATAATATCAAACCAACGCGAACCTTGCAGCGGTCGACCAAGTAATTCGGTGGCAACCGGGTTGGCGAGTGTCACTACGCCGTCACCATCTAGGATAACTACGCCAGATGGCATAGCTTGAAGAATATGCGCCATTTGATTAGACATATTGGCGGCCTTACTAGAATAAGAACTGATAACCGCAGTGGTTACGTTAATGGCTGAGTTAGTAGTTGAGCTAGTAGCTGAGTTCACATTACGCTGCTGAACTGAATTCGCCGCAACAGCTGGCGATTTCGCCTCTATATCAGTTGTAGTGATAGACGAAGCTGACGCAGATAACTCATAATCTGAATGATCGGTATGTGTTAACGCTCGTGTTAAATACATGGTCGCTCCGTCAAAATAATAACATTTGATTAGCTGAATGCATTTACTGTGCCAAGCGAAAATCTAGGTACTAGGTGCTAGGTTCTGTGTTCTAAAATCTAAGCAACACCTGGATCCCCGATTAAAGCATTCGAGGATGACGTGCGGGTGGTGCAACATCTAGGTTCTGGGGTACTGGGATTCTGGGTTCTAAAATCTAAGCAACACCTGGATCCCCGATTAAAGCATTCGAGGATGACGTGCGGGTGGTGCAACATCTAGGT